>UQBJ01000058.1 GCA_900539255.1 uncultured Campylobacter sp. | reverse complement strand
AGCTTAAATGGACGAGTTAAAATCCCCAAAAGCGTGAGTAAAAAGATGATGAGCGCGAGCATTTATTTGTGGCGACCAAGCCTTACAAAATCTTTTTCAAATCATCTAAAAAATCACAAAACAATTTAACTTTATTGCTTGATTCAAAATGGGCATTACTCAAAATATAACAGCCATCAGTATCCACTTCACAAATGGCTCGACCCTTTTTAGCTGGACGAGCAAATGATAAAGTCTCATCTTCATCTAGCGTAATAAAAAAGACCTTAATATGCTTTGTAAGGGCTGATTCAAGTAGTTTGAGTTTCCAATACCCTGTTTGAGCTATGCGTTCTCGCAAGGTAACCTTACTTGATAGCACAGCGATGATTTTGCATTTTTTTGGCTCAAAGATTACCATATCAACATCAGGCAAGTGCATTCCAAATTCGCCATAATCCACGCAAAGATTGCGTTTGATAATTTCCAAATTTTTGGGTAAATTTTTGCTTTTTTCTAATTTGTTGCCATTGATGATTTCAAGCCCTAAATTTCGCACGCTATCAACAATGATATATTCGATAAGTTTTTCTAAATTTTTGCCCTTAAAGGCTCGCCACGATTGCTCGGTGTCGATTAAGCCTCTTTGCAAGGCAAATTCTTTGTGTATTTGCTTTGCTTCGTCAAAGATTTCAGAGATATATTTATAGGCTTGTTCGCCGTATTTTTGCTTTTTAGTTTCATAAATTTGGATTAAATTTTCAATTGTCATTTTTTCTCCATTATCAAAATATATTCGGTAGGATAGACGAGTTTATCGGTATTTTGAATTTTTGCAAAACGCCCACTTTTAGCATCTCTTGTTGAAGGAAGCATTTTAGATGGAATTTCTCTGTGGATTATGTCGTGGATTTTAAAGCCTATATTTTGCATTTGTTCGCAAAAAACCTCAGCATTTAAAATATCTACACCCTTAAACTGCGTATTGCCTATGACGATACAAGCCTTGCCTTTGGGCTTTAACACGCGGTGCATTTGCGTGAAAGATTGAAACATATCAGCATAATAGTTTCGCACCTCATCAGCCTTTTTGCCTTTAAGTTGATTGATAATTTGCTCGGCAATAAGGCTTTGCAAGGGAAAATTTGATTTTTGTGTAAAGCTACTGCCGATAAATTTTTGTCTAAATTCGCTTAAATTACGCAAAAATCCTAACCAAAGGCTTGGCAGTTGGTGCAAATCAGCATATTCATAGCTGGTTACATAAGGCGGACTTGTAACGATGAGTCGAGCGCAATTATCCTCAACGCTTAACGCCCTACAATCCGCACAAGATATATTTAAAAACTCATTCACATTCAAGCGCACTTTTTCATCAAGTAAGGCGTTGTATTGTGTGTGTTTTGTGAGCATTTTTTTGGCTTGACTTAAAAACAAAGCGTAGCAATCAGCCTCTTTTTTATGTAAATCTCTTGTGGGTTTTATACTTTTTTGCAACCAAATCGAGCAAGTTTTAAGAATTTGGGCAAAAGCTACCAAAAAAAAGTCCCGTAAATCTTTCTCAGCGATATTTAAAATGTGAGTGAGAATGTTTGCAAGTTCTTGTTTTTGCTTAGGCTTAAACCAATAATCTATCCTTTCTTGTGCGCTTGTTTCAAAAGATATTTTGTCGCTTATTTCTTCGCAAAATAATGAATTTTTAGCATTTAAGTCAAAGGCAAGTTTGTCAAATTCTTTTTGTAATTTTTGTGTGTCAAGTGGCGTGGCTTTAACTTTGGCGACAAGGTAGGCGATTTCATTTATATCCACGCCTACGCATTTGCGTTGATTAACAAGGCTTTCAACCATAGTCGTGCCACTACCCATAAAAGGGTCAATCACCAAATCCAAAGGCTCGCTATACATTGTAATGAGTCTTGAAGCAAGCTGTGGGATAAATTTTGCTGGATAAGTATAATAACTATGCGTAATGTAAGCGGTGTCTTTTTGACTCTTATCGCTAAATGACCACGAATAATCAACAGTCTTTGTATTAAATAGCTCTAAATTTAGATATTTTGCCTTGTCCGTGCGACTTGTTAGGCTTAAATTTAAAGGCTTTGCTTGTGCTGTTTGTTTTGAAAATGCCTTGCTCATTACTTCCCTTAAAATTTCGCTCATTATATCACACTTTGCTTAACCAGCA
>UQBJ01000057.1 GCA_900539255.1 uncultured Campylobacter sp. | reverse complement strand
ATTCGCTATCAGCACGGATTCTTTTACTTTAAGCCCCATATTTTTGGACGATGAAATAAATATCGGCAAGCTGTGTGTCTGTGGGAGCGTCAATGATGTGCTTATGGTTGGCGCAGAGCCTGAATTTTTAAGCCTTGCATTCATCATCGAAGAGGGTTTGAGCGTAGAAAAGCTCGATAAAATAGCACAAAGCATAAAAAAAGAGTGCGACAAGGCTGGCGTGCAGGTTGTTTGCGGCGATACAAAAGTCGTGCCAAAGGGCAAGGGCGATGAAATTTATATTAACACCACAGCTTTTGGGCGTATAATTAGGGCTTGTGAGACGAAAAATATCCGTCAAGGGCTATCTGTGCTTGTTTCAGGCGACATAGGACGGCACGGAGCGGCGGTTTTGGTGCAAAGAAACGCACTTGAAGCGAGCGTAAAGAGCGATTGTAAGTGCTTGAAAGATGAAGTGATGAGCCTTTTGCGTGAAAATGTCGAGGTTGTGGCGATGAGAGATGCCACGCGTGGTGGTTTAAGCGCGGTTTTAAACGAATGGGCTAGGCAAAGTGGGCTTGATATAGTGATTTTCGAGGAAAAAATCATCATAAAAGATGAAGTTAAGGGCATTTGTGAGCTTTTTGGCTATGAGGCTTATGAGCTGGCAAATGAAGGCACTTTCGTGCTTTGCGTGGAAAAAGCGCACGAGCAAAGGGCTTTGCAAATCTTGCAAAAATTCAACAAAAACGCAAGCATTATCGGCGAAGTGCTGGAAAATCGCAAGTCGCGCGTGATTTTGCAAAACGCTTATGGAGCAAAACGCTTTTTAGAAGCCCCAAAGGGCGAGCTTTTGCCGCGAATTTGTTAGGCGCAAAAATGCACGAGTTAAGCATAGTAGCCGCACTCATCGAGCTTTGCGAGGACAGCGCAAGAGAGCAAAACGCCACGAAAATCGGCGAAATTCACACGAAAATCGGCGTTTTAAGCGGCATAGACAAGGAGCAGTTTAGGCTGTGTTTTGAGAGCTTTAAACAAGGCACTATGTGCGAAAACGCCACGCTTTTTATGCAAGATGAGCCACTTTTTGGCGAATGTGCGTGCGGCTTTTGTGGGGAGCTTGACGGGCGTTCATTTTACTGCCCAAAATGCAAGGCAAACACGCTTAAAATCACCGCTGGCGAGGAATTTTACCTTATGCGACTTGTGATGGAGTGAGGGCTTAAATTTAGGGCAAAGACTTTAAATTTGTGAGCTTTATCGTAAAATATCACGCGCAAAGGCGAAAGATTATATCGATTTAGTGAGTGCGTGGCATAAAAATTTCAAAAACGATGCCGTTTTAGCGCACCTTACCCGCAACCCCGCAAGCGAACCAAAAGTCAGCACAGGACTTAATCCAAACCTAGACGCAAGGCTTAAATATGTCGCCACAGCCACAATGTTTGACGGATTTTTTCGCCTTGTGCCTAGAATTCCTTTTATAACCGATAAATTTATCGGCAATGATAAAATTCAAGCCGCTGCCTTGCGTTATTATCTTAAAAAAACCCTTAATGAAAGCCCAAGCATAAGTGCTTTACGCCGAAAACTTAACTTTGATTTAGATAAGGGCAACTTGCCTTTAAACTCACAAACACGCGAGCGTTTGCGACAAATCACAAACGAAGTGCAACAAAGCGAAGCGCAAATGGACGAGCTGGCTGAAAAAATCATCAACGATTTACCCACAAAAAGCACTTTAAGCGAGCCTTTAAGTGTCAATGAGATAAAGCAAAATATAGAAAAATGGGATTTAACAAATCCAAATCCACAAGATAAAATTTTAATCTCAAAAGTGCAAGGCGCAGAACTAGAACAACTTAAAAGCGAGTTTGATTTTAAAGGCAATTACGCCCTAGCGCGTGAGATTGAAGCTAAAAATGTCAAACACGCTTTAACTAGGCACGGCGATGAAGCGGTAGAAAACGCACGCGGGCAAATCGCCATCACAAAAGACGACATAGCAGACTATGAAAAATACACGCAAAAGCCCGATTTAAGAGTAGTGCAAGACAATAACCGCATACTTTACGCCAAGCAAGTGAATGGATATTATGTTGTTATCGAGGAAGTTTTAAGCGGACAAAACAAGTTACAATTCTTTGATATGTGGAAAGGTAAAGGCAAAATAAATAAAGAAGTGCTACTATCCCACAGCCAACGCCCTAAAAACGCCTCTGAACCAAATTTCAGCCGCCGTATGCCTAGTAGCGATGAAATTATACCAAATTCAAGCTCACAAAGTCAAGCTCCGCAAAAGAGCCTTTTAGAGCAAGCGCGTGAAAACACCGAGCGTTTAA
>UQBJ01000056.1 GCA_900539255.1 uncultured Campylobacter sp. | reverse complement strand
ATGGGGGGGGGGGGATTTAACCTTACTCAGCTTTTAGAAAAGCAAGTTTCTAATCCAAGCAAAACCCAAATTCAACATATCTTTTATATCATCGCGGAGAGTTTGAGCGCGTGGCATTTGGACGAAAACACCTTTAAAGAACTTGGCATAAAAAGCGATTTGCTTGAATTTATCAAACAAAGCGGTGCTTACAGGGCAAGCGTTTTCGTGCAAAACGCCGATGCTACGATGAAAAGCCTTGATGTGCAAATCAGCGGGCTTTTTCAAATCGAAATTCCTTTGAGTTTAAGCGTAGGCAAAAATCTCGTGTTTAAAATGTCTGCTGGCTATATTTTCAAGGATTTAGGCTTCAAAACCACCTTTTTTTATGGAGGCTCTGGCACTTGGCATAAAATCGACAATTACGCCATTTCGCAAGGCTTTGATGAGATAAAATTCAGCAACCATATCACTCAATTTGCCAAAGAAAAAGGCTTTGCACCGCCTTTTGAGGGAGCTTGGGGAGCTTATGACCATTATCTTTACGAATTTATCAAGGATTACACGCTTGCAAATAAAGACACAAAGAGCTTTGCTATGGTGATGAGTGTTTCAAATCACGGACCTTGGGACGCGCCTGTGGAGCAATTTGGCGTAGATTATGATAAAATCGATAAATTCTTAAAAGCAAAACAACTGCCCCAAGATGATTATGTAAGGCGGATTTTTTCGCATTTTATTTACCAAGATAAAATGCTGGCTCGCTTTGTGAAAGAAACAAGCAAAGTGCTGCCAAATAGCCTTTTCATCATCACAGGCGACCACGGCGGCACTTCATTTTACACGCAAACAAGCAAAGATGAAATTCCGCTCATCATCTACTCGCCCATTTTAAAGCCAAAAGTGCTGGCAAATGTCGGTTCGCACATTGATATAACGCCAACTATCACAGAGCTAGTCGCTCCAAATGCCTACAAATACGCAAGTTTTGGCACGCCACTTTTAAGCAATGACTACAAAAAAGCCTTTGAAAAGCGCAACGCCTTAGGCTACAAGCTCGTAGCAAACGAACGCTTTCTTTATGATGGCTTTAAGATAGAGTATTTTAAGGATAAAAAGCCGCAAAATGATGATGAAAGCCTTGCAAAAAACTTGTTTGAAAATTTAAAACGAGCCAAAGCGTTGAGCTGGTGGATATTTAAAAACGGCTATATCATCAAGGATTAACGGCTTTTAGTTTTTAGAAAGCTAGTTAAAAGCTTGATACAGCTAGTTTTAGTCGCTTTTAACTTTACAACCCAAAAAGCTAAAATCTTTCGCCTTGTAAATTAGCCAAATTTCAAGTTCTTGTGTGAATTTGCCTTAAATTTCACCCATTGTCGTTTCAAACAAGCGCATAGAGTGAGCGCGACAATCCATAAATTTAATTTAGCTTTAATCTTTTATGCTAGAATTTAGCTTTTTATCAAAGTTTGGAGTTTTTAAAGGTGTTTTTGAAATTTTTAAAATTTTTAGTCTTTGTGCTGTGTGCGCTTTGTCTTGTCCTTTTAGCAGGCTATCAAAGCCTTATAAAAAGCCACTTTTACGAAAATGAAGCCTTTATGGAGTATGATAATGCGAAAAGTGGGGCGGATTTTGCGCCGATAAGCTCACTCATAAATTCGCCCGCAAAAGCCGTGCATTCAAGCACTTTGGTGCAAACAAAGCGCGGTTTAATGGCGCTTTTTTTTGCTGGCACGCGTGAGGGTGCAAGTGATGTTAAAATTTATCAAAGTTTTTATGATGAGTGCGCAAATGCGTGGAGCGAGCCAAAGGGCATTTTAGACGCGCCTACGCTTTCAAAGATGAGCGGAAAATTCATCAAAAAGCTGGGAAATCCTGTGGCGTTTAGGGACTTAGCGGGCAAGGTGCATTTTTTTGTAGTGGGCGTAAGCCTTGGCGGCTGGGCGACAAGCAAGATTTATCAGCTTGAATTTGATGAGAATTTGCGCCCTAAATTTAAGGGCGAGTTGAAACTTGGCGCGTTTGCGAATTTTTCTCATCTTGTGCGAGCGCCTGCTGTGTTGCTTGATGATGGCGGTTTTATCTTGCCTATTTACCACGAGTTAGCCCGCAAATACGCCCTTGTAGCGTTTTTTGACAAAAATGCGAAGCTGCTCTACACCAAACGCTTGAATTTGCTTAAAAATCAGCTCCAACCAAGCATTATCGCCGACAATGTAAGCGGTGTAAGATGCCTTGCCTTTTTGCGAAACCACAAAAGCTACGATAGCACGGCGTTTTTGCAGTCTTGTTCGGGCAGGGGTAATTATTTTGTAGAGCCTGTGGCGACAAATCTTAAAAGTTATGATAGTTCGAGCGTTTTGGGGCTTGTTTTTGTGGATTATAAGGATTGGGATTTTAAAAGAAGTGAAGTAGTGCTGATACACAATGACGGAAGCAAGGAAAATCCGCGCTCAAAGCTCAGTCTTTTTTGGCTAAAAGATGAAGAAAAAGGCGAATTTGTAAAACTTTTTACCCTTGATGAGGGCTTGGAAGTGAGCTATCCTGCGCTTTTAGCACAAGATAAAAGCCTTAAAAACACCACAAACAAGCCTAATGACAAGCTTTATATCAGCTACACCCTTGATAGAAAGCACATTAAAATGCAAATTTTAAGCGTTAAAGCCATTGAAAAGGCGATTGATGAGAAAAGGGCTGAGCGATGATAGGCTGTGCGTTTTTGCTTTTTACATTGTTTTTATGGTTTTTTGATTTACTCTTAAAATGGGCGTTTGAGAGTAAATTTGCAAAACAAAATTCAAGCGAATTTAAGGGCGAAAATTTAAGCAAAAATGAAGTTAAAAACAAAGAATTGAGCGCAAAAAATGCCCCTAAATTTTTAGCCTTAAAATACGCTCTTACGCTCTTTTTCAGCGCATTGTGCCTTGTGCCTGTGTATAAGGGCTTTTGCCTAGCCACGCTAATGTATTCTTTTTTTGACGCTCCAAGCGTGCTGTGCGTGCTTTTAGCGGGCTTTTTTGTGTGTAAGGTGTTTTTAAAAGATTTTGCAAATTTTGAGTTAAATTTAAGCATAAAGGCTGATTCTTTCGCGCTTTTGTTTGTTTATGGGCTTGTGATTTTTTTAGGAAATTTAGACTTAATGCCTTATGATTTTTATGTGCCAAACGCCCTTACACAAGCGTATTTAAGGGATTTGCTTTTGTATGAGCTGAGCAAATGCGCCCTTGTTTTTGCCCTTTTGCTCGCCCTTTATATTGTAAATAAATTTTGTGCGCTGCTTGCACTTTTTGTGCTTATGCCTTTTGCCTTTATAGCAGAGCAAAGTTTTTTAACAACCCTTATTTGCGTGTATTTGTGGGCGTTTAGCCTTGCCATTTTGCTGTGGCAAGGCGTGAAATTCATCAAAGGAAAACTATGCAAAAATCCTTTAAAAGCGTGATTTTTCAAGCCTTTTTCTTTATGGGCTTGCTTTTTGTGCTGAATTTAAG
>UQBJ01000055.1 GCA_900539255.1 uncultured Campylobacter sp. | reverse complement strand
TTTTTGCACCTTTCGTTTGTTCTGCCTTTGCTTGTTGTAAAATTGCCTAAATTTTCAGTATTTTTCTGAAAACGCCAAAATCGTAACGCAAAAAGGTTAATAAAATTTTATTTTATCTTAAAAAAGTTTTTTGTATGCTGTAAATGCAAAATCCACACCAAATTTTCAAAATCTAAAAGCATTTAAATTTAAGAAATCCGCCCTAAAATTTTCACAAAACCCAAAAAAGCATTAAATTCAAAATCCGCCTTAAATTTTCAAAAATCAGCGTGTTAAATTCAAAAAATTCACGCTAATTTTCATCTTAGCAAGGATACATTTAAAAAAATGCACTAAAATTTGCAAATTTTACAACAAAGGACAAATCCGTGCAAAAAGGACGCCTTTTCATCATCGCCTTTATCCTTGTGGTGCTGTGCCTTGTGCTTTACCTTTTCAAGGGCTTTTTGCTCGTCATCATCATAGGCTCGCTGCTTGCTGTGGCTACTTCAAATGTCAATGCTAAATTCTTGCACCTTTTCAAGGGGCAAAAGGTTCTAGCCGCCCTTTGCTCGACTATCTTGCTGATTTTGTTTCTCATCGCGCCTTGTGCCTACGCCGTTACGGAGCTTGCTGTGGCGATAAAACACTTTGACAAAGCCCTTATCATCGACACTTTCGCCGCGATAAAAAATTATCAATTCGACTTCTTGCCAGAATCTTTGGCGTTTTTAAAGCCTAAAATCATCGAAACGCTCAACAGTGTGGATTTAAACGCCACGCTTAATGGCACAAACACCGCTGCGAGCATTGATTTTAACGCTCTTATCAAGCAAGCACTCGGCTATATGGGCAACTTCACCAAGTCAGGCGCAAAGATTGTCATCGACATAGTGCTGATTTGCGTGTTTTATTTCTTTGCAAATCTCTATGGCACGGAGCTTATCATCTATCTTAAATCCATCGTGCCTATACAAAAAAACGAGCTTGACGAAATCCTGCGCGAAGTGAGCAATGTAATGGCTGTCGTGCTTTATTCTATGGTGTGTATGGCTGTGATTGAGGGCGTTTTGTTCGCCATTATCGTGAGTATCTTTGGCTACAACGGCGTGTTTTGGGGCATTTTGTTTGCGTTTAGCTCGCTCATACCCGCTGTGGGTGGGCTTTTGGTGTATGCACCGCTCAGCCTTTATGAATTTGCTTCGTCAGGGCTTTACTCAGCCCTTTGGATTTTGGGCTACTCCATCATCGTCATCTCGCTTGTCGCGGACACTTTCATCAAGCCGCTCATCATCAAGTGGATAAACGAAAGGCTTGTCAAAACGCCCACAAATATCAACGAACTGCTCATCTTCTTGGCTATGCTTGCGGGCATTTCAACCTTTGGCTTTTGGGGCATCATCTTAGGACCAGCCATACTTACCTTTTTCATCTCCACGCTCAAAATGTATGTGATTTTGAAAGAGAAAAATTTGCTTTAATGTGCTATAATGCCGCTAAATTTATAAAAAGGAAAGGCAATGAAAGAGCTTGATTGTAGGAATTTAGCCTGCCCCGAGCCTGTGCTAAAAAGCAAAAAAGCCTTGCAAGACTTACAAATCGGCGAAAATTTAAGCATAAAGCTGAATTCGCTCGCGTCCAAAGAAAATGTCGCCCGTTTCTTGCGCTCACAGGGCTTTGAGCCAGCTTTAAAAGAAAAGGGCGATGATGAATTTGAAATCATCGTTGTAAAGGACAAAGAGCTAGCAAATGCCCTAAATTCAAACGATGAAAGCGAAATTTACCGCTGTGAAAGTGGCAAAAAGGCAAGTGGCAAAAAAATCCTTTTCTTAAAAAGTGCTAGCGTAGGCGATGGAGAGCTTGGCAAAAAGCTCTTAATGGGCTTTTTAGACACTTTAAAAAAGGCTGACAACGCTCCAAGTATCATCGTGTGCGTAAATGAAGCGGTTTTAATTAACACCGATAGCGAGCATTTCGCACACCAAGCGATGAAAGAGCTAGCAAACAAAGGCATAGAAATCATCAATTGCGGTTCTTGCCTTGAATTTTATGGTAAAATCAAGGATTTAAAGACAGGGCGCATAGGCAACGCGCTGGAAATCCTTAATCTACTCTTTGACAAGGACAAAGTGGTGAGTTTATGATATACAAAAATCAGCGTTTGACGCAGTTTGTCAAGTGCGCTGGTTGTGCTGCCAAACTAGACTCGGCGAGTCTTCACAAGATAACGGGCTTGTTAAAACCCGACAAGGCAGTGCTTTCAGGCATAAACACAAACGAAGATGCGAGCATTTATCGCATCAATGACGAGTTAGCACTCGCACAAAGCCTTGATTTCATCACGCCGATAGTCGATAGCGCGTATCATTTTGGAGCTATTGCTGCTGCGAACTCTTTGAGCGATATA
Source organism: uncultured Campylobacter sp. (assembly GCA_900539255.1). Classification (GTDB taxonomy): domain Bacteria; phylum Campylobacterota; class Campylobacteria; order Campylobacterales; family Campylobacteraceae; genus Campylobacter_D. The sequence goes on along the minus strand of UQBJ01000055.1, from coordinate 3,594 downwards.
TTTGCGATGGGTGGCGTGGCGATGAATGCCCTAAATATCGTGGGTTTTGACAGATTGAATTTCGATGAAAGCGTGCTTATCGAGCTTTTGCAGGGCGCAAAGGACAAATGCGATGAAGCGGGCGCCGTGCTGGTGGGCGGGCACACGATAACAAGCTCGGAAATGTTTTTCGGGCTGAGCGTAACGGGCAGCGTGCATCCGCGAAACTTTGTCGCCAACAACACCGCAAGGGCTGGGGACATTTTGGTGCTTACCAAACCGCTAGGCACGGGCATTTTAAGCACGGCTTTAAAGGCTAATGAGCTTGAAAATGCGCTTTTGGACGAGCTTTTGTCTGGTATGATGAGTTTAAATTTGCCTGCGAGTAGGATTTTGTGCGAGTTTGCGCCTACTGCGATGACGGATATAACGGGCTTTGGGCTTTTAGGACACGCAAAAGAAATGCTAAATGAAAGCATTTGTATAGAAATTTACAAGGACAAAGTGCCATTTTACAGCGGTGTGAGAGAAAAACTCGCTCTTGGACTTGTCCCGGGCGGGGCTTACAACAACCAAAAAGCCGTGCAAGAATTTGTCAAATTTGATGAGAATTCAGCCAAATTTGACGAAAACTCGCCCGCAAATTTAAATCAAAACGCCACGCAAAATTCAGGCAAAAATTCCACAAATTCAAACCAAAACGCTAATTTACCCAAAAATTCAAGCCAAAATTCGCCTACAAGCACCCAAAACGCAAAGCCACAAAGCATAGACAACATAGCCTTTTTCGACCCGCAAACTTCTGGCGGGCTTTTGTGCGCCTTGCCGCCCCAAAAAGCTGAATTCGCCCTTGACGCCTTGCAAAAAGCAGGCATTAACGCCCATATCATCGGCAAAGTAAGGCAGCTTTTAAAAGACGAAAAACCTTTCATAAGGCTAGCTAAAAGTTGTGAATTTTAGCTAAATTTAGCCCTTTTTGATGAGTTTATGCCCCTTGTAAGTGCCATAAATCTTATGCGAGCCGTCCTTAAACATTATCACCACGGGGTATTCCTCGTCCTCGCCGCCTTGCTCCATACCCGGACTCCCCATCGGCATACCCGGCACCGCTATGCCGATGACACCCTTTGGCTTTTCGCTCAGTAGCCATTCTACCGCATCAGCAGGCACATGTCCTTCGACAGCATAGCCCTCCACAAGCCCTGTGTGGCAGCTTTGAAACTCGTTTTTTATGCCAAGTTCGTCTTTGAGCTTGTAAAAATCGCTATATTTGCGCACTTCAAGCGTGTAGCCCTTGTTTTGCATATATTTCACCCACATTCCGCAGCACCCACAATAAGGGCTTTGGTGCAGCTCAATTTTTGGCTTGCTCTCAGCAAAAGCAAAGCCCACAAGCATTAGCGCAAGAAAAAGATTTTTTCTCATCTTTTGTCCTTTCGTTTAAATTTCGTAAATTATAACACCGCTAATCAAACAAATTCTTTTCAAAGGGAATTTTCAGCACCTCAAAGCTCTTAAAGCTCGCCACTCGTCCCTTTGCGGTGCGCTCTATGTAGCCATTTGCGAGCAAATAAGGCTCGATGACATCTTCTATGGTGTTTTCATCCTCACTCAAAGCCGCCGCTATGCTAGAAAGCCCCACAGGACGCCTTTTTGCCGCTGTTAAAAGCTCTAAATAGCGCAAGTCCATAGAGTCAAAGCCCAGCTCATTGACACCTAGCGAGTTTAAAGCCTCATTCGCCCGCTCTAAACTAATGCTTTGCTCGTCCTTTACCTCAGCAAAGTCCCTTATACGCTTTAAAAGTCGTAGGGCTATGCGTGGCGTGGAGCGGCTACGCCTTGCTATTTCAAGGGCGGCATCTTTGTCGCACTGCTTGCCAAGCTTGACAGCCGCCTTTTTGACGATGGTAGAAAGCTCGCTATCGCTGTAAAATTCAAGGCGAAACTGCATACCAAACCTATCACGCAAAGGATTACTCAGCATTCCAGCCCTTGTAGTCGCACCGATGAGCGTGAATTTAGGCAAATCTATCTTTATAGTTTGCGCCGCAGGTCCGCTACCGATGATTATATCAAGGCGAAAGTCCTCCATAGCTGGATACAGCACCTCCTCAATCGCACTTGAAAGCCTGTGAATTTCGTCAATAAACAGCACATCGCCATCTTGCAAATTTGTGAGAATCGCCGCTAAATCGCCGCTTTTTTCTATCATCGGAGCGGCTGTGGTTTTGATATTTGCGCCCATTTCATAAGCGATAATGTTCGCAAGCGTAGTCTTTCCAAGCCCCGCAGGTCCGCTAAAAAGTATGTGGTCTAGGCACTCAGCGCGCTTTTTAGCAGCCTTGATGAAAATGCTTAAATTTTTCTTAATGCTCTCCTGCCCGATATAATCATCAAAATTTGACGGGCGCAACGAGTTTTCGTAGTTTTCATCGGGGGTGAATTTTTCTATCTCTACAATCCTATCCATATAAATTTGCCCTAAATTTTCAAATTTCAAACGCAATTTTAGCCAAATTTTGCTAGAATTTGCTTACAATTTTAAAAAATGACTTAAATTTGATGAGTTTAAAGGCGCTCATCATCAATGTGGAGAAAGCGTTAAATGGGCATTTTGACGAATTTAGAGCAGAATTTTCGCGATGAAGAAGTGGAGCAGTTTTTGCACTTTTTCAGGGTTTTGTGCGACAATTTTGAACCAGCAATCATCAAAATCAGCAAGAGCAAAGAGCTATACAAAGAGGGTTTGCGTGAGCTTGACACGCTTTCACACAACTTACAATGGGCGGCAAATCGACTTGAACTCACTCAAATAGTGGATTTTTGCACTTTTTGCGAGGACTTACTTGCCCAAGCTGGCAAATTTGAAGGACCTGCGAGCGATGAATTTGTTGAGTGGCTGCTTTTGCTGAGCGAGCAATTTGAAAGGTATTGTCAAAACTACGAAAAAGACGAACTCTCACTTACCTTTTTTAACCCAAATTTAGCCCTAATCCCAAGCATTTTGTCAAAGTAAGCCTTAACTCTTGTGCTGATAATATCACGCGATTTGCCTGAATTTAGCCCAAAATTCAGTCAAAAATATAATTTTTTTAAGAAACACTTTGAATTTTATGGATTTTTTCACACTCCACAACTCGCTTGGTCGCCTTTTGCAAAGGCTTAAAACGGCAAGACGAGCCGTCATTGCGAGCGAGCAAGGCGAGCGTGGCAATCCAAAAAGCCAAAATAACGCTAAATTTATGGATTGCCACGCCGTTTTCGCAAAAACGGCTCGCAATGACAAGCGTAAAAAGCCCAAAAACAAAGCATTTAAAAATTTCAAAAAAGCACAATGTCCTAAAAAATGTCTTTTGTAGGCAAAAAGACAAAATAAAATGACGATAAAACGAAAAGCAACTACGAAAAGACGAGATAAAATTGCGATGAAATAAGAAAAATTTACGACAAGATAAGATGAAATTGCGATAAAATAAGCAAAATCTACAATATAACGAAATAAAACTACGACAAAATGAGTAAAAAAGCCCTTTAATTTAACCCAAAGGCGTGCCAAAAGTGCGAGCAACGAGAGAGAGAGAGAGAGAGAGAGAGAGAGAGAGAGAAGTCCCCCGC
>UQBJ01000054.1 GCA_900539255.1 uncultured Campylobacter sp. | reverse complement strand
AAATCCAAAGAAATTTAAGATATGTCTTAAAGCACTAAAATCGCACTTTGAATTTATGGATACTTCGCTACGCTCAGTATGACACGACAAGTCAGTATGGCAAGCATTTTGAGATACTTCACTTTGTTACGCAAAGTTCAGTATGACAAATTTATCAGTATGACAAGAATCCGCCGTCATTGCGAGCTGTTTTCACAAAAACGGCGTGGTGTAGGCATAAAAATTCAAACGCAAATTTAACTTTTATGCCCTGCCGCGCAAAATTTGCTTGCGCTCTTTTTATTTGCAATGACAGCAAGATTTAACAAGGCTTGTAAAAAGCCTTGTAGCGATGATAAATAAATTTTAGCGAAAATTTAAATCCGTCAAATCAAAAATTTAAGCCCATCAAATCAAAAATTTAAATCCGTCAAATCAAACTTATGACATATCCGCTTTCATCTTTTTGAATTTTAAAGTTGTATTTGCCGTCCAAATAAATCACAAGGCGGTAGTAGCCCTTGTGCGAGCCAAGGTCGAGCCTTTTGAAAGCCGTGCCCATTTTAAGGCGTTGGGTTTTGGTTTTAAAACTTGTTTGCCTTTTGAAATCCAAAATGATTTTGCTAGGATTTCCCACAGCGAAATTGCCGATGATTTCGTCCTTTGTGATGAGTTTGAGCTTGCTTTTGTAGCTTGCAAAGCTGATGAAGTCTTCTAACTTGCCGTTGTCGTTTGGAATTTCGACATTAAGGCTTGAATTTATCTCGCCCGTGAGATTAAACTGCTCAGGCGTTGTTACAGAAACATCAAGTATAGCCGTAGTTTGCGGGGATTTGGTTTTGATGAATGAGTAGGTGCGATGCCAATCAATGCTTTGATTTATGTCCAAAGTCATCGTTTTTTCGCTGCCGTCAAGGGTTACATAAGTAACGCTAATGCTTTTAAGCAGCCTTGCGTCCGAGTTAAACACCACATCTTTTTTTTCAAAATCATCTAAAATCGCGTTTTCATCGATGGATTGCGGAGGCGCAAAGGGGTTGTCGTTGCCCCACGCAAACAGCACAAATAGCATTAAAATCAACTTACTTTTCATCAGGGTATAGTCCTTTTAACTCAAAATACTCTTTTTGCTTCCTTGCGTTCTGCTCTTTAAGCCACTCTATCCTTGAATTCAACTCTTTTTTTGTCGCCTTTAAAGAAAGCAAGGTTTCCAAAGACGACTTGCCAAAAAGCATATTGCCAAAATACCAAGCCGCCACAACCGTCAAAAGCACATAGGCACTCATTTTGAGCGTATCGGCGTAAAACTGCCTTTTTTTCGCTCGCTCATCATAGTCCTTTAAAAGCTCTGCTGTGCTTTCTTTTGTGGCTTCTTCACTCAAATTCAGCCCTTCTTATAGCTTCTCTCCCAAAAATTCATCACTTTCAAGCTCGATTTCAAGCACTCTGTTATACTTTGCCGTTCTGTCAGCCCTTGCGGGTGCGCCTGTTTTAATCTGCCCCGTGTTAAGCGCGACAGCAAAATCCGCTATAAAGCTGTCCTCACTCTCGCCAGAGCGGTGGCTCATAATGCACTTGTAATTATGACGCATTGCAAGGCGCACGGTGCGCATAGTTTGCGTAACTGTGCCGATTTGATTAGGCTTGATTAAAACCGCATTTGCCATTTTTTTGACAATGCCCTCGCGCAAAATGTCCTCGTTTGTAACGAACAAATCGTCCCCCACAAGCTGAATTTTCTTGCCAAGCCTTTGGGTTAGGTTTATCCAGCCCTCAAAGTCATCTTCAGCTAAGCCGTCCTCTATGCTGAAAATAGGATATTTCGCGCAAAGTTCCTCGTAGCGTTTTATCATCTCATCGCTGCTTAGGCTTTTGCCCTCGATTTCGTATTTGCCGTTTTTGTAAAATTCACTGCTTGCCACATCAAGGGCGATTTTAACGCCCTTTTCATAGCCAGCCTTTTTGATACACCTCATCAAAAGCTCGATAGGCTCGGTGTTGTTTGCTAAATTTGGAGCAAAACCGCCCTCATCGCCAAGTGCTGTGGAGTGTCCTTGTGCGCCAAGCTCTTTTTTAAGCAAGGCGTAAATTTCGCACACCGCGCGCAAGGCTTCCTTAAAGCTCGTAAAGCCAAAGGGCATTATCATAAACTCTTGAAAATCGACATTGTTGTTCGCGTGCGCCCCGCCGTTTATGATGTTGCACATAGGCACGGGCAAAACGCTGGCGTTTGCACCGCCCAAATAGCGATACAAAGGGATATTAAGCGCATTTGCTGCTGCTCTTGCTGCTGCCATAGATACACCCAAAACAGCGTTTGCGCCTAAATTTGAGTAGTTTTTTGTGCCGTCAAGCTCAAACAAAGCCATATCAAGCTGGGTTTGGTTAAAGCCGTCAAGCCCTATGACATTTTCGGCAATGATTTCATTAACATTGCTCATCGCCTTTAAAACGCCCTTGCCTCCAAAGCGTTCGTCCTTATCGCGCAGCTCCAAAGCCTCTTTGCTGCCCGTGCTAGCACCGCTTGGCACTATGGCTTCGCCCGTGCTGCCATCACTTAAACACACTTGCGCCTTTATCGTGGGGTTTCCACGACTATCAAGCACTTCATAAGCCCTTAAATCCTCAATCACAAGCATTTTCAATCCTCTTCTTCATCATTTGTCGCGGCAATCACGCCCTCAATGCCGATAGAACCTTGTATGGCTTTGACTATTTCTTCGCATATTTTTGGATTTTCTTTTAAGAAAATCTTTGAATTCTCGCGCCCTTGTCCGATTTTTTTGTCCTTGTAAGAGAACCAAGCCCCGCTTTTGTCGATTATGTCAAGTTTCACACCATAATCAATAACTTCGCCTTCCTTGCTGATGCCCTCGCCAAACATCACATCAAATTCAGCCTGCTTAAAGGGCGGTGCGACTTTATTTTTCGCCACTTTGACTTTCACGCGGTTGCCGATAGGCTCTTCATTTTGCTTTAAGGTAGCAATGCGGCGCACATCAAGGCGCACAGATGAGTAGAATTTAAGCGCGTTGCCGCCTGTTGTCGTCTCTGGCGTGCCATAGCCCATAGCGCCGATTTTCATACGAATTTGGTTGATGAAAATCACCGTGCAGTTCATTTTATGCACTATGCCCGTGAGCTTTCGCAGGGCTTGACTCATAAGGCGCGCTTGAAGTCCCACGTGCTGGTCGCCCATATCGCCCTCTATCTCAGCCTTTGGCGTGAGTGCTGCCACGCTATCAACGACTACTAAATCTATCGCGCCACTTCGTGCTATCGTTTCTACGATTTCAAGGGCTTGTTCGCCAAAATCAGGCTGAGAAATGTAGAGATTTTCAGTATCCACGCCTAAATTTCCTGCATATTTGACATCTAGCGCGTGTTCTGCGTCTATAAAAGCGCACACACCGCCAGCCTTTTGACACTCTGCGATGATATGTAGCGTCAAGGTTGTCTTGCCCGAAGCCTCAGGTCCATAAATCTCTATAATCCGCCCCTTTGGCACGCCGCCTATGCCAAGTGCTAAATCAAGCCCCACAGAACCCGTGCTGATGGCATCTATATGCTCTACTTCCTTATCGCCAAGCCGCAAAATCGTGCCTTTGCCAAAGGTTTTATCAAGGCTTTTAAGCGCCGCATCAAGGGATTTCTTTTTGTTTTCGTCCATATTTCGTCCTTTTTGGTGTGTTTTCACAATGACTGCGAAACTTTGAAAAAATATGCCTGAATTTTACAAAAATTTGGTTTATGAAAACTTTTTTTTGAGAAAGAATTTGAGAAAAATTTGTAAATTTGCTTTTTAGGTTGATATGCTGTATTTTGTTGTCATAACAGAGTAAATGAAAATAATTTTTTGCGAAATTTACAAATTTTTGAAAATTTTTTGAAATTTTTGGAGAAATTTTTTGCGAAATTCCGCAAATCTTTGCCACTTTTTTGCGCTTTTTGCCTTTGCATTGTCGCATTTACGCCAAAAAAGTTTTACGAAAGAGTAAAGTTTGCTTGTGATAAGTGCTTAAAGAACCTAAGTCTCAAAGTCTTGCGCTTAAAGAGTTGCTTGTAAATCAGCCTTACAAAGGACTTTGATGCGCCAAAGTGCGATTTCAGCTCTCACTTCTTATGATAAGGCTTTGTGGGAGCTTGAATTTTTCGATGATTTGTCTTTCTTTTTCTCTCATCTGTCCGCTGTCTTTTTCGTGGTCATAGCCTAGCAAATGCAAAATGCCGTGCAAAAAAAGCAAGGTAAATTCAGCCTCTTTACTGTGTTTTCTCGCCTTTGCTTCGTCTTTAATGGCATTTGCGTTTATCACTATGCTTCCAATCGGTAAATTTGCCGCATTTGGCACGGCTTTTAAGGCAAAAGATAGCACATCAGTGGCTTTTTCTATGCCTCTTTGAGCTGAATTTATCGCTTTCATCGCATTTTCATCAACGATGACAAGCTCTATGTCCTTGTCCGTAAGCTCACTAGCGATTTTTTCTGCTAAATCAAGCCCAAAATCCAAGTCAAATTCAGCTAAATTTTGCTCACAAAGTATCATTAGGGCTTGCTTAGCTTAAATTCGCTGATGAGCGCCTCGCAAAGGGCGAAAAAATTCACGCCGTCTATGGTTTTGTTTTGCTCGAAAAAGTCAAACATTCCCCAAAAGCCACTTTCCAGCTCTTTGGACTTTACACCGTAGCTTATGGATAGCCCAGCCTCCACAAAGGCGGCGAATTTGTCGCAGTATTTAAGCGCCTTGCCGTCTATCGCGCCGTCCTCGTTTTCATTAAACGCGCTCAAACTCCCACTACAAAGCCCTGCTTGGCGGTTGCGAAAGGTGCGGTTTTCAAACTCGTTTTTCACATAGCCCCCGTTTTCGCCTTGTTCCTTGCGAATACCCAAAATATAGGCAAATTCGTCCCTAAAATCGCTCGGCACAAAGGGCAAAATTTTGTCATTGATGAGTTTCATTTCATACTCGCCGATAAGCTCGTGAAGCCCGTCTATGCCGTATTTGACGGGGCTTATTATGTCGCGAGTAAGGCTCTCTGGCAAGTCGTGAAAAAGCGCGCAAAAAAAGTTGTTTTCAAGCCTTTTATCGCAAGCCTTAATTTGCAAAGAGTAAAAATAGCTCAAAATCGCCACCACAAGCATATGCCCAAGCACCGCTGTTTCAGGTATGCGTGGGGTTTGCGCCCAACGCTTTTGAAAGCGCAAACGCCCACTTAAATCAACGATTTTAGCGATTTTTTGATTTAAGGCAATCTTTCGCGCCCCGATAAGCTCGTAATAATCCTCTAATTCCTCTTCGACTTTTGCCTTTATCTCGTCAATGTCGGCTAAAAATTTGCTCGTTTGATAGACTATGTGAAACTCCCATCTAGTGGCAAAATAGCTCGCCGCACGCAAGATGAGCCGCTCTTTTTCAAACTCCCCTCCCGTTAAATACCGCTCAAAACGCTTTAAAAATCGCCCCTCATCGATACTTTCTACCATAGGCTCGACCTTACTCAAAACCCACGAATTCACCTCGTCTTTTTTCGCCCGAACTATCTCGTGATAGACATCAGGGCGTATGTCTGTAACCACCACTCGGCTTAAAAACTCGAAAATTCCGCCCTCGATGATAGCCCTCATATTGACATTTTTTTCCATTTTGGCGATGAAATAAGCGATGATGAATTTGTGCGCTTGCTTGTCAAGTTCGACTAAATTCGCCATTCTAGGATAATCGTTCCAACGGCTTATGCTCGCAGCCTTAAAGATATGCTCGATGAGCTGAATGCTTATCATTTTCGTCCTTTTGTGTGCGAAATTTAAAAGAGAAATTGTAGCATAAATTTGAGTTTTTGGGGCGGATTTGAGTAAGGAATTTAAGCAAAATGAGAGAAAATTAGGCAAATTCACGCTAATGCCAAATTTAAATGCTGAATTTTGGTGAGCTGAATTTTTGTTTCAAAGAAAAGGTTTTCATAGCTTGTGTGTTTTTCTTTATTGTAAAGCGCGGCTTTGCAAGTGGATACTTCGCCAAAGGCTCAGTA
>UQBJ01000053.1 GCA_900539255.1 uncultured Campylobacter sp. | reverse complement strand
CCCCCCCCCCTTATGCGAGGCTAGGGCGTAAGTCGCTGTGTTTGGGGCAAGATAAGGCTGCAAATGCGAATTTGGCACGGGTAAGGGGACATTTGTGTCATTGACTTCGGTTTTTTCATCGCTTTGCTCTATGCTGACATTTTGCTCTGTGTCAATGCTTGGGGCTTCTTTTTTCTCATCAGAACACGCCACAAAGGCAAAAAACAACAAAAAAGGCAGTAAAAATTTCATCAAAAACTCCATATATAGTTTGGTGCGAACTCGCACTTTTTTTCATCGGGCAATTATAACACATTTTTAACAAAAAGTTTCAAAAATCTTAAATTTTTTGCCCTAATGTGTAAAAATGTGTCAAATTATAAATTTGACAAAAAAGAATAATTATGTTATAAACTAAAACATTGTATTTTTAACTTAAAATTTACCTTTTTTGTTTATAATTTTGAGAACCATAAGCAAAAATTTAAGGAATTTTTATGGAGATATTAAAGGCAAATCTTGACTATATCATCTTTGGGATACTCGGCTTTATGGCGTTTGTCGCCGTGTGGTGTGTCATTGAACGGCTGCTTTTTTTCCGCAAGGTTAAAGCGAGCGATTATCAAAGACAAGATGATTTTGACAACGCTTTGAGTGAAAATTTGACGGCTCTGTATATCATCTACTCAAACGCCCCTTATGTCGGGCTTCTTGGCACTGTGCTTGGCATAATGATAGTGTTTTACGATATGGGGCTTTCAGGCAATATCGATGTCAAGTCCATAGTTATAGGGCTTTCGCTGGCTTTGAAAGCCACAGCACTAGGACTTATCGTGGCTATACCGAGCCTAATGGCTTACAACGCCCTACTCCGCAAGGTTTCGCTTTTAAGCTCTCAATTTAAAGGCGCAAAATGACGGGCGTAGCTTGCATTTTGGCAAAGATGAGCGTGAATTTTAAGGATAAAATGATGAAAAATTCAGCTTTTAAAGGCTATCTATGATACGCTTACCACGAAATGAAGGGCTTAATGTCGTTCCTTTCATCGACATAATGCTTGTTTTGCTAGCGATTGTGCTGAGTATATCCACTTTCATCGCCTATGGACACATAAAAGTAGAGCTACCAAAAAGCCAAGTCGCCCAAAAATCAGGCGACAAAAAAGAAAAAGTGCTTGTGAGTATCGATGAAAAAGACATTTTCTACTACAACGACACGGCTGTGAGCCTAGATGAGCTTGCAAACAAGCTCCAAATGCTTGAAAAAAGCACGCTCGTGGAGCTAAAAGCCGACAAAAGCTCGAAATTTGAGAGCTTTATAGAGCTTATCAGCCTGCTTAAAGCAAGACAGCACGAGAATTTTCAAATTCTCACGGAGAAAACCCCGTGAAAACGCTCGTAAAATCAAGCCACACGCGTGAATTTCAGCCCTTTGCAAAGGGCAAAGATGAGATGACAAATATCGCTAAAAGCACGCAAAAACAAGCCTTTGCGCTCACTTGCCTTGTCTTTTTGCCGTTATTTTTGCTTTTCGTCTCTTTCAGCAAGCCCTTTAAAATCGAAATGAAAGGGCAAGACGCCATTTCTTTGGCGATGGCGCAGTTTGTGGCAAGTGGAGAGTTTGTCGCCCCAAAACTCGCCCCCGCACCAAGCCCCAAGCAAGACAAAAAAACGCACAAAAAAGAGCGCAAACAAGCCATAAATTCGGGCGCGCAAGAGAAAAAAGAAACAAAAGAGCAAGAAGAGCAAAATTTAGGCGGCGGGGCGCAGGTAGCAAACGCACAGCCCACGCAAATCGGCACGCTAGCTTACGGCAAGGACGACAATCCTTTTTTGCGCGAAATCAAAGCCGCCATCGACAAAGCCGCCCGCGAAACCTACCCGCGACAAGCCGTCAAAATGCGCCTTTCGGGCAGGGTTTGGCTCGAATTTGTGTGGCTCACAAACAACAGCTTGCAAGCCGTGCGCATAGTGCAAAGCTCTGGCTCACAGCTGCTTGACCGCAATGTCTTTAAGATAGTAGCCCGCGCGTCAAAGGATTTCCCAGCTTACAAGGACGACATACGCATACAAATCCCTATCGACTACAATTTGCGCTGAATTTTGAGCGAAATTGAGCTAAAAAAACGGGCTTTTTAAGCTAAAATGCTGATTTATTAAGCAAAAATTTAGGCGAAAAAAGCAAAATTTAAGCTTTTTGTGCTAAAATTTGCTTGCCCTTTTTCAGACCTGTGCAATGTCATCGCAAAGTAGCGCTTCAGGGTGGGAACACAGCAGAGCAGCCTTGTGTGGCGTGTGCCGCAGTCATCTGGGAAAGGGTTTGTCGCACTTTTGAAAACTTTTTTACAAAAATTTATGCTTAAATCATTACAAAAACTTTGCAAGCCTTAAATTTAGCGTTTTTGTGGTTTATCAAGCGAATTTTTGCAAAATTTGTGCCTTAATGATAAAAAGCGCAAAAGCAGCACTTAAAAAGCTCTTACAAGGCAAAAACGCTTAATTTATGGCGCATTTTAGCAAATAAGGCTTATCAAAAGGCTGATTTATGGCATTTCAAAGTAAGTAAAATTTGCAAAATGTAAATTTTACGCGTGTTTGAGATGATTTAAGGCTTTTAAAAGGCGTAATTTCGCAGCATTAAAACAAGCTGTGTTTGTAAAACTCGCTTTCAAGTGCCTTTAAAGCAAGCCACACTTTTCAAAGCTCGTTTTTACGCAAACTCGAAACAAGAAATTCTCATCAAAACACTTTTTAAGCACACTTAAAACAAAACTTATCTTTTAAAGTTTGCTTTTAAGTGCTTTTAAAGCAAGTTATACTTTTCAAGGCTCGCTCTCACGCACGCTTAAAATAAAAAATGATTATCAAAGCCCGTTTTTAAGCACACCCAAAGCAAAGCACGCTCGAAAAAAGCTAAATTTAAGGGTTTTAAGAGTAAGCCCCCTAGCTCAAAGCTAGGTTTTATGGGGCTTATTTGCTAGACTTTTTGCCTTTTGCTTTGGCTTTTGCCTTTTCAAAAGTCTCGTCTATCTTTTCGTTCGCCTTTTGCTTGGCGCCCGCTTTGACGACTTCTTTGACGATAGCGTTTTCATCGGTGCTATCGACATACTCGTCTATCTTTTCAGCTGCCTTGTCTTTGACGGCACTTTTCACGGAGCTTTCAATGTCCGTGTTTTGCTGAGTTTGGTTTGATGATGAATTTGAAGCTGTGCCACCGCACGCCACGAAAAACACCACACCAGCGAGAACAAGTAGTTTTTTCATCGCTAATCCTTTCGTAAATCTTGCAAAATTTGCAGAGTCAAATTCTAGCGAAAAATTCACTCTCAAATCCAAACGACACGAATTTTTTGCACTCTTTTTGACAAAATAGTGTGAATTTTTTGCAAAAATTTAAATTTTTGCAAATTTAAGCGCAAATTTATGCCCGCATTTGCTAAAATCGGCGCGAAATTCAGCCTTTAAATAAAAATTCCGCCAAAATTTTAAATTTTTCAAACTCTTCTTGCTAAAAAATTCAAAATTCTTCCTTTTCATTTACTCGCTGTTGGGGGGGGGGGATTGTATCATTAGCTTATCTAAATTTTTAGCTCGTTCTTGTTAAACGAGTTTAAAAATTTGAGCTTTTTTAGTGTGAAACTTATTTTAAGGGCTTTTTGCGAAACGCCTTGATGATTTTGCGCGAAAAAGGCTTAAATTTTGGGCTTTTTAGCAAGCGGTTGAGGGTTTAGAAATTTACTTACAAAGGATAAACAATGAAAAAATTGTTTATAGTGGCAAGCCTAGCATTTGCCGTGTCGTTTGCTGTTGCCGAAGTGGTAACGCTCAAAGTGGAGGTTGATTTTAAGGAAATCGATAAGATGTCCTTTGATGTCAGCAAAGGCAGAGATGCCCTAGCAGTAGTGGTTTATGACTACTGCTTGAAACCGCCCAAAAAGGTGCAAAACGCACTTAAAAAGTCAAATGGGTTGGATATTGAGCTTTCGATAGGATTTTACAATCCAAACGAAACGATAAATCTCTACTCGTTAAGTGGCAAGCAGTTTTTGTCGTCAATTGCTCGCTGCGAGTTTAACAAAGCCAAAGGCTACTCATTGTCAAAGATGAATGGCTACAATGTCGTTCGTCCTGATTTAGGCAGAGAGGTCATATTGCAAGGTATATCCGAGAGTATGGAAGAGAATGGTGCTTGGTTTGAGCTAGAAAAAGTTGCCCAAGAACAAGCCGAACAAAAAAGTCAAAAGGAGAAAAAATGACTACAATCAAAAGTATAAAAACAAAGGCGATTGTCGCCCTTGTGCTGTCGGTGCTGGCTTTTGTGCCTGTTGTTGGCGTAGTTTTTACCATAGCTTTTTATGCTGTAATGTTTTTTGCGGTAAAGGGCGTGAAAGAAATTTCACAAAGCCCTACTCTGCTGCGAAATTTTGCGATTTTCGTTGGGCTGATGGTGCTTGGCGTGCTGCTTGCGAAATTTAGCTCAAACAGCATAGGTTCAGCTCTTGAATTTGCCGCTACGGGCAATGCTAGCTCCCTTATGAGTGGCACGGCTATGAGCATACTTAAAGTTGTCGTGGCGGTTGCGGGCGTGGTGTATGGCTTTTTTTATTACAGAGAAATGAGCCGTTTGAGCGATATAAATTTGTTTTTTATCGCTTATGTTTTCGTGCTGCTTAATGCCGTGCTTGGTGCTTTGCCGTTTATCAGCTGGGCTGCGTGGCTTTTCGCGCTTGTAGCCTTTATCTTTGAGCTTATCGCTTGGATAAAGTTAGAGCATATCAACAAAGCCACTGTGGCTATGATGTAAGGAAAAGCTATGCGTTTGTTTAAAATTTTACTGACAACGGCTTTTGTGGCGTTTTTTGTGGCGTGCGGTTCAAACGAACCAAAGGCTGTGGCGCTAAAATACGAGCAAAATATGCTTGATGGTAAAATCAACAAGGTTTTACCGCTCATCAATATGCCGACAAAAGACCCTTTTTGCGCGCTTGGAAAGGGCGATTGCAAGGAATTAACAGCACAAGAAAAACAGGCTTTTGAAAAGCAAATTGAGGGCAAGTTGCTGCAAATGAGTGCTGAAATGTCAAAGAGAATTCAAGCCAAAGGCGGCTTTGACAGGCTTGAATTCATCGGGGACAACACAGAGGGCAACAAATCCATTGTAAATCTCAAAATTTACTTCAAAGACGGCTCAAATGTCGATGACAAGGTGCATTTGGAAAAGGTAAATGGGGACTGGAAAGTCAATCTTAAATAAACTTTTTGTTCTCATTTTAACGCTCGTCCTTGCTTTTTGGGTGCTTTTGCCGTCCAAAGAGCAAGGGCTGAAAATGGGCGATTTGCCCGCTTTGCCACGCCTTGAAGTGCTGGATTTGGTGCTGCGGGCTGGGGTTGATTTGGACTCGTTGCTGATTTCAAGGCTTTCAAACAGCCCCTACTCTCACATAGGCGTGGTGATAAGCACTAAACCGCTGCAAATCCTGCACGCAAGCAGCACGGACACGCAAAACAAAGTCGCCATAAGCGAGTGGAGCGACTTTTTAGCCCACGCAAAAGCCCTTGCGATAAAACGATATGTGAATTTAACGCACAAAGAGCGCGTAATGGCGCATTTAAAGGCGCAAGTGGGAAAGGAATTTAGGCTCACAAACGATGAAACAAGGCTTTACTGCACCACTCTCATCGAAGATGGCTTTAAACAAGGCTTAAATCTAAATTTAGCTTACGAAAAGCTTGATTTGTCTTTGCTTTCAGGCAAATATCTCTTTCCAAAAGCCTTTTACGAGGACAATGCTAGCCTTTTGCTGTATGAATTTAAGCGTTAAATTTGAAAAATTTGCAAAAATTCACAAAAACATTGAAAAAATTTAGGCATTATTTAATGTAAGTCAAAATGCCTAAATTTACTTTATCAAAGCCGAAATTTCCTTGAAATTTGCGTGCTTGCTGTCTTTTAAAAGAGCAAACACTATGCTTTCTGCGGGTAAAACGCTTAAATTTTCAGTCGCTGAAAGAGAGTGAAAAAAGTTAAGTGCCATTTCGTAGCTTTTGCCACTGCGCGAGCTGATACAATCACCCACCACAACACATTCATAGCCCAAATTCACAGCCTGCATTACGCTTTGAAGCACGCAAATGTGAGCTTCTATCCCAAAAATGACAAGGGTTTTGCACCCACTTTCGGCGATAAATTCACGCATATCCCTGTCGCCAAATATCCCAAAGCTCGTTTTTTCAA
>UQBJ01000052.1 GCA_900539255.1 uncultured Campylobacter sp. | reverse complement strand
GCTCAATATGACAATATGGATTTTTCGCTCGTTTCACTCACTCAAAATGACAAAAATGAATTTTTGCCGTGATTTTTGCCTTGCAACCCGTTGGGTTGCTACGCTCAATTTGTATGGATACTTCGCTGCGCTCAGTATGACAGGATTTAGCAGTATGACAAATGACACTTTTTTTTTAAAATGCCTTTAAAAATTTGAAAGTGTTTGGAATTTCGCAAATTTTGCTTATTTTTTTTGAATTTTTGGGAAATTTTTTTGGATTTTTAAATTTTGAAGAAAATTTTTGAATTTTTGCTCGAATTTTTTAAATGTGTTAAAAATTTTTGAATTTGTTTGGCTGAATTTAGCAAATTTTGTGAATTTTATGCTAAATTTATGAAAAATTTTAAGTTTGCGTTTTGTAAGATAAATAACTTTGCGAGTTTAAACAAAGGTTAGTGAGTTTAGGCAAATTTGCAAAAATTAGGCAAAAAATTGCAAATTCAAACAAAATTGTGAATTCAAGCAAATTTGCGATTTTAAACAAAGTTTTTGCAAATTCAAGCAAATGTGCGGTTTTAAACAATTTTTGCAAATTCAAGCAAATTTATGGTTTTAAACAAAATTTTGCAAATCTAAATAAAAATTTGTAAATTTAAGCGAATTTACAAATTTTACACAAAAAGGATACACGATGAAAAAAGTATTGATTGCTGTTGCTGCCGTGTTTTTGGTGCTTTTGGTAGCTGTTTATGTGGTTTTATTTACTTCTTTTGGAAATAAAATCGTTGCGGGCATTGTCGAGGACAAAGCCAAAGAAGCGGGGCTTGAACTCAATGTCTCTAAATTTGTGCTGCGTTTTTCGAGCCTTGACATAGAAGTAGATGTCGCAAATATGCTCAACGCTAAGGTTGAGGGCAATTTAAGCCTGTTTAGGCTCGGTTTTGACATAGCTTACTTGCTTTCAGTGGATAAAGAGTATGTGAAAACGCTGAATTTAAATCTCGCCCAAAATGTGAGCTTTGGAGGCAAGGTTGCGGGCAAGGCTAGCGATTTTAGGGCGGACGGAAAGGGCTTTTTGTTTGGCTCAAATATCGCTTTTGGCGCTCATATAGTGGATTACTCGCCTTTGGAGCTGAAACTTGAAGCAAACGGCATAAAGATAGAGGAACTTTTGGATTTAGTCTCTATGCCCCGCTACGCGCTTGGCGTGCTGAATCTCAACGCCGATATAAGCGCAAAGGATTTAAAACCTGATGGCACTGCTAGCATAAATCTTTATACGAAGGCTATCAACTATGCGCTACTCAAAAAGGATATGAATTTAACCCTGCCCGCAAAATCAGAGCCTATGGTAAGCGTCCTAGCCAAAGTAAGCAACGACAAGGTGCTTGCTACTAGCGAAGTGAGCAATGATTTCATCGCTTTTAACACCCAAAATACCGAGTATGACTTGACAAAGGGCGTTTTAAACACTGATTTTGCTGTGAAAATACCAAGCTTGTCAAAGCTCAAAGCCCTTGTCGGCACGGATTTAAAAGGTGTGCTTGATTTAAAAGGCAACGCACGCGTGAGTGGAGCGAATTTAGACGAGCTAAACGCCAAGCTCACGGGCAACGGCGTGAGTGCAGCAGGCTTACCTAGCACAAATTTAACACTCACAGCAAAGGCAAACGGCGAAAATGCCGACAAAATCAACTTTACCGTCTTGCTTGACAGCACCTTGCTTAAAATCAGCAAGTTAGACGGCTTTTACAGGCTAAGCAACGGCGAACTCAGCGTGCAAACAGCGGCAAGGGTTGATGATTTAGGCAAATTCAGCTCAATGGCTGGAATGCCGATAAAAGGCAGTGCAAGCGCGAACGCAAGCGCCCATATCATCGGCTCGGCGATAAAGAGCCTTAAAGCAAACGCCGATATAGCAGGCGGTTTAATCAGCGCAAACTCGGACGGCAAAACGCTAGACTTCACCATAAGCAAACTTGACATTACCAAAGCCCTAGCACTAGCGGCTCAGCCAGCTTACGCAAGCGGTGTGATGAACGCAAAGGCGCATTTAAGCAGCCTTGACTTTGCGAATTTAAACGGCAACTTTGAAGCAAGTGCTGGCGGCGTGCTGAACCAAGCCACATTGAGCAAAATGCTCGAAAAGAAATTCCCCGCAAATTCAAAGTATGATTTCAAGCTAAACGGCGACATAAAGAACTCTGTGGCGAATTTTACGGCAAATGCGAACACGGATTTTGTGAAATTAAGCAGCTTAAAAGGCAGCTTTGATTTGAAAAACACGACAATGCAGTCAAATTTCATCATCGATGCCTTTGATTTTTCAAAGTTCAATTGGCTTGCCGAGCGCAAACTCACGGGCAGAGCGGTGTTTAACGGCAATGCGAATTTAGACAAAAATGGGCTAAACGCTAAAATTACGAGCGATGACATTTTCAAGGGCAAGCTAAACGCCACACTAGCGAACAATGTGCTTGATGCGAACCTAAATAGTGTGGATTTTTCGACATTGATGCGGGGTGTGGATTTGCCTGATTACTATGATGTCAAGGCTAGCGTGCAAGCTAACTACAACCTAGCCACTTCAAGCGGCGTTGTCGATGCAAACCTAGCGAACGGCAAACTCAAAAATGTCGGACTCATCAAGACTCTGGCGACTTTGACGAAGAGCGATTTCACTAAGGATTCCTTTACAGACGGCAATCTCAACGCCAAGCTCACTCCAAATGCCGTAGCTTTGGTGCTTGCGCTCAACTCGCCACGCGTGAGTATAGGCGTGCCAAAGGGTGCTATCAACACCGCCAACAGCTCGCTGAATCTGCCCTTTACTTTGAGAGTGGATAAGGCTGAATTTAAGGGCAGCGTGAGCGGCAAAACCGATGACCCAAAGGTGTCGCTTGATATGGGTTCGGTGGCAAAGTCCGTGCTAAACAGCCCCAAAATGCAAGAGCAAACCAAAAAGCTCGAAGAAAAGGGCAAAAAAGAGCTAAACAAACTCTTGGATAAGCTGTTTTAGGGATTGCAAGCAAGGTTCGCAAAACCTTAAATCAAGTGGTGGCAGGTTGCACGCCTAGCCCCGCTTGATTTGCTCGCTAACGAAAACGCAAAACATTTTATAGCCCATAAATCAAAACCTTTCTCGCAAAAAAGCTATAAAATGCTACTACAAAAGAAGTGAGAATTTTCGCAAACAAACTTTCAAGCCCTATAAATTCAACCAAAATCCACAAGATAAGGCTGTTTATCGCAAGCCCTAGCAAATTTATCATAAAACTTAAAGCAAATTCAAAGCCTTGCTTTTGGTGCTGTGTTTTTGAATTTTTGCTTTTACAACAACTCGTTTTTGAATTTATCCTCGTCAAATTTGGCGTTAAGGTATTTGCAAACGCTTTGCGCGTCTTTTTTAGCATTTCCTAAACAGCTTGTAGCGCCGGGGCTTGGCGTCATATTAAAGATGATGCCCTTTATCTCCGTGATGCTCGCTTCTCCAAAGAGCAACGCCCCAGCGGCTTTATCGACAACCTGCGGACGCACGCCACCAAAGCCTGCTGCATAGTCTATGTCGGCTGCGCTGAGGCTTGGGACGATTTTTTGCACGCTTTTAGCGAAAAGCCTTTTGTTGATGAAAGGCACTTCAAAGAAATAGTTGTAAAAAATGTAGTTTCGCACGGTGCTGTCTTTGAGCATTCCTAGCGTGATTTTAGCGACTTTGCTGTCAAATTTAAGCGCTTCAAAAAATTCTGGCACGGATTTAAGTCCGTGATAACGCTCTAACTTCGGTATCACAAGGGCTGTGGGTCCAAAGCGCGTGTTTAAATTAGCGAGCAAATCAGGGTCGCCGTGTATGGCGGCAAATGGTAGCTTGGGGTTTTGCACGGTATAAACCTTGCCGCGCAAAAGTTTTTGTTTGGTGATATAAAAGCTGCCAGCCACAGGCCAGCAGGACTTGTCAAGCCCTACGCCCATTTTGTGCGCTAGGTAGAGTGAGTGTCCGCCAGCATTGACTACAACGGTTTTGGCGACAAATTCTTCATAGGTTTTGGTGAAAAGATGAAAAACTCCGTCTTTTTGCTCGATTTTGCAAACTTCTTGGTTGAAAAAGGCTTGGGCTGTGGATTTTGCAGCTAGTGCGTTTGCTATTAAATTCTCACTCATCGCTCCAAAGTCGATGGTAGTGTAGCTTTTGCCTTGCGGTGCGCCCATAGCCACGACATTTTCGGCTCTGTCTTTGCCGTCTTTGCCTAAAACTACCTTTGGTTCGAGCTTTTTAAGCTCTTTTTTGTCCCAAAACTCGACATAAGGATAAAGTTCTTTGAATTTTTCAAATCTTTGCTTCATATAAGCGCACTCTTCGTCCCCAACAGCCAGAGCCATTTTTTGGTGAGAGTAGGCAAAAACCTTGCCTTTTTTCTGCTCGTTGAGCGCGTATTTTACGACCATATCAGCGTTTATCTTCACGCTTTTAGCCTTTTCAAAGGTGTAGTTTGTCTCTATGTCCCCGCAGTGAATGGTTTGTGAGTTGCTTGAAGCGCGAGAATTCAGCGTAGCGGGCGCGTTATACTTTTCAAGTAGTGCGATACGCTTTATGTCTGTATATTTGGCTAGCTCGTAAAAAAGCGCAGCCCCAGAAATCCCAGCCCCGATGACGATGGCATCAAATTCTTTCATTTTATCCCCTTTTAGATTTTTTTCAGCAAAATGCTTGAATTTTGCTCGATAACCTTTTGCATACCGCGAAAAACAAGCAGTTTGTCAAAAATCGCCCTGTCAAAAAAACGCTCCAAAAACCTGCCGTCCCCGCCTGTAAAATATAGATTTTTATTATACGCCGCATCTTTGATGAGCAAATAAATGCTCTTAAAAGTCCCATAACTCACCGCATCGATAGTGCGTTGCGGCAGGGTGTCAAGGTAAATTTGGGTGTTTAACTCGCATTTTAAAATCGGCGAAATTTCAGCATAAGCCTTGCGAAAGCTCGCAATCCCCGGCAAGATAAAGCCGCCAAGGTGCATAGAACTTGACATTATATCCACAGTGATGGCACTTCCTGCATCGACAACCACGCCATCGGCTATGGTGTAGCAAGCTGCTATCCTATCAACGCCCAGCCCTTGATAAATCGTGTCAAATTTAAAATAAGGCTCAATGTCGATGAAATTTGACTTGTTTGAAACAAGCTTTTTTAGGGAGTGATTGACACTGATATAAAAAACCCTTTCCTCGCTTTGAAAGGCTGCAAATTCCTCAAAACTGAGCGAAGAAAATTTGTTGTCCTGCAAAAATTTCACATCAGAGTTGCCTATGTCGCACAGCACCATTTTTAAGTCCTAAATTTAAGGTAGGCTTAAAATCTTATCATCATAATAAAACTTGCCTTCTTTCATAAAAGCCTTTTCACCCGCAGCACCTTTGAGCCTAAACACCTGCAAATGCTCCAAATTCAAGTCGCTTTTAAACAAATACCCCGTTTTTTCAAAGACATATAAATGTCCCTTAAAAACACTGCTTTCATTATAAATCGCATATTTTAACTTTTTCTCAACAAGCTTATTTAAATTTAAATTTGTTTTGATAATGTTACCATTTTTCGCAAAGATAAAAATAAAGCCCTGCGAAACCACGACATTTCTTATCTCTTCATCATAAGTGTAAGTTTGCGTTGGGCTTACAACGACTATGCGCTTGGGCGTGGCGGCTATCATCTTGTCATCAACCACGCTCATAAAGATAACATTGTTGAAAAAATCCTCGCTAGACACCACCACATCGCGTATGACTTTTTGAGTAGCCCTATCTAGCACTACTAGCTTGCCGTCCAAAGTAGGATAGATGATGATAGTTTCCATAAAATGCGGGCTTGCCACGCGTTTGTCCTGCGCTGGGGCTGGGGTGAGCGTTTGAGAAAACTTCACGCCTAAGCTGCGATTGATTAAAATTATCGTGTTATCAGCCAAAACAAGCGCCATATCATCGCCATTTAAAGCCACACTCAAAACAGCCGCATCAAAGCTGTGGGCGTAAATTTCCTCGCTATTTTCGTCTAAAATCTTTAAATTTCCGCTTTTATCGGCGATAACAAACTCGCTAGCCTCGAATTTTAAGAGTGTGTAGCCTTTTGGGAGCTTGAAATGCTTGATGAGTCCGTTTTTGTCAAGCACCTCATCGCTTTTTAAAAAGGCGTAGTCTAAATTTGTATCCTTTATGCGTGATGAAAGCCTGCTCTCATAGCTTAACTTGCCGTCTAGTTTTTCTGGCGGCTCGTAATACTCGCGCTTCGTGCCGCAAGCACAAAAAAGCAAAGCGCAAAGCGCAAAGCCTAAAACCCTTATCATTTAATGGCCTTGTAGTGCTTGAAATTATTTACCAAGTCTTTAAGCTCAGAATCCACGGGGATTTGAGCCAAAATCAAATTCGCTTCTTCGATTTTATCTTGCTGCAAAAGCTCATAGGCTTGCAAAAGTTTGTTGTAATCGTTTAAAAATTTACCATCACTTTTGGAATTTGCGCTTAAAATTTCTTTGAGTAAGGGGTCGATTTTAAGGTTTTGCGCTTCTTTTAAAAGCTCATCATTTTGGGGGCGCGAAAGCAAAAACAGCACATATAAATTTGGATTTTTGCTTTTAAGCTCTTTGAGTTTAGCCTCATCGTTTGGATTTTGCAACAAAGAAATGTAAATTTCGTTGTTTTTAGCCACTGCCTTGCTTGAAAGCGTGTTGCTGGTGTAATGATACACAAGATAAACTACCACAAGTGCGAGTATGACGAGAAAGACAAATTTATACTTTCGTATGAACCGCTCGCCCTTGATGAAATTTTCTATCATTGACTCCTCAGCACTCAAAGTGCTTTTTACCGCCTGTAAATCGTCTTTTAAACTCATTTTTTGTCCTTGCAAAAGAAATTTAAATCGTATTGTAGCTAAATATCTTAAATTTTGATAATTTTATGCTATAATACTTTTGAAATTTTTTTAGGACAACGAAATGACTATAAATGACGAGCTTTTAAACAAACTCGAAAAGTTAAGCACTATCAAAATCGCTACCGAAAAAAGGGACGAAACAAAACAGCAACTCAGCGAAATCGTGGCTTTTGTGGAGATTTTAAACGAACTTGACTTAAATTCTGTGGATAATGCGGTACTTGGAGCGACACCTTTTAGAGCAGATACTCCAAAAAACACGCCTGTGATAGATGAAATCTTCGCAAACGCCCCAAAAAGCGAAAATCACTTCTTCATCGTGCCTAAAATCATCGAGTAGTAAGGACTTGCAATGGTGTATTGGTTTGACATTTTGGTTTTTGGCATTACCTTGCTTTTAGGGCTTAAAGGCATTATCAACGGGCTTGTTAAGGAATTTTTCGGGCTTTTAGGCATAGTGGGCGGCGTTTTGCTTGCTTCACGCCTTGCAAAAAACGCAAGCGACTTCATCAACTCCAACATTCACAACCTACAAAACGATGAGCTTGGGCAGTTCATCGGCTTTTTGTGCGTTTTGATTGTCTTTTGGCTTGTTTGTTTGTGTCTTGGTTTCGTGCTTTCAAAGCTCATCAGTATGAGCGGGCTTGGCTTTTTGGACAGACTTGGCGGCTTTGCCTTTGCCTGCGTGAAAATCTTTTTGATTTTTGCGATTTTGCTCTTTTGTTTGAGCGAATTTAGCTTTTTGAAAGAAAAATTAGATAAATTTACCAAAGACAGCTTTATCGTGCCTGTGCTTGAAAAAACGGGCGCATTTATAATGAACGACAAACTCATCAAAAAAGTCGTGCAAGAAACGGGCGAAAATTTGATGATAGACACAAACGCCACAATTTTAAACGAAGGGGAATGAATGATTACCGAAAACATAGAATACGATGTGCTTTTGGAGAGTTTCAAAAAGATACTCAAAGAAAGCGGGCTAAAATACACGCGTCAAAGGGAAATAGTGCTTAATATCCTTTATCACAGCGACACGCACTTTACGCCAGAGTCCTTATATATGGAAATCAAGCGCAAAGAACCAAATCTAAATGTCGGCATAGCCACGGTTTATCGCACCTTAAATTTGCTTGAAGACTCGCAAATGGTTACTTCGCTTTCTTTTGGTGCGGCGGGCAAGAAGTTTG
>UQBJ01000051.1 GCA_900539255.1 uncultured Campylobacter sp. | reverse complement strand
CAAATTCGTGGCAATCCAAAGGTAAATTTGCGTTTAAATTCGTGGATTGCCACGCCGTTTTACCTACTTACAACGATAAATAGCACGGCAAGCATTTGTTCTTTTCGTTTATCGTTGTGAGCTGAAATCACACCTTAAATTTTTAAAAATTCAATTTAAATTTCAAAAATTCAACTTAAATTTTTCAAAAATTTACCCCAGCTTTTAAACTCGCTCCAAAGCCTTTATACTCATCATTATTTAAGCTAAATTCGCTCTCAAAGCCCAAAGATAGGAAATATCGCGTGCGATAAGTCGTTTGCGTGCTGTATGTGATATGGCGCATTTTGCCTACTCTGCGCGTTTTTGGCACTCTTGCCACGCGCCTTTGCTTTTGCTCGTAATTTAAATTTAGCCCCACGCGCGCAAAATCCACACCCAAAGCCCTTTTTTGCGTAAATTTGCCCGAAAAATCCTTAAATTCAGCTTCATTTTGAAATTCTTTGCCTAAAATTCGCCGCTCGTAAAAGCCATAAGCACTTGCGTTTAAAGCCTTGTTTAAATTTTGCCTTAAATTCACGCCCGCATTTGCCGACACAAAATGCGAATTTGTCGGCGCAATCTGCCTTGCGAAAAGCACTTTGCTTTCATCGATTTTGCCTTGATGAAAGAGATGATAGCTCACAAAAGCCGTAGGCACAAGCTTTGCGCCATAAAGCGCAAACTTCGTATCAGCACCCGCCCAAGCGTTGGCAAAAAGGGCGTTGTATCTTAGGTTTGACTCCGTTTTCACGCTGTTTAAAGCCCCGCCTACACTTGCTCCGCCAAAAAGCCCAAAGCCCTGCATAGCTTGTTTTGCGCCTACGCCCACGCTCAAACTTTGCGAATTTACCTTTTGACTCGCCTTGTTTAAAAGCGTGTCATAGTGCAAAAAGGCTGAAAAAGTCGAAAGCGGATTGATTTTGTTTGCATAAATGCTCGTGCCTATGCGGTTTGCGCTTGTGTCTTTTGATTTTATAACGCTAAAATGGGGTTTTAAAAGCCACTGCGTGCTTGCATTTTGCAATTCAAGCACATTTTCAAGCGTGTTTTTGCTCTGTGAGAGCAAAATTTGCTCGTTTTGCTCCAAATTTGCTTTCTCATCAAGGCTTTGCAGGGTTGTTTTGTAGTCGTTAAAATTCATATTATTTAAAGTCCTAAAAAAGTTTTGATAAGCGTCATTTATATTTGCTCCGCTCATCGCCCTTAAAACGCTTGCTAGGCTTTCATTTGCGCCATCAAAATCCGCATAAGCGTTTGGCTTGCCGCTGATGCGTAGGGTTTTGTTGTCGCCCAAAAGCTCGTATTTTAGGGCATATCCGCTGTTATCAAGCGTGATTGTTGTGAAATTTGCTAGTTGCTTTTCAAGCCCTTGCAAATCTAGCACAAGAGTGCGCTCGGCTATGCTCGCGCTCAGCGGCTTGTAGATGAGCGCGCCGCCTTTTATGTCGTAAATCGTAGCTTTTAGGGCTGAATTTGCGCCTGTGTCGGCGAAAAAGCTGAGTTTGAGCGTGGCGTTTTGCTTTTGGCTGTATTTGCCGCCCACGCTTAAAAGGCTTGGCGCGTTTAAGCCGACATTTAGAACGCCTTCATTGTCTAAATCTTTGGCTATACTTACATTTGCGCTCGTGCTTAAAGTGCCTTGTGTTCGCACTAGCACGCTGCCTGCCACGCTTAAAGCGTTTGAATTTTGGCGTGAAATTTGGGATAAATTTGGTGCTGATAAAAAGAAACTAGCTGGGGGGGGGGGATTTACATTTTGCGCTAAATTTTGGCTTGAAATTTTGGCTGAATTTGGATTTGAAAGCTCATCAAAAATCTGCCCTGTGATTGAGTTGAAATTTATTTGTGTGTTTTGATTTGAATTTTTAGCTAAATTTTGCTCTAAATTTGCGTTTAAATTTACGCTTTGACTTAAATTTTGACTTGAAATTTGCGCTAAATTTTCACTCATCATTCTTGCTTTTATCACGCCGCCCTTGCCAAGTAGCCTTAACTCACCATTTTCCACAATGGTATCGCCCAAATAATTTAAATTTCCACTTATACTCAAAGTGCCAGCACCTGTTTTTATCAAGCCAGCGTTTAAATTTTTCATCTTTGCGCCAAGTTGTGCTTGAACGCTTGAATTTTGGTATTTTGCATCCCAAGTTCTTTGCGAAATGTCGTTTTCAAAAAGCGCGTTGTGTCCTTTGGTGTCAAGCGTGTAAAAAGCTGCTTGCGTGCCGTTAAAAGTCTTTATGTCGCTTTCGCCCAAGCGATTTATATCTATCATAGCAAGCCCACGCAAAGCAGCAGCCGCATCAACAATTCCTTGCCCGAAAACTTCATCTTTGCTCATTTTGATGACATTTGCGTTTTTGTAGTTATCTTCGGTAAAAATTACATAAGCGGCTCGCAAATCCTTTAAAATTTGCGCCTTATCGTTTGTGCTGCCGATTTTTGGAATTTCGCTGTCAATGTAAATAATGTCATATAAACCTGTGTTTGTGTTGTATTTATAGATTACTTTGGGTGCGGTAAAGTCTTTGTTTGCAGTGGTTAAGATAAAATCAGCAAGCTGTTTGCCGTTTAAAAAGGGAAATTTTTCAGCCAAAAGTGCGGCTACTCCACTTACGGCTGGTGCGGCTTGTGAAGTGCCTGTGCCTTTATAAAGCGAGCCGTTCGCATAGCCAGCTGAGAGTATGTCCGTGCCAGCTGCCATTACGCAGTAAGCCCTTGCGCCTTGACATAGGTTTGTAGAAGCGGATTTGCCGCCAACTGCCCTTGCAAGAACTTCAAGCGAGCCGTCATCTTTGCGTTTGACAGAGTTTGAATCGATATTGCCAACCGTAAGCCAAGCACCAAGATTGTAGTAAGTGTCGGGAAAACTCGCATCACTACCGCCGCTTTTTGCGCTGCCCGTGCCGTGTTTAGCAGCGAGCGTGGGCGTGAGTGCGCCGTCATTGCCGCTTGCATAGACGATTAAAATGCTGTTGTTTTGACGGGTAAATTCGACAAACTGCGGATAAAAGGCGGTGTGAGAGTTGTTGATGACTCTGACATTGTGGGTAAGCATTGCGCCAAAGCCTGTGTAGTAGTTGCTCATTCCTAAATTTCCATAAGCCACGATTTTGGAGTTATAAGCTACGCCGTAATTTGCGCCGTCCGTCCTTACAGCAGCGGCTATGCCAGCGATATGGTTGCCGTGATTGTTTGTGGGTTCTTTGTAGGTGTTGTTTATCGGCGGTTCAAGGAATTTACCAAAAAGTAGCTCGTGGTTTGGGTTGAAAATGCTATCTACAATGCCTATATTTACGCCCTTGCCCGTGTAGCCTTGCGTGTGCGCTTTGTCAATGTTGTGTAATTCAAAGCTCGTTAAAGCCTTTAAATTTGACATAAAAAGGGCTAAAAACACCAAGATGAAATGATAAGGTTTTAACGGCGTTAGTTTTTGAATTCTCAAAGCTTTCCTTAAAACATTTTCAAAACATTATAGCCAAATTTAAGGCGAATTTGATAAGTGTGAATTTAACCTAAAATCTTTCGATGAGATACATATAGCTTGGAATGTTGATTTTAGCGAAGGTTTCAAGCTCGGCACTTTGATACATATCCTCGCTCAAAACGCTCACCACGCGCCCCACAGGCACGCCGCTGAAAAAAATCTCATCAAGCCCGCTTGTAAGCACCTCATCGCCGATATTTATCTTTTCCCATTTGGGTATGAATTTCACCACAACCCTGCCGTTTCGCCCTTGCGCGACACCGGGAATTTTCTTTTTGCCCACATACACGGAAAAGGTGCAGTCCTCATCGCCTTGCAAGATGCCCATCAAACGCCCGTCCTTTACCACAGCGATACCTGCCGTGTAGCCTTGAAAGATAAGCCCTTGGTTGCGCGTGCCAGCAAGTGCGCCTGAAAAGGACAGCCAAATTTTCGTGTAGTTGTTGATTTGCACGAAAGATATGGCTTTGACAAGCGAAATTTGCGGATAGTAAAGTGTGGAATTTTTGTCCTCCAAAATCATATTGAGCTGATTTGCAAAGGTAGAAAGCAAGGCGCTTGATTGCTCTAATGCCTCGTTTTTAGCGCGTAAAAAGCGGATTTCTTCGACTTGATTAAAATGCTCGTTGATAGTGTCAATAACGGCGTTTTTCACATCATAATACCGCTCAATCACGCGGTCATTGACACCCAGCACGCCCTTTTTTACGAATCCGCCAAAATAAAGGGACATAAAGAGTAAAAAAGATACAATGAGCAAATAGCGAATTTTATTCTTCATTAGTCAGCTGTTGCAACAATTTTATCTCTTCTAAAATCCTGCCCGTGCCACGCGCCACGCATTTAAGCGGCTCATCAGCCACATAAGCGGGCAAGCGAACGGTCTCTGATAGATACTTGTCAAGCCCACGGATTAAAGCCCCGCCGCCGCTTAACACTATGCCGTTTTCTACTATGTCGCCTGCTAAGTCAGCTGGCATTTTTTCAAGCACTTCTTTTAGGGCATCGGCGATTTCTTTGAGATTTTCAAGCATAGCCTCACGGACATCTTCGCTCGTAATTTCTATGCGTTGCAAAAGCCCTGTGATTTGGTCGCGCCCCTTAACGCCCATAGAAAGCTCTTTGTCCATAGGAAAAGCTGAGCCGATTTTGATTTTAACTTCCTCAGCGGTTCTATCGCCGATGACAAGCCCGCGGTGAGTTTTCATCCACGCCACAATGCTTGAATCCAGCTTATCGCCCGCCACGCGGATTGATTTAGAGATGACAAGCCCGCCAAGTGAAGTTACGCCGATTTCAGTCGTGCCACCGCCTATGTCGATGATGAGATTGCCCTTTGGTTCTTGTATAGGTAAATCAGCCCCGATAGCCGCCGCCATAGGCTCTTCGATGAGAAAAACCTCCCTAGCACCAGCACTTAAAGCACTCTCACGCACAGCTTTTCGCTCCACTTGTGTCAAGCCATAAGGCACGGAAATCACTATGCGCGGACGCAAGAAATTCTTGCGGCGGTGAGTTTTTTCGATGAAATAGCGAATCATCTTTTCAGTCATATCAAAGTCCGCAATAACGCCATCTTTCATCGGGCGAATGGCTTCTATGTTGCCCGGGGTTTTGCCGACCATTTCTTTTGCCTCTTTGCCCACAGCTAGAATTCTAGGCTTTCCTCCGCCGTATCTGTCGCGTTCTATGGCGACAACTGAGGGTTCGTTGATGACTATGCCCTTGTCTTTGACAAGCACAAGCGTGTTTGCCGTGCCTAAATCTATCCCCATATCGCTGGAAAAAAATCCCACAACTTGGTCAAAAATCATTTTATACCGCCTTTTTGGTTTTGATGAACAAAGGCTTTGCGCCTTTTTGCACCACTTCTTTGGTGATGATTATATCATAATTTTTAAACTCTGGTAACTCAAACATTAAATCAATCATCATTTCTTCGATGATACTTCGCAAGCCCCTTGCGCCCGTCTTGCGCTCTAATGCTAGCTTAGCTATGGCACTGAGCGCATCGTCTTCAAATTTAAGACTCACGCCGTCAATCGCAAAAAGCTTTTGATACTGCTTGATGATAGCATTTTTTGGCTCGGTTAAAATTCGCACCATATCCTTTTCATCAAGCTCATTTAGGCTTGCGATGATATGAAGCCTGCCGATAAGCTCGGGGATAAGCCCAAAATGCACCAAATCATCAGGCTCTATCTTTTCAAGTAATGAATTCTTGTCTTTTTTGTCCTTTTCGCTCGCAAAACCCACGACTTTATCGCCTACTTTTCGCTTTAAAATTTGCTCTAAGCCGTCAAACGCGCCCCCGCAAACAAACAAAATGTTTGAAGTATCAATTTGGATAAAATCTTGGTTTGGATGCTTGCGCCCGCCCTTTGGGGGGATATTGACAAGGCTACCCTCGATGATTTTAAGCAAGGCTTGCTGCACGCCCTCGCCGCTTACATCGCGCGTAATGGAGCGGTTTTCGCTCATTCTGGCGATTTTATCGATTTCATCGATGAAAACTATGCCCATTTGCGCCTTTTTCACATCGCCATCAGCAGCTTGGACAAGCCTTGTGAGTATATTTTCAACATCCTCGCCCACATAGCCAGCCTCTGTTAAGGAAGTCGCATCGCAAATGGCTATGGGGACATCTAAAAAGCGAGCCAAAGTCTGTGCAAGCAAGGTTTTGCCGCTACCTGTTGGACCTACGAGCAAAATGTTGGATTTAAAAAGCTCAGTGTCATCGTCCTTTGTGATAGCCTTGAAAATGCGCTTATAGTGGTTATACACGCCCACGCTAAACACCTTTTTAGCGCGCTCTTGCCCGATGACATACTTGTCAAGGTGCGCTTTAAGCTCTTTTGGCGTGATATTTTTGAATTCAATGCTTGGTTTTTGCGCTTGCAAAGCCACTTTGCTCTCGCCAAAAAACGCCTCATAAGCGTTTTTCGCGCAATTTTCGCAAATAAAAGCGTGCTGATACTCGGTAGTGAGTAGAATTTTATCCATCAAACTCGTTCGCTGCGAAGCTACAACGCCCTGCGTTCCGCAAAAACTACACTTACTCATCGTCCTTACCCCTATAAACAGGAATTCCGCGCGTGGTGTTTAAGATAAATTCACACATTTTGCGGACATTTTCGCTTTCACATTTTGGCAAAAGCTCGCTAGCTGCGGCTTTTAAGTCACTGTGCTTGAATAAAAATTTATAAGCCTTGTTGATTTTTTCAACCTCATCTTTATCAAAACGGCGGCGAATTCCTACTAAATTTAGGCTTCTTATCTTTGCGCGGTTGCCCTCAGCTAAGCAAAAAGGCACTATGTCTTGCGAAAGTGCGCTTGCACCTGCTATCATCGCGCCTTCGCCCACCTTGACAAACTGATGAATAGGCGTTAGCCCGCCCACGACAACGAAATCCCCAAGCTCCACGTGTCCTGCAAGCGTGGCGTTGTTGGCTAAAATCACATTGTTTCCAAGCTTGCAATCGTGCGCTATGTGGCAATAAGCCATTATAAAGGCGTTTGCGCCTATGCGAGTAAAGCCGTCTCCCTTTGCCGTGCCTGAATTTATAGTCGCAAATTCGCGGATAGTGGAATTTTCGCCGATTATCACGCCTGTTTCAAGCTCGCCGTCCTTGTAAGAAATGTCTTGCGGTATGTCGCCCACTATGGCATAAGAGAAAATTCGGCTTTTTGCGCCGATTGTCGTGTGCGAAAGTATGCGTGCGCCTTGCTTTACCACGCATTCATCGCCCAAAACAGCGTTTTTACCGATGAAAGCATAAGGCTCGATGATGACATTTTCGCCTAAAATCGCCCCCTTTTCCACAACCGCACTTGAATGAATTTCGCTCATCATCTATCCATTATCATCGCTTTGAGCTGTGCTTCTGCCACCAAAGTGTCATCAACAAAGGCTTTACCCTCAAAAACCCACAGCGCACCGCGATTTTTGACGACATTCATTTCATACACGAGCTTATCGCCCACGCGCACGGGGTTTCTAAACTTCGCCGCGTCTATGCCTGTGAAATAAACCACCTTTTCAGCGGGATTTACCTGCTCGCTCATAGACTTAAACGCCAGCACACCGCCTGTTTGCGCCATACCCTCCAAAATCAAAACGCCCGGGTAAATGGGGTGATTTGGAAAATGCCCGTTGAAAACTTGGTCTGAAATGCTGATATTTTTATATCCACGCACGAATTTACCAAGCTCTAACTCGCTAATCCTATCCACCAGCAAAAGCGGATAGCGGTGCGGCAAAATAGCCTGAATTTGCATAATGTCTATCATCAAATCGCCTTTTTTAAGTATCTTGCAATGCTTTAAGCATTAAAAAAGCAATTCTATCCTAAAAAGGCTAACAAAACAAAAACAAAATGTTTTTTCGCTTGTAAAAATTTTTTGCCATTGCGAGCAAGCCTCACGCCTTGCGTGGCAAACCATAAATTTAAGCAAATTTTGCCACAAAAATTCAAGCAAATCCCTAAATTTTGTCATACTGAGCTTTCGCAAGAAAGCGAAGTATCTTAAAAATAGTAAGTGTGCTTTTAATCTCTGTGGATTTTTTTGCTGCGGCTTGCGCCTTGCAACCCGTTGGGTCGCCTTTTTGCAAAAGACTCAAAATGACAAGCGGTGTGGATTTTTCGCTAACGCTCAAAATGACAAAAATGCGCCGTCATTGCGAGCAAATTTTGCAAAAATCTGCGTGGCAATCCACGAATTTAAACGCAAATTTACCTTTGGATTGCCACGAATTTG
>UQBJ01000050.1 GCA_900539255.1 uncultured Campylobacter sp. | reverse complement strand
CAGGCTTTGGACAGCAGTTTGACTTGCGCGGACAAGGCAGGCTCAGCGCAAACGGGCTTAAATTCGCCATCAACGGCGTTAATGTCGCCCCGCTTGACAGCTACTACGGCTTTATGCCGATAAACACGGTGTTGCCGAGCCTTATCCAAGAAGTGCAAGTGTTTCCCGGACAAAGCGCACGCGGTGGAGCGATAAATATCATCACTTCAAAGCGACAAAACCCTTATTTTGTCGTGGGTGCAGGCTATCTTAACACCACAGGCAATATGAGTTTCAACGCCTTTGCGCAAGCGAGTGAAAAAATCAGCCGCGAATTAAGCGTCAATGCGGGAGTTGCTTACTCTCAAATGGGCGGACCGCGCGAAGATGACAAGCAAACGGGCATTGAGGGCGTTTTGGGCGCTGATTATCAGCTAGGATTAGGGCAAAAAGTGCATTTTGATGCGGACTTTTTCACGGGCAAAACCAAAACTACGCCTTATAATAGCTTTTTGGACGCTGACAGGATAATGAGCGACATTATGAGCGATACGAGCAATTATAAACCTTGCGCAGGCGGACCTTGTCAAACCATCAACGGGCAACAAGTAGGCGGGCAAGAGTGGGATAAAATTTATCAAAAAATCGAAGCCTTGCCTTTTTATGAACCAGACAAAGAGGACAGAACCACAAAGGGCGATGGTATCATCGACAGCTCGCAAATGCGCCTTGTAACGACACTTGGCTTTGAGGCACAGCCTACTGACAAAATGCTATGGGACATTACAGGCTTTGTCGCCCTTGACAAACGCAAGTTAAACACGCACGAAATTTACTTGCCTTATTATGGGTATTTGAGCCTTACGGGAAGTGAGCGTTGGACACCTGAACTAGCCATTGTCGAGCAGTATGGCAAAAAATATGGCTATCATTATATCGAGCAAAGTGGCTCTACCTTTGATGAGAGTAAATTTGGAGGCAAGTTAAAGGCTGTGATAGACCACGACTCAGGGCTTTTTGCTTTTGGCGTGGATAGCACTTATGAGATGGGCAAAAGAAAACCTATACAAATTTTAAGGGGTGCTGTGGCTGTTCCGCCAAATTCAGGTATGAATACCGAAGCTACTATTAACAACGAGTTAAATATAAACAAATTCACAAATGCCTTGTGGTTGAGAGAAAATTATTATTTTAACTCGTCATTTTCGCTAATGGGTGGCTTTCGTTATGAGATAATGAACTATAAAATCAAATCACACGACAACATAGTCATCGACACTTATGATTTGGCAAGCTTTGGTGCGGACAAAACCTACCCCCCATCACAAGATGACAAAGTCTATGGCATAGGCAGAACGGACATTACAAAAGAATTTAAGAAAAACTACGACACCTTTACCTTTGAGCTTGCCCCAGCCTTTCGCTACTCAGACACAGGCGTGATTTATGGACATTTTGAGACGGGTTATAGCACACCGCCGGGCTATGCTTTGCTCGTGCGTGGCGTAAATAAGGATAATCCAAACGCTGTGAAAAAATATACCACAGGTGCTAATATGGGGCAACCTATACTTGACGCTTACGGCAATCCGCGCTTAAATTTAGCCGCTGAGAACCTTTTTACGCTTAAAGAAAACCCGATGGAGCAAGAAACCTATATGAGTTATGAGCTAGGCTTTAAGGACTACATAGGCACAAGGGTTGTGCCGCTTGGCTTTACGGACTTTGATATAAATGCGATTTTGTTTGCGGCGAATGTTTTTTACACCACAAGCAAAAACGAGTTTTATTTCACAGGCGACCCTTACTCGCAAATGAGCTATGGCACTTATGACAAATCGCGCAGAATGGGCGTGGAAGTGGCTTTGGAGCAGTATATTTTCGGCGGAATTTTAGGGCTAAATGAAAGTTTTACCTACCTAAAAGCCGAGCGTTTCAGCGAGATAGACGGCGAAACTAAATGGAATCAAATCCCCTACACCTACGACTACAAAGCTACCTTTGGCGGCAATGTCAATATAGCTGGAATGGTAGAAATAGTCGATGTGAGTGTGAATTTGTGGATACAAAATTCACTCTATGGCAAGCAAAAAGTGGTAGCGGCTGAGTATGCAAGCGGC
Organism: uncultured Campylobacter sp.; assembly: GCA_900539255.1. Classification (GTDB taxonomy): domain Bacteria; phylum Campylobacterota; class Campylobacteria; order Campylobacterales; family Campylobacteraceae; genus Campylobacter_D. Next base: position 6,459 of record UQBJ01000050.1, on the reverse strand, counting down.
AAGGTAAGCGAAGTGGAGAAAAAGCTCGACCCTTATCTCATCAGCGATTTGGGTTTGAGTATAGGCTTTAACAAAAATATGGGCGTGATTACTGTGGGCGTGAAAAATGTCTTTGACACCTTTTACTACGACTACTACAACGCCGACAGAAGCGCAAGCATAAACGAAAACCGCTATCTCATCGGACGCGGACGCACCGTCTTTGTCGAAGGGCAGTTTAAATACTGATAAGGGTTTGTTGGTATAAAAGCACTTCAAAGCAAGGACACGCCGACTTTGCGAAAGTAACTTTTAAATACCAAAAGTTTGCTTTCGCTTGTCAGGCGACTTTTAAATGCTGAAAGTTGCCTTTTCTTTTGTCTAGGACTTTTTAAGACTAGACAAAGGCTTTGTTAATGTAAAAGCACTTCAAAACGAGGATACGCTGACTTTGCGGACAAACAAAAAAGGCGAGAACACTCTCGCCTTTTTTTATGCCTTAAAATCCTTGTCATACTGAGCTTTCGCAGAAGGCGAAGTATCCATAAAAAAACAAAAGGCTCAAATGATAAAATAAATTTTTGTGTTTTTCGTTTCGCAACCCATTAGTTGCTTTACGCAAAAAGGCGAAAAGTCCATTTTAAAAATGCCTTGAAATTTATATAAATTTACACTATCTTTTCAGCTTTTATCAAAGAAATTTAAAATTTATAGCAAAAGTTAAATTTTTGGAACGAAATTTGCTACGCTTTTACCGAACGAGTGTCTGCCTTACTCTCCATAATGGAGGGAGCTTTCAAGGCTTGTCCTTCGCCGTGCGAGGGGCTTTTGGGTAGGTTTGTCGTTGTGAGTGGGATTTGCGCAGTAGGCTTGTCATCGCAAATGTGAGTAGAGTTTGCGTGGTTCGTTTAGCCTTGTGCGCTGCTTTGAGAGCTTCCTCCATTATGGAGCTATCACAAAGGGCTTAAATTCACACTCGCCACACAAGACTTAATCCACAGCAAGCAAACATAACCGCAACATAAAAGTATCTCAAAATGCTACCACACCTAAATCTGCCCTACTTTCTTTGCAAACAACTCACGCTGACAAAGGTTTATCAAACCCGCAAAAAGTTGGACGAGTGTCTTTTGGTGTGAGTGTAGTAATTTTTGATAAATTTTTTGCAAGTTTTTTTTAAATTCACACTCACTTCACACAACTTTGCTATCATTTCACAGCAATAAAAAATTGCAACAAAATTTTAAGGAGGGTTCTATGAAACTCAAACTCACATTGCTAGCCTTGCTAGTAGGTATCAGTTCAGCGTTGGCGGATATGGTCGTGCCTGCAAATCAGCTCCCAGCAACCGCTCAAAAATTCATCAGCACGCATTTTAAAGGCATAAGCATCGGGCTTGTCGAAAGAGATATGAACTCTTTTGATGTCGTGCTTACTGATGGCACAAAAATCGACTTCAACATAAACGGCGAATGGACAGAAGTCGATGGCAAGTATAAGCCTATTCCTACGGGCTTTATCCCAAGTGCTGTGGTTTCAAAGGTTCAAGCCACGCAACAAGGCGCACAAATCATCGAAGTGGATAGAGAATTTGGCGGTTACAAGTTCAAATTCACCAACGGAATGAAAGTGTATGCTGACAACAACGGCAACATTTTAGGACAAAAGTTCGACTAAATGGAGCTTGTAAGGGGTGCGGGCAAGGCTCGCGCCTTTTTTGCTTTCTTACTTTTTTTACTTTCTTACTTTTTTTGCTTTCTTACTTTTTTTTTACTTTCTTATTTTAAATTTTTTATGCTTTTTTTTATTTTTGAATTCTTTGTGTTTTTGCGTTTTGCCATTTTTACTTTTAAATTCTTTGCGCTTTTTCATTTTAAATCGCTAAAATTCAAGCATTTGCGCCCTATTTTTAAATTTCGCTTAAATTTTGCTACAAATTCAAACTCATTAAAACAAACCCTAAATTTTAAACGCAAATTCTAGCAAAATTTGCAGAAAAAATGTATAATATCACTTAAATTCACAAACCGAGAAAGCGATGAAATACCTAGAAATCACAGGCTGCGAGCATTTGAGCGGACAGGTTAGCATTAGCGGTGCTAAAAACGCCGCCCTGCCCTTGATTGTGTCGAGCATTTTAGCCAAAAACGAAGTGCAAATTGACAATGTCCCAAATGTCGCCGACATTAGAACGCTCTTTGCTTTGCTTGAAAATTTAGGCGCAAAGTATGAATTTAAGGACAACCACGCCAGCATAAACACCGCCACGCTCAAAAGCACCAAAGCCCTTTATGACATAGTCCGCAAAATGCGCGCTTCCATACTCACGCTTGGTCCCTTGCTCGCGCGTTTCAAAGAGTGCGAAGTGAGCTTGCCCGGAGGCTGTGCCATAGGACAACGCCCCATTGACTTGCACCTTTTAGCCCTTGAAAAAATGGGCGCAAAGATAGACATAAAGCAAGGCTATGTCATCGCAAAGGGCGATTTAAAAGGCGCGCAAATCATCTTTGACAAAATCACCGTTACAGGCAGTGAAAATGTCATAATGGCGGCGGTGCTAGCTCGTGGCAAAACACGGCTTTTAAATGTCGCCAAAGAGCCAGAAGTCGTGCAGCTTTGCGAGGTGCTGCGCGAAGCGGGTGCTGATATAAAGGGCATAGGCGGGGCTGAGCTTGAAATTTACGGCACGGACGGAGAGTTGCTGAATTTCAAGCCCTTTAAGGTAATCCCCGATAGAATCGAGGCTGGCACTTATCTTTGCGTGGGGGCTATAACGAATTCGCAAATCTCAGTTTGCAAGGCAGACGCCACGCATTTAAGCGCGGTGCTTGAAAAATTCAAGCAAATGGGCTTTGGTATCGAGCTTGCAGGCGATGTCATCACCATTTTGCCCGCGCAAGAAATCAAGCCTGTGGAAATCATCACGAGCGAGTATCCGTCCTTTCCCACAGATATGCAGGCGCAATTTATGGCGCTGGCTCTAAAAGCAAACGGCACGAGTATCATCGATGAACGCTTGTTTGAAAACCGCTTTATGCACGCGAGCGAGCTTTTGCGAATGGGTGCTGATATAAGACTAAACGGACACATAGCCACGATAAACGGCGGAAAGCCCCTAAATGCAGCTGATGTTATGGCTACTGATTTGCGTGCAAGCTCTGCTTTGGTGCTTGCCGCACTTGCCGCAAAGGGTGTGAGCCGAGTTCATCGCATTTATCATTTGGATAGGGGCTATGAACGCCTAGAATTCAAGCTCAAAGCACTTGGAGCAAAGATAGAAAGGCTAGAAGAATGATAAAAAACCTTTTTGAAACCCTAGAATTCATCAAAAGCGAGATAAAAAGCATAGCACAATGCGAGCTAGTGAGCCTTGAAAACGCTCTTGGACGCGTTTTAGCCCAAAATTTAAGCGCACGCAAGGACTTGCCCGCCTTTGACAACTCCGCACTTGATGGCTATGCCTTTAATTTTAGCGACAAAAACGAGCCTTTGAGTGTGAAAGGAACGATATTTGCGGGGGACAAAAAGGACTATAAAATCAGCGCGAACGAGTGCTACAAGATAATGACGGGTGCTAAAATGCCTTTGGGTGCGGACACGGTTTTGCGCGTGGAAGAGGCTGAATTTGCAGGCGAAAAGCTCATAGCCACAAGGGCTAGGCAAAATGACGGACGGCGCATAAGAGGCGAGGAACTTAAAGCGGGCGTGGAATTCTTGCGAAAAGGGCAAATTTTAGGGGCGGCGCAGATAATGGCACTTGCTAGTCAGGGCATTTACAAGGTGCAAGTGGCGCGAAAGATACGAGTGAGCGTGTTTTCAAGCGGAAATGAAATCGTAGAGCCTTGGCAAAAGGCTGATGAAAACAGAATTTACAACGCAAACGCCCTAGCTATCAACGCCCTACTTTCAAGCGAGCTTTGCGAAGTGAGTTATTTAGGCATTATCAAGGACGATTTGGGCGCGACAAAAGAGGCTTTAAGCAACTCTTGCGCTGATTTACTCATCACAAGCGGCGGTGCGAGCGTGGGAGATGCGGACTTTATGGACGAAGCCTTGCGGGATTTGGGCTTTTTGCCACTTTTTGATGGCATTATAATGCGCCCTGCAAAGCCCACAAAGCTCTATAAAAAGGGCGAAAAACTTGTTTTCATCTTACCGGGAAATCCTTTGTCAGCGTTTTTGTCCTGCTTTTTACTTGGCAAAGCCCTAGTTTGCTTACTCAGCGGAGCTGGCTTTGAATTTGACTTTGTAGAGGCTGAATTTAAGGGAAATTTAAAGCTTAAAAGTGAGAGAAACAACTTGATTTTAGGCACATTAAGCGGAAATTCCTTTGTGGCAAACGAAAATTTAGGCGTTATGAAGCCCTTTTACGTCACACACTTGCTCATCAGCGAGTTTTCAAAAAGCGATTTCAAAGACGGCGAAAAGATAAAAGTGCTTAAAATTTAAGCAAACCTCTAACCTTTAAGGCGTGGATTTTTTGCTCGTTTCACTCACTCAAAATGACAAGTTCTTTGTCATACTGAGCGCAGCGAAGTATCCATAAATACAAGGTGTGTGTTCTTAATTTTCTTTGGATTTTTCGCTACGCTCAAAATGACAAAATTCTTACGACAAGCGTTTGAAATTTTTACTTTGGCTAGTCTTGCAACCCACTGGATTGCTTTCTCATCAGCGTTTTTAAATAATAAAGCCTTTTAATCTTAAATTTAAAGGCAAAAATTTAGCTAAATCCTTGACTTTTAAAGCATTTTTGTGTAAAATTGCGTTTTATTTTTACGCGTTTTTGTCGCGCCGTGCGAAAAAGAGCCTTTGCGTGAGCTTTGGTTTTAAGGGGCGCGAAAATTTGGGCTTGCTTGAATTTTGCCTTGTAAGTGGCGCGAAATTTTAACAGCTTGCAAAATGCGTGAAATCCTTGCGGGAATAGCTCAGGGGTAGAGCACAACCTTGCCATGGTTGGGGTCGCGAGTTCGAATCTCGTTTCCCGCTCCATTTTCACTCCAAATTCACAGCGCCCAAGCAAATTTCGCTTTATCGATACTCGCCTTTTTCGCCAGCAAGGATAACTTTGATTTGAGAGTCGCTAAATGCCTTTTCAGTATTTATTCTTTTTAAGTATTTGTGAAAACGAGAGCGAATTTAGATTTTCGCCCTTGTTTGCTTGTTTATCTTTAATTCAAATTAGGACTTTAAATATAATTAAAATCGCCGTGAGATTTTAAGCCAAGCTCCACAAGCATAAAAATCCTCCTTTGCTTCTGGCGTTTCGCCCTTGTTTAAAATAGCATCAAAACTGCCGTTCACACCAACATACCATCTATTAAAAGCCCTTTGATAGCCCAAATTTAGGCTCATTGTTTGGGATTTTGGCAAGGCAAAGTGTAAGGTATCCTTGCCTTGTGCGCCATTTGCGTAGCGTAAAATTCGCTCTTTTTGGCTTTGATAAGCTAAAAATTTATAATCCAAACTCGCCCCAAACTCGCCCAAATATCCAAAATCAAAACCCATTTTCGCGCCAGCAAGTGCATCTAAAAGATAAGATTTATAAGTTTGTGCGTTTAAATTCAGCGAACTTTCGCTACTCTCGCTAAATTCGGGCATAAAAACATAGCCATTTTTTACGCCAAAATATGGCGTGAGCGTGAAATTTTCCATTTTAAAATCATAAAAAAATGCCGATTTTGGCGCAATTTGATAAAGATTGTGTTTTGATTTAAGCTTGGCGTTTAAGCTCAAAGCCTCAAAATCAAACTCCCTCGTGCTATTTGCCAAAGCAGTAAGCCCACTTAATGCTAAATTCAAACCCAAATTTCCAGCAAAATACACCCTTACGCCAGATTGCAAAGCAAAATTATGGCTTTTTGTGCTTGTGGCAAATGCGGCTATGTCGCTTGTCCCACCTAAATTCACGCTTTTTTCGCCCTGTAAATTCGAATGAGCATAGGCGAATTTTAGTATAAATTGCGAGCCGACAAAATCACGCTCAAAGCCCAGCCTCACGCCACTTAAAAAGCCCTTTGTTTGCTTTGATGAGATGTATTTTGCTATAAGTGCGGCATTTGTTTCGCTTGTATTTGCAAAACTTTGGCGAGTGTAAATCATTCTTTTTTTGGGACTTTTGGCACGCTTTGTGATGATTTGACGCCTTATTATCTTGCTTTTTGGCACCTTAAACACATTTGTATCAACATCAAGCAGGCTTACCATCATTAAAGGGTTGGCGTGAAATGAACTAAAAATGGCACTGTTTATGTCGTTTGCGGCGGCTCTTAAATTTGCGCTATTTGCGCCGCCTATGCTAAAAATGTCTGCCCCAAAGGCATTTAAGGTCGCTTTTTCGTTGGGACTTAAAGTGTTTTCAAAACTTTCAATTTGCGCCTCATTTTTTACGATATTAAGCGTTTTGTTGCCGTTAATAAGGGTGGCATTTGTAAATTCACTATTAGCATTTATTAAATGAAAGCCCCCCCCCCCAGTGAG
>UQBJ01000049.1 GCA_900539255.1 uncultured Campylobacter sp. | reverse complement strand
AAGCGAGAATTTAGAGTATAAATTCAAAGAAAAAGCTAGGGGGGGGGCATTGAGCTTTTTGTAAGAAAGATTTAAGGTTAAATGAAAACTTTTTGGTTAAAAAATTGGATAAATTTAATGATATTTTAACTTAAAATTTTACAAATTTAACGATAAATTTCAGCTCAACTTTCACTCCAAAAAGCCCAAGCACAAAACGCAAAATTCAGCTCATCAAAGGCTAAATTTCACAACTCACGCTCCAAAGCCTACAATTTTAGCGTTGTCAAAACTTGAATTTAACTCTTTTTGTATGCACTCTAAAAAGTCTTTCATCTTAAAAATGCCGTCCTTTGAAATGGCTGCTTTGAGTGCCGTGTTTTTCACTACCATTATGATTTGTGCCCCGCTTAACTCGTAATTTGCGACATTTTCAATGCTAAATTCATCATCAAAACTCGCATTTTTAGGCAGTGCGCGTTGCCAAATCTCAACCCTGTCTTTATAATCTGGCTTTTTAAACTCTATCTTATACTCAAAACGCCTTGAAAATGCTGTGTCTAAACTTTCTAAAAAATTCGTTGTGGCGATGATGACGCCGTCAAATTTTTCGATTTGCTCCAAAAAGATATTTTGCATTTGGTTGTGCATTTTATCAGCCCCGCCTGAGCTTTCCACGCGCGTGCTTAAAAACTGGTCAGCTTCATTTAAAAGCAAAATCGGGCTTTGCTTGCAGTTTGCGGCTATGTTTTTGTAGGTGTCAAAGATTTTGCGGACATTTTGCTCGCTTTCGCCCACATATTTGCTTAAAATTTTCGAGCAATCAAAGCTCAAAACCGCCTTTTTCATTGACTTTGCAAGGCTTAAAGCGCTCATCGTCTTGCCCGTGCCAGCAGGTCCGTAAAAGATGATTTTCGCTTCAATGTTTTTGTTTGTCTTTATGCCCCAGCGGTGCAAGCGTTCAAGCACGGTTTTGTCTTGTTGTTTGAGTATGTTTTGCAAAAGTTCTTTTGTTTTTTGTGGCATTATGACATCGTTTATATCGGTGTTTGGCTCGATAAGCTCGAAAATGTCTTGCTCTTTTAAGGCACTTTCAAGGCGGATTTTTTTGTCCTTTTTAGGCTCTTTAAAATTTACGATTCGCTCTAAAATTTCATCACTCAAAAAAAAGCTCTTCACTATGTCGCCAAGCGGGTTTAAAAACTCATCATAATCAATAAGCCCGCGTTCGTAGAGCTTTGAGCCTTCATCAAGCAGGGCTTTGTTTTTCACGCGCTCAAATTCGTTTTCGCTGATGAGCATCAGCAAGGCGTTCATCTCGCTAGTGCTTGAATGCTCGCCATCTAGGCTATACTCTTGCTTTAAAAGGGCTAAAAATAAAATTTGTTCTTTTTCATTGAGCGCGTTTTCTTTGAAAATTTCGGCGATAATGTTGTAGGATTTAAAACGGCGCAAGCGTTCTTTTATGTGCTTTTCAAAGCCTTTGATTTGCTCTTTTAATGTGCTGTCTTTGTGGCATAAAAAGGCAAGGCGTTCGTATAATTTCACGCGCTCAAATTCATCTTTTAAATACTCCAAAAAGTCCGTGTAAGTGCCTTTTTGCGACAAATTTAGGCTTTGCGTGCCTTCTAAAAGCTGCAAAAAATGCTCGCTTAAATTCACTTCATTTTGCAAGAGTGCTAAAAGCGAGCTTTTGCCCTTGCCAAAGTCGCCCTTAAACACGCTATAAGATTGACTCACCAAACCCTTATCCATAAGGCTTTTAAGCTCGTTTAAATGCTGCAAATACTCATAATCTTGCTGTTTGTAAAGGCTAGTAAGCAGCGAAAAAACGCTCATACTTGAAATGCCTTGCACATAGAGTTTGCAAAGCTCTTTCAGCAGTAAAAATTCGCCCTTATTACAATCTAGCTTTTTGCAAAGCGTGCAGGATTCATCGGCGTTTAAAAACTCAACAAGTTCATTCATCATCAAGCCTTCGCAGGGCAAAGTTGATTTTGCCCTTTTTTTCTTTGAAATTTACCGCTTCATTGCAAACGCTGTAAGCTATGTCAAAGCTTGGTTTTTTGATAGTTTGCTTAAAACCGCACCTTGTTTTTTGCAAATTCGCGCCCTTGTAAATGGGGCGAGCGTTTAAAATGTCGCTCAAAAAGTCCCCATAATGCTCGTTTTTAAAGAATTTTTTGTTAAAAGTGCCTTTCAAAGCGCATTTTGAATTAAGACAAATCACCTTTTGCCCGACTTCTAGCGTAACGAGCGGTTGTCCTACTTTATACACTTCTAGCCTTGTGCTGTCTTTGTTTTTGTATAAAAATCCTGCTTCGCTAAGCGCAAGTTGCGGGGCTTTTAGCACCACAAAAACAGCTTGTGAGCTTTTAAAATCGCCCTTACTCGCACAGCCGACGAGCCAAAACGCCCAAAACAGCGTGCTAAAAAGTAAAATTTTTCTCAAAATCAACCCTTAAAACAAAGCCTTATTGTAGCGAAAAATGATTAAAATTGTAGCCTTTGATTTTACTTTAAGCCAAAGCCTAAATTTACTCATCTTAGCCGTCTTAACCTTTGGAGTTTGCGAAGTTTTAAGGCGCGCACAAAGGACATTTTACGCACAAAATACACGCAGGCGACAAGCGCAATCGCCCCGCCCACAAAGCCCACAAAACTCACGCCCAAATCCTCGCTCACTATGCCGCCAACAAGCGCGCCGCCGCCTATGCCGACATTGTAAATGCCAGAATACATCGACATAGCCACCGCACTAGCGTTTGGGGCTAAATTTATCGTTTGCGACTGAAAGACGACATTAAAGCAGGCTATCGTAAAGCCCCAAAAGATAATCACCGCCACAACAAAAGGCAGGTAAAATGCGCTAAAATACAGCATTAAAAGGCTTAGCGCCACGCCAAAAAGGCTTAAATTCACAAAAACAAGATGATGAGTGTCGTAGTATCGCGAAAAAACAACGCTTGCGACTATGCCGCTGCACCCAAACAACACTAAAATAGTCGTTATCGCGCTTTCACTCACGCCATTTTGCGCTAAAAACGGCTCTATGTAGCTATAAGCGGTGAATTGCCCTGTGATGAAAAGGGCGGTGAGAAGGTAGATTTTACGCAGGCTTTTGTTAGACAAAAGTGTCGGCAGACTCTTAAAACGCACGCTTTGAGTGCTAGGCATTTTAGGAAACACCCGCCAAAAGAGCAGTGCGATGAGTGCTGAAAGCGCGCCTATGCACGCAAAGGTGCTTCGCCAGTCCAAATAAAGCCCTATCACGCGCCCTAAGGGAAGTCCAGCGATGAGAGCGAGCGAGCTGCCCGTAACGACAATGCTTAAAGCCGCCGACTGCTTGCCACGCGGCGCGGCGCGCACAGCCATAGGCGAGACGATAGACCAAAAAAGCGCGTGCGAAAAAGCCACGCCGATACGAGACGCCATAAGCGTGTAAAAGCTCACGGCACAGGCGGAGGCTATGTGGCTGAGCGTGAAAAGCGCAAAGACGCCGAGCATTAGGCGTTTGAGTTCTGTTTGGCTGAAAAACAGCATAAGCGGCAGGCTTGCAAGTGCCACAACCCAAGCGTATATGGTGATGAGTAGCCCTGCGCCTGCTTCGCTAAGATGAAAATCGCTTGCTATCGCGCTTAAAAGCCCGATGGGGATAAATTCGCTTGTGTTAAAGACAAAAGTTCCGCACGCTAGCGTGATGACGGGCAGCCACGAGATGAAACGGGCGGCGAGGCGTTTTTTGGGCGTGATTTTCATAACTTTTTCCTTTGTGCTTTTAAATTTAGTTTAGTGCTTTTAAATTCAGCGCAATTTAGCACTTTTTGCTGTGAAATTTAGGGCATTAACGCCTTAATCAAGCGCATTTAGCCTTACAAAACGCACGAAACAAAACGGCGATTGTAGCAAATTTGACTTGCAATTTGGCTAAAATGTTTATCATTTTAACAAAGATAACCAAAATACAGCAATTTTAACGACTAAAAAGTAGTTTGCATTAAATAAAAATGTGTTATAATTTGCAAAATAAAGAAAATTATGCTTTTAAAGCACTTGTTGTTTTTTGTCGCCATTTGATTTGAAATTTGAAAAATATAAATTCAACAAGTTAAAGCCCTTACAAGACAATTAAAATTTGATTGTATAAAAATTTTTTAAGTGAAATTTAAAGAAATTGAGTGCGTAAAGATTTAAACACAGAAAGGACAAAAATGAAAATTCAAAGCAAAGATGAATTTAAGGCTTTCGTAGCCAAAGTGGAGCAAGGGGCGGGCTATAAACGCCCAAAAGCCTATGGAATGGCGATTTTAGACAGAGGGCAGCTCACGGATAGTGTTTTGCAAGCGAGTTTTGCTCAGGTGAATTTCGAGGAAAATTTCGGTTTTGCGGCGGTTATGCTTGAAGCCTTTATGCAAAGAGGCGTTAAAATCGACTTTTCGCAAGGTGAATTCGTGCAAATCATCGAAAAAAGGGACATTGAATTTGCCCTTGATGCCTTGTCGCCTTATTTGAACGAGGACGGGCATAAAAATGTCGAGCTTTTAAAGCATTTGGACGAGAATTTCAAGGGCTTTGACAGCTTAGCAAATGCGCCCTTTATGAAATTTAATAGCAAAACAAAAAGCGTTTTGCAGGGTTTAAGCGAGCTTGATAAGGCTTCAAAGGTTGGTAAATTCGCCTTTGTGGCTATCTTTGAGGACGAGCAGCCCAAAAGTGTGGAGGCTGTGTATCTCAAACTTTATCTGCTTTCGACAAAAAAAGCGCCTTTGCGAAGTCTCAATTTAAACGGAGCGTTTAAAGTCCTGCCAAATGTCGCTTGGAGCGATGATAAACCTATCGAGCTTGAATGGCTACGGCAAAATGAAGTGTGGCTCAAAATCAACCACAAATACCCTAAAATAGACTTTGTGGATAAATTTCCACGCTTTTTAGCGCACATTATCCCAGAGGATAACACGCGCGTTTTAGAAAGCTCCAAAGTGCGAATGGGTGCGGCTTTGGCGGGTGGCACGACCATAATGCCGGGCGCTGCGTATGTGAATTTCAACGCTGGCACAACGGGCGCTTGTATGGTTGAGGGACGCGTGAGTTCCAGCGTAGTCGTGGGTGAAGGCACTGACATAGGCGGCGGGGCGAGCATTTTAGGCGTTTTGAGCGGCACGAGCGGTAATGCCATCGGCATAGGCAAGGCGTGCTTGCTGGGCGCAAACTCCGTTACAGGCATTCCTTTGGGCGATAACTGCATAGTAGATGCTGGTATAGCTGTGCTTGAAGGGACTAAATTCTTTATAAGCGATGAAAACAAAGCGGCTTTAAGCAAGCTCAACCCAAATTTCAGCTTTGACAAGGACATTTACAAGGGCTTGGAGCTGGCAAATCTCAACGGCTTGCATTTTAGAATGAACTCACAAACAGGGCAAATGAGCGTTTCCTTAAACAAAAAAGCGATAAAGCTCAATGAGGCTTTGCACTGAATTTAGCGTTGTGGCGTAGGTTTGCGGAGTAAAATTCCGTAAATTTTACGCCCAACATTATGCGGATAAAAATGGCAAGTTTTCTAGTGTGAGTAAATTTTATGAAAAGTCTTTATGCAAGGTGCTTTTGTTTGATTAGATTTTTTTGAATTATCTTTAAATTTTGGGTGAAATTTGCCTTTTAGAAATTGCAAATAAAATTGCGAGTTATTGACATAAAACAGCTTAAATTCCGCTTGTAACTTAAACACAACTCATCAAATAATTTTACTTTTTTTAAATTTAAAATTTAAGTAATTTTGAATTTTTTGTGATTTTTGGTTTGGATACTTTGCACCATTTGGTATGGCAAATGAAACTATCATTTAAATTTGCACGCTGATTTTACTCATTTAAAACAACATTTTTTGGAAAAAGGGTTAAAAATTTAAGCCTTTTATGCTAAAATTTCGCCTAATCTTTGACAAAGGAAAACGATGAAAGTAGGCGTTTTTGACAGCGGTGTGGGCGGGCTAAGTGTGCTAAAAAGCCTGCTTAATGCAAGGCTTTTTGATGAGATAGTGTATTTTGGGGACACGGCGCGCGTGCCTTATGGGGTAAAGGACAAGGAGACGATAGTGCGCTTTTCGCTCGAAGCGCTGGACTTTTTCAAGCCCTTTTGCATCGATATGCTCATCATCGCGTGCAACACGGTGAGCGCGTATGCGCTCAAAGCCCTTCGCGCAAACTCGAACATACCGATTTTGGGTGTCATCGATGCGGGTGTGCTTGCGGTAAATAAGGCGTTAGCGGACAAAGACAGCCAAATTCTCGTCATCGCTACCAAAGCCACTATCAACTCAAAACGCTACCAAAAAAGGCTGGCAAATGCGGGCTTTAAGCACATAGAGGCTCTGGCGACAGGGCTTTTCGTGCCTATGGTTGAGGAGGGGATTTTCGAGGGTGAGTTGGTGCAAAGCACGTTTAGGCATTATTTTAGCGCACTTTGCAAAAAGCCCGATGCGCTCATACTCGGCTGCACGCACTTTCCACTTTTAAGCAAGGCTTTGCAGGGCTATTTTGGCGCACAAACAAAGCTCATACACTCAGGCGATGCCATAGTTTCGCAGCTTCAAAGCGAATTTAAACTTGCAAGCAAAAAACACAAAAGCAAGGTGAGTTTTTACGCCACAAGCGACATAAAAGCACTCAAAAACACGGCAAAAATTTGGCTTGGGGAGTGAAAAGCACGCTGATTTGCTAGCTTGCAATGACAGCTAAGGTGCGAAAATAGCCTTTTAACGAAAATATCATTTTATTTTCTAAATTTTCTAAATTTAACGATATTATGTAGCAAAGTTTAGCACGCAAAATGGACAAAATTTGTCTTGTTTGGTTGAAAAATTTTTTATAAAATTATGCTGATTTATGCTTTAAATGACAGAAAAAGGCATTTTGCAAAAAGAATTTTGATGAAAAAAATTGCATTTTTATTTTTAAATTTATCTTTTTGCCTTGCAAAAAAAGCAAATTCACAAGGCTTCTTTGAGCTTTGCAAGCACTTTTACCATAGCCAAAGTGTCAAGTTTGCAGTAGGCTAAAAGTGCGTTTTGATAAGCTTTGCGCTCATTTGCGTTCATCTTTTTGAGTTTAGGGTAAATGTCCATCGCCTCGCCGCCGTTGTGAATCAACTCTAAATTATGATAAGCTTGCTCCATTTGTGGCACAAGTGCTGGCAAAACGGCTTTTATCGAGTAACTGCCTTTCATTTTGTAGTGGTAAAAATCCTTGTTTTTAAAAGGCGTCATCAAATCCTTTAAATTCGCGCAAAAATTCTCTAAATTTGGCTTAAATTCGGGCAAAAATTCAGCTAAATTTTTCATTACGCCTCTTTCAAAACTCGCATTGTAAGCTAAAATGCAAGCATCTTGGGGAATGTCCTTGACAAGGGCTTGAGCTAGGGCAGGTCTTGAATCGCCATCACAGCTTGCTAAAAACTCTTTGTGAGCGAGCTTGCCGTTACCAAAATCAATGTGTAAAGAGTATTGAAACGGCACTTTCATATAGGGGCGTTGGGTATCAAAATGCGGCACAGGCTCGCTAAAAGTCTCAAAATCCAAATGATAAATAGGATAACTCAAAGTGTCTAAAAACGCCTTTATAGCGGCTTTGTTGATATACACTTCGCGTTTTAGGGCGCATTGTATTTGCAAATTTTGATGAGCGTTAAAGGCACTAAAATCCTTAATATCACTAAACTTCGCAACGCCCTTGTGATAAAGCTCAAAAGGGTTAAAAGCCTTGCGCCCAGCAAGCTCAAAAATAGAATTTTCACCCAGCGCATTTTGCCAGCAAACTTCTTTAAAATCACAGACATAAGGATAATCACAATGCTCGTCTATACGGACATTTGGCGGGTTTTCTTTATCATCTAAAACGCGCTTAAATTTTTGCAAATTTTGCTCTATTTCATTTTGTTTTAAACGCACTTTTTCGAGCAAATCTACCTTGCAAAAAAGCGCATTTATGTCAAGTGCGCCAACTCTTTCATAAGTAGAATTTATATGCACTAAATTTGCCCCAGCAACGCTGTATCCAGCCTTTGTGATGACAAAATACTGCACGGCTAAATCATCAATGTAAATGTCTTTCACGCGAGTGGCACTTTTGACTTCATTAAGCACAAGCCCTTGCGGCGTAACTTGCAAGATATCTACCATCACCAAAACGCCATTAAAAGAAAAGGTTGCCTCAGCAAGTGCGGGGTTTGAGTTTTTGCTTTTTGGGTTTGATTTATCTAAATTTAGCGAGCTAAAATGCTTGTGATTTGTGGTGTTTAACTTTGAATTTAAGCCAGCACAATTTGTTTGCATTTGCCCCATAGCCTTGTCGATAAATGTTTTTGTTTGGGCGATTTTTTCGTTAAAAGTGCTGTTTTCAAAGCTGATTTTGTCCGCACAATCAAAAAGCTGCAAGGCAAGTTCGCCCACTTCATCGCCTGCTTCAAATCTCGCCGTTTGAGTTTGTGGCGGGGTTTGTTGGAGCTGGCTTTTGTATTTGAGTAGCCAAAGGGATTTCACACACTGCAAACCCCTTATATACTGCGATTTAGACAGATACACGCTTTTCCTTGCCAACCATAAGCACATCATTGACGCTCCCGCAGACACACAGCTTGCCGATATTTACTTCATCGTCCAAAAATATGGGGCTTAAAGTAAAAGAATCCGTGCTGATAGCGAAT
>UQBJ01000048.1 GCA_900539255.1 uncultured Campylobacter sp. | reverse complement strand
TAGCGTGTATAGTGTGCCTGTGATGAGGGTGTGAGTGCCTACATTTGCTCCAGCAGCATTGATGATAATGTTGCCGTTATTTGTTACATTGCCGACAATTTTTCCCATAGTGCCTTTTAGCGCACCAAAAGTGAGAGTAGAACCAGCGCGATTTTCTACATTTGTGGCTTTTAAAGTGCCTCCATAGAGTGAAATTGATGAGTTTTTTCCACCGCCAGACATACTATACACGCTATTTGCGCTTAATGAGCCACCATAAAGCGTGATATTGCCTCCGCCGCTAGCTTTTGCTCCGCCTTGATTAGTGCCACCGTTAAAGAGATTGCCACTAACGATAAGACTTCCCCCATTTATCATTAAATTTGCCACACTTGATGTAAAACCAGAATTTGCATCTTGTCCTATGTTTTCAAATTTAGCGGCATTTATAGTCATAGAGCTTGTGTTATCTATGCTTATATTAGCGACATTTTGGGGATTAGTGCCGGTAAATGTGAAAGTAGAACCATTGTTTAGGCTTATTTGATTTGCATTGTAAAATCCCCCTCCCCCCATAGTCAGCGTCAAAGTGCCACCATCTAACAGCACACTACCTTTAGAATTTATTTGAAATGAACCACTTGTATTTGATGTAAATATAAGGCTAGAACTATTAAGCGTCATTGTGCCTTCAAGTATGATGGTATGAAAGCCATTCAAACTAAGATTAGAGTTTGGATTTATCGTAGCGTTTTGCATATAAAAGTCAATGTTGTTTGTGCGTGAGGGACTACCCTGAGGCAATGGATTTGGCAATGTGCTTTGTATGGTAAGATTCGAGCTACCTGTGCTAGTAGAGTATGTGAAACTTGGTCCATCGTAATTAAAGGTGCATTGAAAATAAGAACAATCCGCTATGGCGGTGTCTGTGCGCATTGTGTTGGCAGGAAGATTTAATGAGCTAGGCAATTTACCTCTATAATCTTGCGCATAAAGGCTTTCACAAAGTAAGATAAAAACACAAATACTCTTTAATGCAAGTTTATTTGGCTGTTTCATCAAAAACCCTCTCATCGATACTCGCCCTTTTCGCCAGCAAGCATACCTTTGATTTGTGTATCATCAAACGCTTTTTCAGCCCTAGCCTTGTTTGCGCTCCAACTTTTACTCTCATTCCAAGTCGGCAAGTCGCATTTAAGCCCCAAAGATTTGATAAATTTACAAAATAGCGTGGCAAATTCACGCTAGCACCCTACTCCAACGCTCCGATTTCGCTCAAATCCTCGTGTATCAGGCTTTCATCATCTTGCAAAGTCTGCACGAGCCGTCCTATACGCTCCCAGCGAATGTTGAATTTCTCGTCCCACGAAAAGTATGAAAACCACGGCGTTCCAACGATGAGTTTGTAAGGCACAGAACCCCAATACCTGCTGTCTGAGCTGTGGTCGCGGTTGTCGCCCATCATAAAATACTCATTTTCAGGCACTTTGAAGTAGTAGGCGTTGCCTCCGCTCGCGCTTATGTCGCCAAAACCTTTCACAAACACAGGCTGCATCGCAAAGCTGTCGTTTATAAGCTGCTCTAAATACACTCTCTCCATATCTACACGCTCATCGTTGTGTATGCCTTTTTGGCTGTAAGGCTCTTTGACAAAGGTGCGCCCCTCGATAAGTGCGATTTTGTCGGCGAAATTCGCCCTCATATACTCATCGCCCTCACTCATACGCACAAAGAGTGTAGCCCCGCTCACTAGCACTTCATCGCCGCCTTTGGCTACGCAACGCTTGACAAAATGAACCTTTGTGTTTTGCGGACTGCGGAAAACAACTATATCACCGCGTTTTGGTCCCTCGCCGCTTATCAAATGCCCATCTTTGTTAAAATCGGGCAGCACAGGCACTTCTATCCACGGAATATGCGGCGTTGGAATGCCATAGCTGAATTTTTTCACAAACAAAAAATCCCCCACTAAAAGCGTGTTTTTCATCGAACCACTGGGTATCGTAAAGGCTTGGATAAAGAAAAAAATCACAAGCAAAACGATGATAATCGTCCCCGTCCAAGACTCGCTAAATGTGCGTAGTTTTTTGAGTTTTTGCATAGTTTGCCTTTCATTTTGCCACACTTTTGGCGACAAGCTCCATCTGCCTTGCTTTGCGCTTTGTCATTTTGGGCTTTTATCAAAGCTAAAATTAGCCACGCGCAAATTTTGGCAAATTTTCAAAGCTAAATTCTAAAAAATTCAAGCAAATGAAAGCTAAATTTATCTAAAATTCAACCTTTAAATCACTTACCATACTGAAAAAGGCGGTAGTTAAGCTGCAAGCGTTCCAAATTTTGATACTTTTGCAAGAATTCAGCCTTTTGTTTTGACAGCTCAAAAGTCTCATTTGTTTGCATTATAAAGCCGTTTTGAACTGTGTATTTGTAGCCCACCTTTGAATTTGCAGGATAAATTCCCTCATCATCTACCCACACGCTTTCATTAAGTGCAAATTCATAAGCCTCTGGCGCATTTTTATCAAACAAATTTCGCCCGCCAACAGAAAGATAATCATATTCATTTAGGCTTAGCGCGTAAAGTGTTGGCAGTATATCTTTGTGAGAACCGAGTTTTTGTGGGTCAAACTCAAAGCCTCTTTTTTCAAAGTCCTTTATATAGGCTTTTGGCACATATAAATAAAACGGCACGGCGTGATTTAAAGGCACATTGTGCGAAGCCTTAAAATCTCTAAATGTATGGTCTCCACTGCCTGCGATGATGGTGTTTTGGGCTAAATTTGAGTTTTTTATATTTGAAACAAAGTCTCCAAAGGCATTGCTAGCATAAGAAAATACAGCCATAGTTTTATCTGCTTTATGGGCGATATGGTCTCCAAAAAACTGAATTCTTGTGGTAAAATCGTATTTTGGTGGGGTAAAGGTGCTTGGAATGAGATATGGTGGGTGATTTGAAATCGTTATCATCACCACAAACACGGGCTTTTCAGCTTTTTGTAGGTATTCAAGCGTAAATTTAAAAGCAAATTCATCGGGCACACCAAAAGAATTTTTAAATTCAGCACTTTGTGGATAGTGTTCTTGTAAAAAGGCACTATCATACACAGCATCAGCTCCAAGCATAAGGGTATAATCACCTAAATTTTGCCAAGAACGCTGTGCGGGTGTTATGACGATGACCTCATAACCAGCTTTTTTATAAATTTCAAGTGGTGTAAGAGCTATTTTCGTGCGTTGCACTGTGTCAAAAGTCATATTTCTAAAAGGCGAGATAAAAAACAAAGAAACGAAAGATTGCGCTGTGCCATTTCCACCAGACAAAAAATTCATAAACACAAAGTCGTTCTGCCCTTTTGTTTTGCGTTTGCCTGCCTCAAAATGCGGACGAAATGACGCTAATGTGTCAAAATTTGTAGGATTGTCTAACGCAAGCATATTTGTCCCAAAACTCTCCATTAAAACCGCCACGACATTAGGATTTTTCTCTATGGCGTTTTGGCTGTTGTGGCGAAATACAGGAAAAAGCTCGTTTTCAAGGGCTTTTAACTCATTTATGTTTATGGGTGCGTATAAGGCTTGTTGTTTATAATGATGGTGTGCCCAAATCAATGCGGATATAGGGTTTGTAGCTATATGGTTGATGAGCGGATTTGAACTGATATGATGGTGCTTTTCATTTAGCGCAGAATGAGTGTTGATATTACCTCTTGCGCCGATAAAAACGACAACAATAAGGACAAAATTTAGCAAAATTGTCAAAAAAGTTTTTTTTGTTATGCTAGTTTTGTGGTCCGTCTGAATTGAATTTCTCGCCAAATTGAGAGTTAAAAATTTCTTTGAGATTTTATAAAGCAAAAAAGTGTAAAGAAAAATTATCAGCAAAATAGGAACGACAGGATAATCCTGCCAAATGATTTGCAATATAGCTGTGGTTTCATCATCTTTTAGTGTGAAAATAAAAGTGTCAATTTTTGTGTGATAAGTGCGAAAATAATAAAAATTTACACAAATGCTTAAAATTACTAAAAAAGCACTAAAAGCAACCCAAAAGAGTGTGAATTTAGGGATAAATTTAAGGATTTTATCGCAAACAAGTTTTAATAGCGGCAAAGCCGACAAACGAGAGAGAGAGAGAGAGAGAGAGAGCGAACTGCGCTTGCAAGGTAACCCAAAAATATGATAACGCCAGCAACCACGCAAACCACACGCATATCAAGGCGAAAGCCCATCAAAAACATTTTGTCAAAGTCATTTTGCCAAGTGTCAAAGGTGTCAAAAGCAAGCACCACACGCATTAGAGTGTAAGATAAAGTATAAATAGCCGTGATGATGAAAGCCAAAACGATGAAATTTTTGTAAGAAATTTGAGCAAGCTTTGTTTTTTGCATAATGCAATCCTTGATTTTTAAATTTAAAAAACAGCATTATAAAAAATTCAAGTAAATATCACAAGCAAAATCTGGATAAATTTTTGCAAACTGAATTTTTGTGAGTTAATTTTTTGTAAGCTAAATTTACAAGACTTTTTTGAAGCGTTGATTTATTTTGCTGAACACAAACAAAGTATATAAAAACTAAATGCAATTTTTGCTTATGGATACCACGCTTACAAGGCTTGTTGCGGTGATGATTTGGTCAAAAATTCGTCAATGCTTAAAAGGCTATCATCAGTCAAAATTTACAAATTTACCCTTACTTTTCAAGCAGTTTTCTATGCGCCATTGCGGCTTTAAGCGTGTTTTCAAGTAGCATTGCTATCGTCATCGGTCCTACGCCGCCGGGCACAGGGCTTATGAAACTTGCCTTTTTGCTGACACTTTCAAAATCCACATCGCCCACGAGCTTGCCATTTGCGAGCCTGTTTATGCCTACATCGACAACGATGACGCCGTCTTTTACCATATCAGCCCTTAACAAGCCCACACAGCCTGCGGCTACGACTATCAAATCCGCTTGTCTTGTGTAAAGGCTCAAATCACGGGTTTTTATGTGGCACACGCTCACTGTCGCGCCTAAATTTAGGAGCATTGTCGCCATAGGACGCCCGACAATGTTGGACGCACCGATGATGACGGCGTTTAAGCCCTCGACATTTATGTCATAGGCTTTAAGCAGCTTCACCACGCCCAAAGGCGTGCAGGGCAGTAGTGCGCCCTCAAAGCCCGTGTTTAAAAGCCCGACATTAAAGGGGTGAAAGCCATCGACATCTTTATGAACGCTTATGGCTTCGAGTATCACAGCCTTATCAATGTGCTTTGGCAAGGGCAGTTGCACCAAAATGCCATCAACGCTATCATCGAAATTTAGGGTGTTGATGAGCGCAAGTAGCTCGCTTTGCGTGGTATTTTCGGCAAGTTTATACACAAAAGACTTGATTTCGCACTGCTCGCAGGCTTTTGCCTTATTATTTACATAAGTGTGGCTTGCGGCATCATCGCCCACTAAAATCACCGCCAAAGCAGGTTCAACGCCACTTGCCTTTAAATCCGCCACTTTTTGCGCTAGCTCGATTTTGATTTGCGCACTCAACGCCTTGCCGTCTAAAATTTTCATCATTTTCCTTAAATTTTTGCTGAATTTACACAAAATTGTAGCATAATAAAACTTGTTTTTGATAACATTGTGATGAATTTAGCGCAATTTAAATTTAACCCTCAATACTACTCAAATCCACGCCTTCAAGTCCGAGCAAATAGCGTTTTATGTCAAGCGGAGAGGTAAATTTGCCTTTAAAATTCTCATTTTTAGCCAAATTCGCACCTTGCAAACTCTCAAAAAGCCCTACTCCGCCGCTATATCCGCCAAGTCCATTAGCTGAGATGACCCTGTGGCAAGGCACAAAAATAGGCAAAGGATTTTTCGCATTTGCATTTCCTACCGCACGAGCAGCGTTTAAAGAGCCGATTTTGCGCGCAACTTGCGCATAGCTCATCACTTGCCCGTAAGGGATTTCGCTCAAAGCCTGATATACCTTGCGTTCAAAGGCTGTGCCACACTTTGCCAAAGGCAGCTGAAATTTACGCAAACGCCCCGCAAAATATAAAGCAAGCTCTTCGCAAGCTCTTTCAAGCAACTTGCAAGGCTTGTTTTCTCCGCCAAAGCCCACGAATTCAACACTTTCAAGCACAAGCCCATCACTTCGTAACAAAAGCTGAAAAAATTCACACTCAAAATACATTTTAAACATTTTTTGCCTTTTTGTTGTTACAATTACGATACAATTATAGCAAAAAACAAGGAGAAATAATGTCATTTTTAGCACAATACCAAAACGCCGTCAAAGAACGAGCAGAGCAAAATGTCCCGCCTTTGCCTTTAAGCAAAGAGCAAGCCACTCAGCTTTGCGAGCTACTCATCAAAGAGCCAAGCCCCGAACTAGTGAGCTTGCTAGAAAACAGAGTAAGCCCGGGCGTTGATGACGCCGCACTTGTAAAATGTGAATTTTTGGATAAAATTCTCAAAAACGAGCTAAAATGCGCCCTCATCGACAAGGCGCACGCCCTAAAAATGCTAGGCACAATGCTTGGCGGCTACAATGTCAAAGTCTTGCTCAACGCCCTTAAACAAAGCGACACCGCCGAGCTAGCAGCAGCTGAGCTTAAAAATATCATCTTTATCCACGATGATTTTCACGCTGTGGCTGAGCTGGCTACAACAAACGCTCACGCCAAAGCCGTGCTTGAAAGCTGGGCGAATGCGGAGTGGTTTTTGCAAAGGGCGAAACTGCCCGAAGTCATCAAATGCGTAGTCTTTAAAGTCGCTGGCGAAACAAACACCGATGATTTAAGCCCTGCAAGCGATGCCTTTACGCGCAGCGACATACCCTTGCACGCGCAGGCTATGCTCAAAAACCGACAAGCAGGCAGTTTGGAAAAAATCGCCGAGCTTAAAAAAAGCGGGCGCGAAGTGGCTTACATAGGCGATGTAGTCGGCACAGGCTCATCGCGCAAATCCGCCATAAACTCGATACAATGGCATTTAGGCAAGGACATTGCGGGCGTGCCAAACAAACGCACAGGCGGCATAGTCATCGGCAGCACCATCGCGCCGATTTTTTACAACACCGCCCAAGACAGCGGGGCTTTGCCGATAGTTTGCGATGTGAGCGGGCTTGAAATGGGCGATGAGTTTGAAATTCACACCACAAAAGGCGAGCTGACAAAGGACGGCAAGGTTATCGCTAAATTTGAATTCAGCCCAAACACACTTTTGGACGAAGTTCGCGCTGGCGGGCGAATTCCACTCATCATCGGGCGCGGGCTTTGCACAAAAGCTCGTGAAGCCTTAAATTTAGGCGCTGAAAGCATTTTCACAAAGGCGAAACAGCCCGAAAATTCAAGCGGCGGTTACACGCTAGCGCAAAAAATGCTCGGGCGCGCTTGCGGCGTGGCTGGCGTGCGTGCAGGTATGTATATAGAGCCTTTGACGCTTACCGTTGGCTCGCAAGACACCACAGGACCGATGACGCGCGATGAGATAAAAGAGCTGGCTTCGCTTGGCTTTAATGCCGACTTTGTTATGCAAAGTTTTTGCCACACCGCAGCCTACCCTAAAATCAGCGATGCGGCGTTGCATAAGAGCTTGCCGAGCTTCATCACAAGTCGCGGCGGCGTGGCGTTAAAGCCCGGAGACGGCGTCATTCACTCGTGGCTCAACCGCTTTGTGCTGCCCGATAGTGTCGGCACGGGCGGAGACTCACACACTCGCTTTCCTATCGGCATTTCGTTCCCTGCGGGCAGTGGGCTTGTCGCCTTTGCGGCGGTAACGGGTTCTATGCCTTTAAATGTGCCTGAAAGTGTGCTGGTGCGGTTCAGCGGAGAGCTTCAAGCTGGCATAACCCTGCGCGACTTGGTAAATGCCATACCTTACTACGCGATAAAGCAAGGACAGCTCACGGTTGAAAAGAAAAATAAAAAAAATATCTTTGCGGGCAAGATTTTAGAGATAGAAGGCTTGCCGAATTTAAAGGTAGAACAGGCTTTCGAGCTGAGCGATGCGAGTGCGGAGCGAAGCGCAGCGGCGTGTAGCGTGGATTTGAGCGTGGAGAGTGTGAGTGAGTATATCCGCTCAAATATCGCTCTCATCGAGGCTATGATAAAAGCAGGCTATGAAAACAAAGCTACCTTGCAACGAAGAGCGGACAAAATGCGCGCGTGGCTTGCTAAACCCGAGCTTTTGCGTGCAGACAAGGACGCAAAATACGCCTACACCATCGATATAAACCTAAACGACATTAAAGAGCCGATTTTAGCGTGTCCTAACGACCCTGACGATGTGGCGACACTGAGCGAAATCCTAGCCGATAGCAACAGAGCGCACGAGATAAACGAAGTTTTTGTCGGCTCGTGTATGACAAATATCGGGCATTATCGGGCTTTGGGCGAGATTTTAAAGGGGCGCGGGGCGCTGAAAACTCGCCTTTGGGTAGTGCCACCTACCAAAATGGATAAGGCGCAACTCACGGCTGAGGGTTATTATAGCGTGTTTGGCGCAGCGGGGGCGCGTATAGAAGTGCCGGGCTGTTCGCTCTGTATGGGCAATCAAGCCCGCGTTGCCGATAATGCTGTGGTTTTCTCCACTTCAACGCGAAATTTCGACAACAGAATGGGAATGGGCGCGAAAGTGTATCTAGGGAGTGCCGAGCTGGGCGCAGTTTGCGCGATACTAGGACGCTTGCCAAGCGTGGCTGAATACCTACAAATCGTAAGCGACAAGCTTGACGATGCGCACAAAGCAAGCATTTACCGCTATCTTAACTTTGATGAGATTAAGGACTTTGCGCTGGAAAATTGAAAAATAAATTTTCGCTAGAAAGTTAAATTTTTACGCTAAATTTAAGCTGAATTTGGCGTAAAATTTACTTTCTTTGCGATAAAATCAGCTATGGGCTATATCAACAAGATGAATTTGCTCCACGCGCACGAGAGAAATAAAGCAAAATTTAAAGATTTCAAAACATAAAATAAGAAATTTAAAAAAAATAAAAAATTTAAAAAATACAAAAACCCCGCCAAAGTATCCAAAACCCAAGATTTTGGATACTTTGTTTGTGAAGAAGATTTTGCTTAAATTCGTTAAGCAGATGAAATTAGCCGAAATTTAGGGCTTAAAACGAGTAAATGTAGCGCAAACCGCCGATATAATCTTGCTTGTTGCGTGTGATGACTGTGTTGTTATTGACAGTCAGCTTTTCTTCTTGCCCTATCAAGCCTATGCGTGAGTAAAGCTCCAAGCCGTGGTGCTGTGCGAAAGTTACTCGCAAGCCGACATTTAGTCCAAAGTCCATACCATCAGTAGTTTTGGTAGTAGTCGAAGTGCCTTGCTCTACACTTCCATAGCCAAGGCTAACACCGCCAAAACCACCTAAATCCCAACTTTCTCCCGAAATGAAGTTAAACAAAGCATCGGCATTTATGCTTGCGTTGATGTTTGTGCTTGTAACTCCACTCACTTCGGTGTTAGCATAGTCCAGCAAGCCGTAAAATCGCAAGCCAAATTTAGGCACAAAAAAGTGCTTGTAGCTCGCTAAAATGCCAAACTGATAACTCGAAGTTTCAGTCTTTGTGCCTTGTGTAGTTCCTGCGGCAGTAGCCCTTTCCACCTTTGTCGTGTGTCCGCCAAAGCCTGTGTTGCCTTGAAGTCCGACAAAACCAGCACTTGTCTCAGCTAGCGCACTGCTAGCACCTAAAATCCCCGCCACTGCAAGGCTTAACGCAATTTTGTTCTTACTCATAAAAGTTCCTTTAAGATGAATTTCTAAATTTTTAAGCCCTTTGCGCCTAAAATTCAAACTT
>UQBJ01000047.1 GCA_900539255.1 uncultured Campylobacter sp. | reverse complement strand
AAATTCGTGGCAATCCAAAGGTAAATTTGCGTTTAAATTCGTGGATTGCCACGCAAATTTTTGCAAAATTTGCTCGCAATGACGGCGAAACTTTGTCATTTTGAGCGTTAGCGACCCAACGGGTTGCAAGGCGTAGCCACAGCAAAAAAATCCACACCACTTTTGTCATTTTGAGCCTTTTGTAAAAAGGCGAAAAATCCACAGAATTTCAAAACACACTTTAATTTTATAGATACTTCGCTTTCTTGCGAAAGCTCAGTATGACAATGTAAAGAGTTTATGGATACTTCGCTACGCTCAGTATGACAAAAAATAAATCGGTATGACACAAAGAGTGTTCGGTATGGCAAGACAAATCAGTATGACAAAAATTTATCAGTATGGTAAGACAAGTCGGTATGGCAAATTTTAAGGCTTTGCATTTTGCTTTGTGGCAAGGATTGCTTTATTTTTGCAACTCGCCACGCAAAAACTTACTCACCACACAAAAATTCGCTTATCACGCAAAAACTTACTTACCGCACAAAATTCACTTGCCACGCTCGCAAGGCGTTTGTGTTTGATGACAAACACAGCATAAATTTAACGCTTTTTAAACTTAAATTTGCCTTTTAAATTCGCTCAAAATGCGTGAATTTGGCTTACACATTATAAACCCCAGCCTTGTATTTGGCTAAATTTTCGTCCTTTTCAAACCACTTTATAGTGCGTTTTAAGCCCTCTTCAAGTGAAATTTTACTTCGCCACGAACTCGCGCTTTGGAGCTTTGAGCTGTCGCAAATGAGCTTGAAAACCTCGCTGTTTTTGGGGCGAATTCGGCTTTTGTCCTGCAAAATTTGCACCTTTGTGTCGCAAATTTTTTCTATCATTTCAAGCACTTCTTGCATACTCACGCCCCTGCCGCTGCCTATGTTAAAGGTTTCGCCATAGTTTTCAAGCCCCAAAAGGCTCACAAAGCCCTCGCAGGTATCTTGCACGAAATTCAAGTCCCTTATGGGCGTCAAATCCCCAAGTTTAAGCGTTTTTGCCCCGCTTAAAATCTGCGTGATGATAGTGGGTATGATAGCCCTTGCGCTTTGGCGCGGACCATAGGTGTTAAAGGGGCGCGCGATGATAACGGGCAGCTCAAAGGCGTTAAAATAGCTCATCGCAAGCATATCAGCAGCGATTTTGCTCGCTGAGTAGGGGCTTTGCGGCTGTAAGGGGTGCTTTTCATCGATGGGCGTGTAAAGTGCCGTGCCATAGACTTCGCTTGTGGAGGTGTGTATAAATTTGCGCACCTTGTGGCGTTTGGCGGCTTCAAGCATATTTAAAGTGCCTTGAATGTTCGTATCCACATAGCTTTGCGGGGCAAGATAAGAGTAAGGTATCGCGATGAGCGCGCCCAAATGCAGCACGAAATCCACGCCATCGCAAATTTTGTCGCAAAAAAAGGCATCGCGCAAATCTCCGCTTAACACCTCAATCTCACCCAAACACGAGATATTTTCTAAATTTCCCCAAAAATTAAACGAGTTGTATTGACTCAAAGCACGCACCTTGTAGCCTCTCTCGTGCAGCGTTTCGCACAAATGCGAGCCGATGAAACCATCAGCACCCGTGAGTAAAACCATCTCTTTCATCTTTGTCCTTTTTTTGCTTTTTAAGGCTTGTTTTTGGCTGAATTCTAGCAAATTTTGCTTTCATTATGATTTATAAATTCACAAATTTTTCATCAAAAAGTAAGGTGTAAATTTCTTTTAAAGGCTTGCTTTGCCACGCTTTGTAGGCTTTTGGCTGTGTTTTGTCATTTTGAAAAAGCCTTGTGGCGATTTGCAAAATAACTGCTTTAAATTTAGGCTTGGAACGGCTTTTGCTTGCAAAAACGCAGATTGAAGGGAAAAAATTTCATTTTTGAAAGGATTTTCCTATGAGTAGTATGGCTACACAAGTGGCAAACACCACAGCGCAAAGTTTGCTGAATTTTAGCAAGGCGCAAAACCCTTTTTCATCGTCTTTTAGCGAGATGATAGATAGTTTCGAGCAAGCATTAAGCACAAATTCAAGCCTTTTTTCGGCGACAAATACCCTGTCTTTCAACGCAAGCGTGTCAAGTGGCGCATTTGTCGCCCCTTGGGCTGGGGGCGGCATAGATAGCTTTGGCAACCCTATCGTGTATCTTGGTTATGCGATACCCTACGCCGCAAAGACGGTAAGTCTCAGCACCTTGCTGAGTCAAAACGCCGACAGCACCTTGCCTACAAAGGCATTTGACACGAGCGAGTTAAGCTCAATCAGCCGCGAGCAGCTTGAAGCCATCAGCAAAGATATGCTTAAAACGGAGTTAAAGGCTGATGATGGCTTTCAAACTATCTTTTTTAGGGACGCTCAAAGCCTTGAATTCACGCAAGACACGCTCAGCAAAGAAAGCATAGCCGCACTTAAAGCTACTTTCGGGGCTGAAAGTTTTTTAGAGAGAGAAGACGGCTCTGTAGTGCTTACTGACAAGGCTGAAAAGTTTGTAAGTGGCTGGAAAAAGGCACTAGAAAGCGTAAATGACGCTCAAAGCACGCTAGAATCGCTTATCAAAAAGGACGCGAATTTTGACGGCGAGTTGAGTGGCGATGAGCTAGGCGCTCAAAGCGTCTTGCAAAGCACTATCACAACGACTATCGAAGTGGTGTTGTTTTTGTGGGTAACCCAAAGCGTGTCAAGCAGCTCACTAAAAGACGCTTGGGCGCTGAACTCACAAAGCTGGGAGCAGTTTAAGAGTGCCTTTGCTGAATTTTTTAGCGAAAAGGACGAAAAAAGCGCAAATTCAAGCAAAAGCGCAAAGGCTGATGAGAGCGCGGATGTGAGCAATGAAACTTCGCAAAAGGCTTTTGATAAGGCGAAATTTTTTTACGCGCATTTAAACAACTCTTTCGCGCTGATGAGCGCGTCTTTTGTGGGCGCTTATCAAGCCAAAGATTTGAGCCTTGATTTGCTTGGAGGCGTGGTGTTTGATTTAGCCCAAACTAGCTTGAATTTGCAGAGCAAATTTTTAGCCCAAAACAAGGCTTGAAATTCACAAGCAGTATAATTTCGCAAGGGCGGGCAAAACCTCACCCCATTTCATCACGCTTTTTTGCTATAATGAGCGAAAATTTGCAAATTTAAGGGGCAAAAATGGACACCAAAACGCTCAAACAAGAGGAATTTAAAGGCTCGATTTACATTAAGGCAAAGCGTTATACCTATGAAAAGGGCGGCAAAAAGCACTCGTGGGACTTCATCGAAAGCTTAGATAGCGTGAGCGTGCTGCTTTATCACAAAGAGCGGCAGAGCTTTATTTTTGTGCGACAATTTCGCATTCCTTTGTGGGACTATCAAATGCGCAACAATATCTCTTTGCCCAAAAGCGAGCTAGGATACTCTGTCGAGCTTTGCTCTGGGCTTGTGGATAAGAATTTAAGCGTTGAGGATATAGCAAAAGAAGAGTGCCTTGAAGAGCTTGGCTACCTGCCAAAGCACCTTGAAAAAATCGGCGAATTTTACAGCGGTTTTGGCTCAGGCGCGAGCAAGCAAAGCCTTTTTTACGGCGAAGTTGATGAGAGTGATAAAAGGGGCAAGGGCGGCGGTGTCGATGACGAGGAAATAGAAAGCGTTTTTGTCAAAGTGGCTGAATTTGAAAAATTCAGCAAAAAAGTCATACACGCGGCGAGTTTTGAATTCGCTTATCTTTGGTTTATGAGGCACAAAGCCCAAAAATATGGGCTTTGATACTATTGCGCTGGGGTTTCGTCAAAGGTTTGGGCGAGCATTTCGTTGTTGTTGCGAGAAATGGCTATCATCTCTTTGAACACCTCAAAGAGTTGCCTTGAACCGCCCTCAGCATTTTGGCAGCAAGAGACGATTTTATCATAATAGCTTTCATCGTGTCTAGCTGAAAGCTCAATAGCTTCATTCATATTTTCGTGCACTCTTTGGTGCGGGTCGTTGATTTGCGGGAACATTACATTTGTGCCAAAACGCTTTCTGCCGTCTCCTGCTACCCATTTGCCTAAGCGGCAATTAAACTGGTCGCTGAGTTTTTTGCCAGAATGCGCGAAAATCTCTTTGTAGCCGTTGAGCTTAAAGACGACATGGTCGAGCTTTACTAAGGATACAAAGGTTTCTGAGACGATAGCGGCTGAATTTGCACTGCTTGCGTGGGCTTGCTCGCGTAACTTGTCAAACTGCTCGGTAAAGCGCGTGATATGCGCACTGCTGTCTGTGGAGACTTTTTCTACCTGCTCGCTTTGGGTAAACATTTCGTTTGCGTTTTGCTTTAACAAGTTGATATTCATCTCTACCTCAGAAGTGGCTTTTTGGGTTTTTTCAGCAAGTTTTCGCACCTCATCAGCCACGACAGCAAAGCCTCGTCCGTGTTCGCCCGCACGAGCCGCTTCGATAGCGGCGTTGAGTGCTAGAAGGTTGATTTGGTCAGACACCGCCTTAATCAACTCAATGACATTTGAGATATCATCGACACTTTTGTGAAGCACTGTCGCCGTGTCGCGGGATTTGTTCGCGCTTTCCATTATGTCGTTTAAGGACGAAGTGATGGAGTCTGTTATTTCACCAAGCTCGCTCATAGACTGAACGGCTGCGTTTGCGATTTTAGCGATATTTTCTGCCTTTAAGACATTGTCGTTCATATCGTTTTGCACGGCAACGACATCTTCAAGAGTGCCGTCTAAAAGCACTGGGCTTAAATTCTTTTGCAAGCTACCGCCGCCTTGTCCTTTATCTTGGTTTGCAAGCTGCTCTTTGAGTGCTGAATTTTCGCTACTCAAACGAGCAATTTGCTCTTTAAGCACCTGAATTTCTTGACTGCTGCCAGAAGTTTCTGCGTTGTCTTTTGAACCAAACACGATTTGCCTCCTATTCTTTGGAGTAGCTAGCCAGATACTGCCCTAGCTCCTCTTTAACTTGTAATTTTTCTTTTTTAAGCCTTGAAATTTCAAGGCTGTCAAGGCGAATTCGCCCCGCCTCAGCGTCTTTTATCTTGTCATCAAGCTCGTTGTGCTTTTCAAACAAGCTGTCAAAACGCCCGTCCTTGCCTTTCAGCTCGGTCATCAACTCTCTATACTCGTGCCACATAACTCGTCCTTTGCGAAAAAATTTGTAAAATTATAACGAATTTTTGCAAAAAAAGGGCTAAAAATCTTAAATTTCTCGCACAAAATTTGCAAAAATACAATTTTCAGCGAAAATTCAGCTCGTAAGGCTTGAATTTTGCGCTAAAAATTCACATTTAGCGGGAATTCTTGCGAATCGTGCGCAAAGTCGAAGCGGCGATTTTGATTTTCTTGCTCGTGCCGTCTTCAAGTTTGATGCGCACGGTGCGCAGATTTGGCAAAAATCGCTTTTTGGTTTTGTTGTTGGCGTGGCTGACATTGTTGCCTACCATAGGGGCTTTGCCCGTGATTTGACAAACTCTTGACATCGTTTTTCCTTTACTTTAAAATAAAACGCATATTTTAGCAAAATAAACTTAAAAAATTCCAAATTTTTAGGATTTTTTTATAAATTTTGACTAAAATTTAAATTTTAAAGCTATTTTGTGGGTTTAAGGCTGTGAATTTGCGCCTTAACAGCGCAAGTTTTAGTGGAATTTGACTTTGGTTTTGGAGTAAGCATTTGCAAAGCTCATCAGCAAGCTATCATTAAGCAAGGGGCTCAATTTAAGCGTTAAAAGGCTAAAAATTCAAGCAAATTTTTCTCAGCTATGTTGTGATTATACAAATAAGGGCGCAAAAGTTTTGCTATCCTTGCTTTGCGGTAGTTTTCTTTAAATTTTTTGGGGATTTTTTCGCATTTTTCATACTCAAAAATCAAAGCCCTTTCGCCCATAAAAACAACGCCTATGCGCCCAGACACCACGCTATCGCCTTTCATCATCTCTTTTCTTTGCTTTGCGCTCAGCACCACGCCCTTTTGCTTGATGGCTTTGGCGATGAGACTTTCGTTTTTCGCGCACAGCAAAATGCCCTTAAATTCAGCTATTTCGCCCGCGCACAAGCCTTGCGTGTCTTTTTCAAGGTAGGCAAAACTTTTTTTCACCCCCGCACCAAAACGCTGCAAAAAAGGCGTGGCAAAATGCTTGCGGATAAAGTTTCGCTCGTATTTTTCATCTTCATTGCTCTCATCGTTAAAAAATTTGATTTGATTTTTCTCTAAAAAGGCTAAAATTTCAGCCTTTGGCGTGTTTAAAAGCGGGCGGATAAGCGTAAAATTCGCCCTTTTTTCGCATTCTTTCATTCCCAAAAGCTCCACAAAACCCGCCCCGCGCCCAAACTGCCTTAAAAACCACTCAAATTTATCGTTTAAATGATGAGCCACAAGCAAGTTTGTGTAGCCAAATTCAGCACAAAGTGCGTCAAAAAATTCATAGCGAAAGGCACGGGCTTGGTGCTGAAAATCTTTGTCAAATTTTGGGGCGCATTTGATGAAAATTTTTTTGTCAAACTCACGCGCCAAAACCCTAGCCGAGCGTTCTTCTTCATCACTTTGTGCACGCATTTTGTAATTTATCATCGCTAAATCAAAACAAACGCCCATTTTTACAAGGGCGTGAAAAAGTGCTGTGCTGTCGCTCCCGTAAGAAAAAGCGAGCAAATTTTTGCCCTTTTTTAAAAGGCTTAATGTTTCATCATTAAATTTAAGTCCGCTTGAATTTTCGTGTGAATTTGGGCTATTTTGCTTTGAATTTTTTTTCATCAAATTTGCCTTAATGCTGTGGCGATGAGCTTTTTATCCACGCTTTGGGTGATGAGACATTCATAAATTTTGCCCTGTTTTAAAGCTCCGCATTTACTTTCGTTGATGAGAATTTCTCCGTCTATGTCCCTGTCCCAGCGCAAATCCTTGCCTCCGATGAAAAACTCTCCCTCGCTGCTTTTGCCCATGCAAACTACTTCTCGCACCTTGCCAAGCTCTTTTTCAAAGCTTTTTTCTATCTTAAAATCCACGATTTTTTCTATGTGTTTTAGGCGTAAATTTATGGTTTTTTGTGGAATTTGGGGCATTTCATAAGCCTTTGTGTCCTCTTCTTTGGAGTAGCCAAAAATGCTGATTCTATCAAAGTCAAAGCCCCTTATAAACTCGCAAAGCTCGTTAAATTCAGCCTCGCTTTCGTGTGGGTGTCCTACGATAAAGCCCGTGCGTAAAAAGCTCTCATCAGCATTTCGCATTAAATTTAAAAGCTCTATCAAACGCGCCTTGTTCGCTCCGCGTTTCATCAAAGAAAGCATTTTGTCGCTGATGTGTTGCAAGGGCATATCAAAATAATTGACAAAAACCTTTGAGGCGATGATTTTTTCGATAAGCGCAAGGCTCACGCTGGTGGGATAAAGATACAAAATCCTAGCCGCACGCACGCCTTTTATGCGCTCAACTTCGCTTATAAGCTCGATGAGTCCGTCCTTTTGCCCCTCATCAAGCAAATAAGAGCTTGTATCTTGGGCGATGAAAGAAAAGTCAAAAAAGCCCTGTGCCACAAGGTTTTGCACTTCTTTGATTATGCTTTTAAGTGGGCGAGAGCGCAATCTGCCCTTAAAATTTGGTATGGCGCAAAAAGAGCAGTGTTGATTGCAACCCTCAGCGATTTTCACAAAGGCGTGAAAATTTGAATTTGTGATGATTCTTTTCGTGTTTTCGCCTTGCAAATACGCTGAATTTGAAAACAAATTTGTCCGCTTTAAAATCAGCTCATCAATGCGCTCAAAGTCGCTTGTGCCTGTGAATAAATCAACTTCTGGCAAGGCTTTTACAAGCTCATCTTTATAACGCTGCATCAAACAGCCCGTTACTACGAGCAAAGAGCCTTTTTTACGCTGTTCGTGCAGGTTTAAAATGCTTTTTATGCTTTCTTCTTTTGCGCTTTTGATAAAGCCGCAAGTATTTACTATAAGCACATCAGCACTACTTGGTTCGCTCACAATGTCGTAGTTTTCAAGGCGTCCTAACATTATCTCGCTATCGACTAAGTTTTTGTTGCACCCAAGTGAGTGCAAATAAAGTTTTGACATAAATTATCCTTGTTAGCTTTTTGAAATTTAAATTTGCTACAATTTCAAAATTATATCACAAAAAAGCGAATTTTTATGGATACTTACGAATACAGCGAGCTGTTAAAGGCTCTAAAAAACAAAGTGGCAAATGTCGCTTCTATCATCAAACCGCAAGAGATTAAGGCTCGGCTTGATGAGATAGAGCGCACGGAAAATGCGCCTGATTTTTGGCAAGACATACAAAAAGCGGGCATCATCGGCAAGGAAAAGGCTAAAATTTCAGCCTTGCTGAAAAACTATGAAAACGCACTTGCCGCTATAAACGATGCAAGCGAGCTTTTTGAGCTGGCAAATAGCGAAAACGACCTTGAAACGATAAACGCGCTTTTTGATGATGCGCAAAAGCTTGAAGACACCATTACTAGCCTTGAAATTTCTATGCTTTTATCGGGCGAAAATGACGGCAAAAACGCCATTGTGAGCATTCACCCGGGAGCTGGGGGGACTGAGAGCAACGACTGGGCGAGTATGCTTTACAGAATGTATCTGCGTTTTTGCGAAAGGGAAGGCTTTAAGGTAGAAACACTAGACTTTCAAGAAGGCGATGAAGCGGGGCTTAAAGATGTGAGCTTTTTAGTAAAGGGCGAAAACGCTTATGGCTACTTAAAGGCTGAAAATGGCATTCACCGCCTTGTGCGAGTAAGCCCTTTTGATGGCGCAGGACGCCGACACACGAGCTTTTCAAGCGTTATGGTAAGCCCTGAACTTGATGATGACATTGAGATAGAGCTTGAAGAAAAGGATTTGCGCTTTGATTATTACCGCGCGAGTGGTGCTGGCGGGCAGCATATCAACAAAACAGAAAGTGCGGTTCGTATCACTCACGCTCCAAGCGGGATTGTCGTGCAGTGTCAAAACGACAGAAGTCAGCACAAAAACAAAGCCACAGCGTTGAAAATGCTTGCTTCGCGCCTTTATGAGCTAGAAAGAATGAAACAACAAGATGCGGCAAATACGGGCGAAAAAAGCGACATAGGCTGGGGTCATCAAATCCGCTCTTATGTGCTTTTTCCTTATCAGCAAGTCAAAGACAACCGCTCAAATGAAGCCTTTACAAATGTAGAAGGCATTTTGGACGGAGATATTAAAAAGATGATTGAAGGCGTTTTAATAGCGCTTAAAAGCTGAATTTTAGGCGTTTGTTTGGCAAAAAGCTGGGGTAAAATTTAAGAAAATCATAAGGATTTTTAGGCTAAAATTTGCAAACAATTTAGTCAAACAAACCCTCTCAAAAAAAGGACAAATTTATGCTAAAAAATGAGCAAAAGTCTGCTAAAATCTACCGCAAAGACTTGCTGGGCTAAACCAAGAGCGTGGTGCTTGGGGCGAAAATTTAGCGTGCGGTGTTGCGTGGCAAGGTGTGGTGAATTCGGCAAAGCACAACACGGCGTGGCGTGGTGAGTTTGACAACAAAATGGCAAAGCATAGCAAAATTCAACGGCACGGCAACAAAATTCAGCATAACGATTTTATCAAGGCAAGCACCGCAAACGGCACGCACAGCACAACAAATTCAACAAAATACGGCGAATTTGGCAATGCAAACAATGCACGACAAATTCGGCTTGGCAAGCGTGGCGAAAATGGGCGGTGTTTGCAGACAAAACAAAGCGCGGCGACATTGCAAATTCAGCACGGGGACAATGTGGCAGGTGTTCGCAAGCAAAGCGGGCAAGGCGAAAATGGGGCGGGGAACTTCTCTCTCTCTCTCTCTCTCTCTCTCTCTCT
>UQBJ01000046.1 GCA_900539255.1 uncultured Campylobacter sp. | reverse complement strand
ACAAAACGCTCAAATTCGCGCTTGGTTTGGTTGTATCCAAAACACTTTTTGCTATGCTTAAATTTAAGGGCATTTCATCAAAAGAAAAGCAAAAATTGCTCGATAAATTCAGCATTAACGCTGATAAAAAGTGGCTTGGTATCAACGCAAGCGCAAAATACAGCTTAGCAAAAGCACTGCTTTATTTCACCGCTTGTATCAGTTTCCAAGTGCCATCAATGTTGATGGTGTAAAAGATTTTATCGACAAACTGCCCATTCTTGCCCTTGCACTCGATTTGCAACTCCCTTATCGTCTCGCTGATTTGGGTGTTTTTGACGATTTTGAATTCTTCCACGCCGCCTATGTTTTCAAGCTCTTTTTGTAGCTCATCAAAGTCCTGCTGGACTTTTGCGTCAATGTCCCTTGCGCTAATATAGCTTCTCGTGCTTGTTGGCACATAAATGTAGGCTTTGGCACGCCTAAAATCCTTTTCTTCAAGGGCTTTGATATAGTCCTCGCTTATGTATTTTGGGCTGTTTTTCATCGCACAACCCGCAAAAAGCAAGCACGCAAGGCTTGTAAAGATGATTTTTTTCATTTTCTCTCCTCATTATCGATAAGCTGGCAAAGGCTGTGTATGCTCAAAAT
This sequence comes from uncultured Campylobacter sp., assembly GCA_900539255.1. Taxonomy (GTDB): domain Bacteria; phylum Campylobacterota; class Campylobacteria; order Campylobacterales; family Campylobacteraceae; genus Campylobacter_D. The sequence continues at coordinate 9,466 of UQBJ01000046.1, read as the reverse complement.
GTGCATTTCTTGGATACGCGCGGTGTCATCGCTTGGCACGACTAAATTTATCTCGCACAGCTCATTCATCGCGCCGCCGCCCTTGCCGCTAAGCCCTATGCAGTGCATTTTAAGCTCCCTTGCCTTTTTAAAGGCGTTGAGGACATTTGGGCTTTTGCCACTTGTAGAAATGCCTATGAGCGTGTCGTTTGCTCGCCCCAAAGCCTCAACCTGCCTTGAAAACACAAATTCAAAGCCATAATCATTGCCTATTGCTGTAAGTGCCGAAGTGTCAGTGCTTAAAGCCACACCAGCAAGCGCGCCTCGCTCTTTTTTGTAACGCCCGCTAAGCTCTGCTGCAAAGTGCTGAGCATCAGCCGCGCTGCCACCGTTGCCACAGATGAGAATTTTGCCGCCATTTTTTAGGCATTTGTTTAAAATTTCAGCGATTTTAGCGATTTTTTCAGGCAAAATTTTGCAACTTTCTTGCCACACCGCCAAATGCTCGCTAAATTCGTTTTCAACAACCTTTGTCATCTTTTATCCTTTCTATGATTTTACTCGTGCTAAATCCGTCCTCAAAGTCGATGAGCTGCACTTCGCCCACGATATTTGCGCCCACAACTTCCTTGCCCTCATAATCCTTGCCCTTTACCAAAATGTCGGGTTTTAGGGCTTTGATGAGCTCAAGGGGCGTGTCTTCATCAAAAATCACCACAAAATCCACAAAATAAAGGCTTGCAAGCAAACAAGCGCGCTCATAAGCCTTGTTTATAGGGCGTGAGCTTCCTTTAAGCCTTTTTACGCTTTCATCGCTGTTGAGTCCAACCACGAGCAAATCGCCTAAATTTCGCGCTTTTTCAAGGTATTTGATATGCCCAAAATGCAAAATATCAAAGCAACCATTCGTAAAAACGACTTTCTTTTGGGATTTTTCAAGCGCGTTGGCGAGTTCAGCACGGCTTTTTATCTTAAATTCAAAGCCGTTTTTTTCAAGGCTTTTTATCTCATCAAAGCTCACCGAAACGCTGCCTATCTTGCTTACTACCACAGCTGCTGCTTTGTTGGCTAGCTCACAAGCCTGTAAAATAGGCACTTTTAAAGCTAGACAAAAGGCAAGCACTGAAATCACGCTATCTCCCGCCCCTGTTACATCAAAAACCTCCCTTGCCTGCGCGGGTGCTATGTGTAAGCTCTCATCATATAACGCTATGCCAGCCTCTGAAAGCGTGATGAGCGAATACCTTAAATCAAAGTCCTTTTTCAGCCTTTCTATGCCGATTTTTAAATTTTGTCCGTCTAAATTTGGCATTTTCAAGGCTTCAATGGCTTCTTTTTTGTTTGGCGTTAAAAGCGTTGCACCTCTGTATTTGCTGTAATCACTGCCCTTTGGGTCGATAAGCACGGGAATTTTAAGCGAATTTGCCTTTTTGATGACAGCTTGACACACCTTTGGCGTCAAAACGCCCTTGCCGTAGTCGCTCAAAACGATAGCTTCATAATCTTTTACTATTTTATCAAATTCGCTCAAAAGCTCATCTTCAAGGCTAATTTCCTCAACGCTTTCATCATCAAGGCGCAACACCTGCTGACTTTGCGAGATAATGCGGTTTTTCAAAGAGCTTATGCGCCCCTTTTGCACCAGCAACTTGCCTTGCAAACGCTCTTGTAAAAACTTGCCAGCCTCATCATCGCCTACAACGCTTAACGCATAAGCCCTTGCGCCAAGGCTTTGCAAATTCGCATACACATTTGCCGCACCGCCAAGCCTTTTGTCGTTGCGTTTAGCGTTCATCACAAGCACGGGAGCCTCAGGGCTTACGCGCTTGCAATCACACCAAATGTAATTATCTACCATCAAATCGCCTATGATTAGGATTTTTGGCTTTTTACCAATTAAAAAATCAAGCATTCACTTCCTTTTCAAAAATGCGTTTTATCTCAGGGACATAGGACTTTATGCCGCTTTCAAGGCTGAATTTTGGCGCGTAAGAAAAGCATTTTTCATCGTTTTTGCCCGCTTGCGTGTGAAACTGATAGGCTTTGACAAAGGGATTTGGGATAAATTCATACTCAAACTTCGTTTTAAGCTCTTTTTGAAGTATATCTACTATATCTGTAAAGCTTCTAGCCTCGAAAGAACCGACATTATAAACACCACATTTTGCTTCAAGTGCAGCTAAATTTGCATTTACTATGTCCTTAACATAAACAAAGTCCCTACAAATCTTATCACTACCCACGAAAAGTCTTGGGCGTTGTCCGCTAAGCATTTGTAAGCCAAATTGCAGCACCATTGAAGCGGTTTTATCCTTGAAAAACTCGCCCTCTCCATAGACATTAAAATAGCGAAGTCCTACTATATGGGCTTTGTCATAGAATTTGCGTGCTAATTTATCCATCATCAGTTTTGAAAAGGCGTAAGGATTTTTAGGGGCTTCAAAGCCCACTTTTTGCGGGCTTGGCGCGTCTCCATAAACAGCAGCAGAGCTTGCGTAGATGAGCTTTGCGTTTAATTCAACCGCCAAAGCGATGAAATCATAAAAAGAATTTAAATTTGTTTGCAAAACCGCGTTTTGATTTGGTGCTGTGGTGTCTGAAATCGCCGCTTGATGAAAGATGACTTGGGGCTTAAATTTACGCACTTTGTCAAGGGTAGTGCTGTCGCAAATGTCGCCCACATATAGCTCGCCCTTAAAGTCAAGCAAATTTTTAAAATGCCCAAAACTTTGCAAGTTGCCGTTGCTAAACCGCTCTTCACTTCGCATTTTATCCACAACTAAAACCTCGTGTTCATCTTGCAAAGATAAAGCCAAGCGCGAGCCGATAAAGCCCGCTCCACCCGTAATCACCACTCTCATAGCCTGTCCTTAAAAAAATCTTTTATCTCATCTAAATTTGCAAATTCAGTGTAAAATTCGCTCGTTTTGTTTAAATTTTCGCTCAATTTTTCGCCTTTTTTAAATTTTTCGTCCTTAAATTCACTTGTTTGCTCGCAAGCTTTTTTCACAAGGCAAAGCCCTTTTATGCCAGCGTTTTGCCCAGCTTGCATATCGGTGAAATTGTCGCCTATTAAAATGGAATTTGCCAAATCTATGTCAAATTCAGCCTGCGCCTTTAAAATCATACCGGGCTTTGGTTTGCGACACTCGCATCCTTGCAAATGCGGGCAGTGATAAACCTTGCTTATGCTGATGCCCTTTTTTGCGAACTCGCCAAGCATAAATTCGCTTAATTTTTCAAAGTCTTTTTCGCTGTAAAAACCCCGCTCAATGCCTGATTGATTCGTAATCACAAAGATTTTAAAGCCTTTTTGTGAAAAAAATTCACAAAGCTCAAAAATCCCAGCGCAAAATTCAAAGTCTTGCACTTTATAAACATAGCTTTTATCGACATTTATCACGCCGTCCCTGTCCAAAAATAAGGCTTTTGCTTTCATAGCAAGCATTATAATACAAAATTTTGAATTCTTAATGAATGGTTAAAAAAAATTGTATATAATTAAGGCGAAATTTCACAAGAAAGGAGAAGTTATGAAAAAACTTCTTATGATTGCGGCACTTGCCTGTGTGGGCGTGTCTGCTTATGCTGCTGATGCGGCTACGCTTTACAAAAAATGCGCGGTTTGCCACGGCGCAAAGGCTGAGAAGGTTTATCTCAATAAGGTTCCTGCTCTTAAAACCATCTCAAAGGCTGAAAGACTCAAATATATGAAAGAGTATGCAGCTGGCACGAGAAACGCTTATGGACAAGGCGCTATAATGAAGCTCAACCTTAAAGGCTTGACAGAAGCTGACTTTGTCGCTATCGAGGACTATATCGATACCTTGAAATAGTCTTTTTTCGGGCTTTTGCTAGCTTTTGCAAAGCCCATTTGACGAGCTGGCTCGTTTGCTGGCTCGTTTTTCTCTCATCACTTGGGCGTAAATTTAACCAAAACACAAGCCATTTTAGGCGTTTTTTGTCTTTGATAATAAAAAATGCAAAAAAATTTAAATTTTTTTAAATTTTTAACCTTTTCTTATACATTTTAAGCTATTATTTTTTTGTTGGTTTGGCAAAATTTCCTTGCTAAATCGCATTAAAATGATAAAAATTTGCAAAATTGAGCCTAAATTTAAGTTTAAATTCGCTCAAAAAAAAGAAAGGTGTAAAATGCGTATCAAAGCCCAGCATATCCCATATATCAGCAACAAAATCGTCCTAGACATAGCAAATTCAAGCTTTGTTGATGTCAAAGATACCCTTGAAAAGCTCAACCAAACAGCCACGCAAGTGCTTGAAAATGATGTCTCAAAAGAAAGAAAACTTGATGAAAAAGTCAAAGAAATTTTAGAAGAGCAAGAAGAGGAAATGCACTTTTATCAAGCCGACAGAAAGAGTATGTTTTGGCTTGTCAAAAAAAAGTTAGCGCCTGAATTTGAAGTGATTTTTAACAGCGAGGACAGGCACAACCAGCTTGCGCACCTTATCTTACAAGAGTTTGTCGAAAATGATTTAATCAACTTTGGCGTGAGCGAAAACCGCGTGAAAAACCTTATCTTTGCGGCGATTGATGATTATCTTAAAAGCTATGAAAAAATCGAGGACATAGTCTTTGAAAAGATAGACAAAATGCAAGAAAACCGCAGCAAAAAACTTGTAGTCGGCTCAGAAGAATACGAGCTGATTTTTGATAAGCTTTACCAAGAAGAGCTAAGAAAAAAAGGTATGCTGTGAAAGCCTTTGTGTATTTGGAAAATGGCGTTTTTTTCAGCGCAAAGGCTTACGGGGCAAGCGGCACTTATGACGGGGAGCTAGTTTTTAACACTTCTTTAACAGGCTACCAAGAAATCATCTCAGACCCAAGTTATGCGGGGCAGTTTATCGTTTTTTCTATGCCAGAAATAGGCATTGTAGGGACAAACAAGGCTGATGATGAGTGCGAAGAAGTCTTTGCTAGCGGGATTTTCGTGCATCATTTTGAGAAAAGTTTTTCAAATTTTAGGGCAGAAAAAAGCCTTGATGAGTATCTTAAAAGCAAAGGTAAAATCGCCATTTGCGGCGTAGATACTCGGGCTTTGGTAAAGCTGGTGCGTGATTGTGGCAACATTCGCGCCATAGTTTCAACGCAAATTTGCGATAAAGACGAGCTTCAAGCCGAACTTGCCAAACGCCCTAAAATCGATGAGATAAATTTAGTCGCCAAGGTAAGTGCGAAAAAGCCCTACAAACACGCACAAGGTGCTTGGGACAAGGCGAGTTTAGGCTATAAAAGCCCTAAAAATTTAGCTAAAAAAGTGGCGGTTATGGATTACGGCGTGAAAAAAAATATCCTTAACGAGCTGGTTGAAGCTGGCTTGCAGGTAGAAGTTTTTCCTTATGACACTAAGGCTGACACGCTCATAAAGCTCTTTGAAAAGGGTGAAATTCAAGGCGTTTTTCTTTCAAACGGACCGGGCGAGCCAAAGATTTTAAAGGCTGAAATCGCTGAGATTCAAAAGCTCATAAAGGCTAAAATTCCTATGCTTGGCATTTGTTTGGGGCATCAGCTTTTAAGTAATGCCTTTGGGTATGAAACCTACAAGATGAAATTTGGGCAACACGGCGCAAATCACCCCGTGCTGCACCAGCAAAGCAAGGTGGTTGAAATCACCGCGCAAAACCACAACTACAATGTGCCTGAAAGCATTTGCGAAGTAGCAACCATCACGCACCGCAACCTTTTTGGCGACAATGTCGAAGGCGTTGTGTATAAGGACTATCCTATCATCTCCGTGCAGCATCACCCTGAAAGTTCGAGCGGACCGCACGAGAGTAAATATATCTTCGCTGAGTTTGCGAAACTGCTGTGAATTTTGACATTTTAGCGACTATGAGTGTGGCGGTGCTGTCGAGTTTTTCTCATTGTTATGCAATGTGCGGTGGCTTTAACCTAGCCTTTTTGCGCCTAAATTCAGCCACAAACATAAATCCGCCCTTAAATTCAGCGCAAAATGCAAAAAACCGCTCAAATTTCACGCGTAATTTAGCTCAAAATTCAGCCCCCTTTGCCCTAATCCTTACTTACCACAGCTTTCGCATCATCGCTTACACACTTTTGGGCGTGATTTTTGGGGCGTTTGGCAATGTTTTAGCCTTTTTAAACAAGGGCGTTTTCTTTTTTGCTTTGGGCGTTTTTATGGTGCTTTTAGCCCTAGCGCTCAACTACAAGAGCAAATTTTTAGCCTTTTTTGAAAATCCCTTTTTTTTCAACGCCTTTGCTAAAAAAGTGTGGCAAAAAGTGAAATTCAAAGGCTACAAAAGTGCCGTTGTTTTGGGCTTTTGCAACGGCTTTGTGCCTTGTGGGCTAGTGTATTTTTTCCTTGCCCTTGCGATGAGTCAAAAAAATTTATACCAAAGTGCGTTCATAATGCTACTTTTTGGGCTTTGCACCCTACCTGCCCTGCTTTTTTTTAGCGAAGTGGCGCGTTTTTTAGAACGCCGTTTGGGGAGTAAATTTCAAAATTTATGGACAAAAATTTCGTATTTGATTATAATGCTTTATGGAATTTATCTTGCGTATTTGGGGCTGGGACTGACACGATGAAAATGGACTTAAACGCCTATATAAAGGGCATTGAAAAGATGATGATTTACTCGCAAACCGATGAAAACGGCGTTATCACAAATGTCAATCGCCATTTTTGTCGAGTGAGCGGATACAGCAAAAAAGAACTCATCGGCAAGAAACACGGCATTTTAAAGCACCCTGACATTTCAAAATGCGCTTTTCGCAAGCTCCGCAAAAAAATGGGCGACACAAAGCCTTATAAAATCATCTTTCAAAACCTAAGCAAAGACGGCAAAACGCTATATTTAGATACTCTCATCATACCCATACTCAACGAAAAGGCTGAAATTTGCGCTTATGCGAGCCTATCTTATGACATAAGCAAGTTTTTTGAGCTAAATGGCGAGCTTTTAAACGCTAAAAACGAGCTGCGCCAGATGAATGAAAACTTTGAAGAAGTGATGATAAACTACCACAAGAGCTTTTACGAGCAAAGGCAAAGCGTGGAGGAAGAGTTGCGTTCAAATTTCATCAACAACGAAGCCGAGCTGCGACAAATTCATCAAAAAAGCGTGGATATATCCGTCCAGCAAACCCTTGTAAATTTAGCTCATCAGTGGCGTCAGCCCTTAAATGAGCTTGGTATCACGCTTTTTGAGCTAAAAAACAACGCCCAAAACTCAAACGCATTACAAGCAAACTACGACAAATGCAAGGATTTAATCCAAAAAATGTCATCAAGTATCGATAGTTTCACAAACTCTTTAAGCAAACAACGCCTGTCTTGCTTTTGGCTCAAAAATGCCCTTAAAGAAGTGCTTGACATTAACTTTGAAGCCTTTGAAAACGCGGGGGCGAACATAGAAATTCAAAGCAAAGAGAGCGATTATCTCGTCTTTGGGGCAAAAGATGAGCTTGTGCGCGTGTTTTATCATCTTTTTATGAACGCCATTGAAGCCTACGGCAAGAAAAAAAACAAAAATATATTTGTAACTTTAAGTAAATTCAACAAAAACTATGTTAAAATTAGCGTCAAAGATAAGGCGGGGGGAATTTTGTTTTTGGATAAGGTTTTTCAGCCATTTTGGACGACAAAGTATCCTGTGCAGGGAGCTGGGCTGGATTTGTATTTTTGCAAACAGATTGTAGAGAGTATGCAGGGGCAAATCGTTGCTAGCAACGACAAAAAGGGCGCTTGCTTTAACATTTATCTTAAAGAATGCAAGGAAAATCAATGAAAGACTTGAATTTGATGATAGTTGAGGACGAGGACAAGCTGCGAGATGGCTTGCAAAGGGCGTTGAGCGGCTTTTTTGCCAAGCTTATCACCGCTAAAAACGGCGATGAGGGGCTTAAAAAATTCAAAAAATACAACCCAAACCTTGTCATCACGGACATTTTAATGCCTATTGTCGATGGACTTGATATGGCAAAGGGCATTAAAGAAATCTCCCCAGACACGCCCGTCATCGTGCTTTCGGCTTACTCTGAAAAAGAGCGGCTTTTGCGAGCCATCGACATAGGCATAGACAAATATCTCATCAAACCTGTCGATATAGACGAGCTTTTGCGCATCATCGAGCGTATCAAAGAGAGCAAAATAGGCACTAACGCGACTATCCGCATCAACGCTCACTATGAATTTGACCGCGTAAAAAAGGTTTTGGTGCGAGACGGCGTGCAAATCGCCCTTACGAAAAAAGAGCTTGCCTTCGTGTCCTTGCTCATCAAGCAATCAGGCGCGCTTGTGCTGCACGAGGACATAAAACGCCACATTTGGACGAGCGAGAGCGTAACGGACACGGCTATACGCACTTTTATCAAGCGCGTGCGCGACAAGGTAGGCGATGAGCTTATCAAAAATGTCCCCGGACTTGGGTATAAAATCAACATATAAAAATGCAAGACAAATTCAATAAGGAAAATTCAAATGCAAAGCCCTAAATTTTCTATAATTGTCCCTATGTATAATGTCGAAAAGTATATCGCACGCGCGCTTGAAAGTGCCATAAATCAAAGCTTTAAGGATATAGAAATCATCTGTGTTGATGATTGCGGACAGGACAAAAGCATAGAGATAGCAAAAGAGTTTGCCAAAAAAGATGAGCGCATAAAGATAGTGCAAAATGAGCGAAATTTAGGCACTTTTGCCGCAAGAAACAATGGAGCATTGAGCGCAAAAGGCGAGTATTTGCTCTTTTTGGATAGCGATGACTTTTTACACAAAGATACTTTCCTTAAATGCTATGAGCTTTTAAAAACTTACAAAAATCAGCATTCGTTAGCCTGTGGCGAAGCCCAAAGCGCACACGAAAAATACGAGCTTGATTTTATAATGTTTAATCTATTTAGTCAAGATAAAAAAGACGGAGAATTCAAACTGCGTGAAGTAACAAATAAAACGCAAATCATAAGCACGCACGCATTTGAGACTATGTATTTTGGCGTGTCTGAGTGGTTTTATAGCATTTGGAACAAATGTATCAAAAGGCAAACTTACCTTAAAGCACTTGATTTTGCAAATGTAACAAGAAAATTCACTATCGCCGAGGATATACTTGCATCAATGGCACTTTTGGGCGTGAGCAAACACATAGCCTTGCTTGATGAGGGGCTGTATTACTACTGCTATAATGGCGACTCGGCGACAAAAACGACAAATCCAAACAAAATACAAGAAATGCTTGAAAATTTAGACTTTTGCACGGGCAAATTTGAAGAATTTATCACTCATCATTACACGCAAAATCAAGATGAAAAATATAAGACTTTTATGCACTTTATGATAAAACTGCTTGCATTTCACAGGGTTAGAAACGAGGTGCGTCCCTTTGAGTGTGCGTATCAAAGGCGTTTAGAACAAGGCTATGCAAAGTGGCTGGCAAGGTTGATTTTCAGCTTGCAAAAAAAGCGTTTTAGACACAACCAAACCAAGCGTGAGTTTGAGCGTTTTGC
>UQBJ01000045.1 GCA_900539255.1 uncultured Campylobacter sp. | reverse complement strand
GGGGGGGGGGCAACTAGCTCTTATATATTTTTCTTTATCCTTTATTATAAACAACTTTCTTTTTATCTTACTTTTACCGCCTTATCTTTCATTTTATGCAATCAAAGGGACACTAATGAAAGATTATGACGGATATAATTTTAAAAAATACCAAGAACTAGCACAAGATGATAAGCTCTCTATGTATGAAAAAATAGGCTTTCCTGACACTTACCGAGAACATAGTGAAAATTTGATTTTTGATGATATTTTGCTAAAACTACCCTTGCTTAAAGAAAAAGAAAATTTAAAGGTTTTGGATATTGGCTCTGGTTGCTCAAATTTGCAAAAATATATCTCTGATTTTTGCGCTAAACGCCACAATACGCTATTTTTGGCTGATAGTAAAGAAATGCTCGATTTGATTTTAAACAAAGAAAACGAAATCAAAATCGCTGGACTTTTTCCAAATGAAACCTTTGATGAGATACAAGAAAAATCGAGTGGTGTGGACATAATCATCTGTTATAGCGTGTTTCATTATATTTTTGTGGATAGTAATGTTTGGTATTTTTTGGATTGTATTATGGAGTTGCTCAATGATGGCGGGCAAATTCTCATCGGCGATATACCAAATATCTCTAAAAGAAAGAGATTTTTTGCCTCAAACAATGGCATTAAATTTCATCAAAAATTTATGCAAACAGATGAATTGCCAAAGGTTGAATTTAACTGCATAGAAAAAGGCAAGATAGATGATAGCTTACTGATGTCTATCGTTTTAAAGTGTCAAAATAGTGGCTTTGATGCTTATATATTGCCACAAGCAAAGGATTTGCCCTTTGCTAATCGCCGAGATGATATCATCATAAGGAAGCCATAATGATAAGTATTAAACCTTATGATAAAGCTTATAAAGCCCTTTGGGACGATTTTATCGAGCGTTCTAAAAATGGCACTTTTATGTTTAAACGCAATTATGTTGAGTATCACGCAGATAGATTCAAAGATAATTCGTTAATGTTTTTTGATGATGGTGTGCTTGTCGCACTTATGTGTGCATCTTTGCACGGGGCTGAGCTTCGTTCGCACGGCGGACTTACTTATGGGGGTATCATTACGGACAGAAAAATGGTAGCGCAAAAAATGCTTGAAATTTTTGCGCGTTTAAATGAGTATTTACTTGAATGCGGCATTGAAAGTTTGCTGTATAAAAGAGTGCCGATGATTTATCACAATTATCCAGCAGATGAGGATTTATATGCGTTATTTAGAATGGGCGCAAAACTCGTTCGGCGCGATATTTCAAGCACTATTTATATGTGTGATAAAATTAAATTTAACGAAAGACGAAAACGAAATATCAAAAAAGCTCTAAATGCAAATTTAGCGTTTAAACAAAGTGATGATTTTGAGAGCTATATCGCCTTACTTAGCGAGGTGCTAGCCACTCATCACGGCGCAAAACCAACACACACAAGCGATGAGCTAAAATATCTAGCACAAAAATTTCCTAGCAATATCAAGCTTTATGCTACTTACGATGAGTGTGAAATGCTTGCTGGCGTGGTAATATATGAAACACCAAATGTCGCTCACGCGCAATACATAGCAAATTCGCAAAAGGGGCGAGAGTGTGGGGCTTTGGACCTTGTGTTTGACAAACTCATCAATGAAATTTATGCAGATAAGCGTTATTTTGACTTTGGAATTTCTACTGAAAATAATGGGCTAATTTTAAACGCTGGGCTAATCCAACAAAAACAAGAATTTGGCGGACGCGGTGTGGCTTATGATTCGTTTATACTCAATGTTTCAAGCGTCCTTGCAAATGGGGGGGGGGGGACTCTACCTAATTTTGCAAATCTCACAAGTGGCATAACGCTGCGTAAGGCTGGGTGATGATAAAGATACTGCCTTACACAGCACAGCTTAAAAGCGCGTGGGATAGTTTTGTAGAAAATTCAAAAAATGGAATTTTTATGTTTAAACGCGATTTTATGGACTATCACGCGGATAGATTTGTAGATAATTCGCTTTTATTTTTTTATGATGATGAGCTAATCGCGCTTTTGCCACTCTCACGCCACGATAATGTGCTAAAATCGCACGGAGGGCTTACTTTCGGAGGCTTTATATCTAGCGCAAATATGAAACAAGTCAAAATGAACGAATGTGTAAAAGCCCTAATAGAGTATCTAAAAGAGCATAAATTCAAAGCGTTAGAGTATAAAAAGTGCCACAAATTTACTATGAAATTCCTGCTGATGAGGACATATATGCGCTATGGAGACATAATGCTAAACTTACCAAAATCGAGCCTTCTACAACGATAAATTTGCGTGCGCCTATTAAGATGACAAAGGGGCGTAAAGCACAGATTTCACGCGCGAAAAGAGAGGGTGTTGAGATAGTGGAGTCAAATGAATTTGAAAAATTTATCACACTTGAAAATGAGGTTTTAGCTAAATTTCACAATGCAAAAGCCGTGCATAGCGGAGCAGAACTTGCACTTTTGGCGAGTAAATTCCCTAAGCAAATAAAGCTTTATGTGGCTACGCAACGCGGAGACGATAAGATTTTAGCTGGGGTGGTGGTATTTGTGTATGAAAATTTGGTGCATACGCAATATATGGCAAGTAGTGATAAGGGACGAGAAATAGGGGCTTTGGATTTAGTTATAAGCACCTTGCTTGACAAATATAGGGAAAATAAGCTATACTTTGACTTTGGAATTTCGACTGAAAACGATGGACTCACTCTAAACGAGGGCTTGATAGCGCAAAAAGAGAGCTTTGGCGGGAGAGTTTGCGTGTATGAGAGTTGGAAAATTAAAACATAAATTTTATAAGAGACTTATAATGAATTACATAGTTCGTCAAACCCAACTTCAAGCTATAAGAGGAAATAATTGCCATTATGGACAAATTAAAAATTTAGATACAAATAAAACATTCTCTTGGGTTTATGATTGTGGGCATAAAGACCTTATTAGTAAAATAAAAATAATGATAAAATCAATCTTATTGTGCTTTCACATTTTGATAAAGACCATATAGGTGGTGCTTATGAGTGCCAAAACGCCATTTACCACAATCAAAAATGGAAAGATATAAATTTTAAAAATCAATGTGAATGATTGTAGTGCATATATGGATTTTATGAAAAATACAAGCACAATAGGCGAAAACATAATAATAGAGCTGATAATTGGAAATTAACTGATGTAAATCAAGGTAGCCACCCGATTTAAGGGCTTTAAACAAAAATTCTACTAATCCAAATTTTGGTGGAAATTCAAATGGGAAGTGGTGTTAATAGTATGAATTTTGACTAAAAGCGGAAATTTACTTTAATCATTATCATCTATATACCAATAACTCAAAGGATTTTGCGTGCTTTTTTTACCTATGAGTGATAGGTTGATTTTACCTTTTTCAAAAGGCGTATCAGTTTCAGTTTTTATAAATTTATTATGTTTTTTATTTGCTTGTTTTAGATAATCGCCAAAGAAATAATAGCGAACATACAAATATATCGCACCGATGATTACCACAGCACAAAGAAAAACAAAGCCTATACCTAATATGGTTTGCATTAAAACCCTTTCAATATCATATTTCAAACACTGACATTATGCTACAATCAAGCAAATTTGTCAATGTCTTAAATCTTTCAAAAACCAAAACTTCCACAAATTTTTCTTTATAAATTTTTGCCTTACCACGCTTTGCATTTGCAAAGGGCGCAATGACGAGTTGGCGAGTGTTTGGTTTGCTTGCGATAGCGGGCTGGGTGGCGTAATGGTGTGTGGGTTGAGCGGAGCTTGACTTGCTGCAAGATTAAATCATTGATTTGATTTCACCCTAAAACTCAACGCCTTTAAAATGTCAGCCTTGCCGATAATCTCCCTTTGCTCCAAGTCAGCGCAGGTGCGAGCTACTTTGAGCGTTTTATTTACCGCTCTTTGCGAGAGATTATAACGCGCCACAGCTAAATTCAGCGTGCTTTGCGCATCTTTGTCCATCACGCAAATTTGCGCTAAATTTTCATCTTTGAGCTTTGCGTTAAATTCCTTTTGCCCGCGCTTTTTTTGAAAGACAAAGCCCGCCAAAACACGCTCACTAAGCTCACGCGAGCTAAACGAGCTTTTATCATCAGCGCTTGATTTTTCCATCGCCACATACAAGTCAATGCGGTCTAAAATCGCCGCTGAAATGGTGTTTTTGTAGCGTTTGATTTCAAGTTCGCTGCAACGACAACTCAGAGTTGGCGAAAACAAATTCCCGCAAGGGCAAGGGTTTTGCGCGGCGACAAAAAGAAATTTCGTCTCATAGCTCACCTTTGAATTCACGCGTGAGACGAGGATTTGGTTGTCTTCAAGCGGTTCGCGCAGGCTTTCGATGATAACCTTGCCAAAGTGCGGAAACTCGTCAAAAAACAGCACGCCGCCATTTGCAAGCGCCACTTCGCCGATTTTTGCGCCCTTTGTGCCGCCGCCAAAAATGCTCGCCCTTGTGCTGGTGTGGTGCGGGTTGCGAAAGGCTCTAATGCTTGAAAACTCACTATCTTTCGAGTTTAGCGACTGATACGCACTAGCTAATAGCACTTCATTTAGGCTTTGTGGGGGCATTATATACACCAAACGCTTAGCACACATACTTTTGCCGCTACCCGCACTGCCTTCAAACAAAATGTTGTGCATACCAAGTGCGGCGATGAGACAAGCAAATTTCGCGTTTTCTTGCCCCTTAATGTCGCTAAAATCATAAGGAAAGCTGGTATTTGGGATAAAAAGTTCATTTTCTATCATCAAAGGCTTAGCAAAAAGCGGGTGCGTGGCGTTTGCGCGAAATTTTTCACGCTCATTTTGACTAAAAAACTCCACCGCTTCGTCCAAATCCTGCACGACAAACACTTCTAAATTCGGTATCATCGCGGCTTTTTCAGCCAAAGCCTTAGGAACCAAAACCCGCGCTTTTTGCACCTTTGCGCTCAAAAACAAAAGCAAAGAAAAAAGCTCATTCGTGCTTTTAACAGCCCCGTCAAGTCCAAGCTCCCCAAAAACAAAGATTTGCTCCAAATTTTCTTGCTTTTGCAGCAAAATCAAAATCGCCATCGCTAAATCAAAATGCGAGCCGTTTTTTGGTATGCCTGATGGGCTTAAATTTATGGTGATTTTTTGGGCGGGAAAGGCGTAGTTTTTGCTCATCAAGCAGGCTTTTATGCGCTCGGTGCTTTCTTTGATGGCTGAATTTGGCAGTCCTACTATGCTAAAACCGGGCAAACCCCTTGTAAAAGTGCTTTCTACATCGATGATACACAGCTCATCGCCTAAACTCACGCTTTTGAGCTTTTTCACTTGCTCTCTTTGGGGCGGATTCTGTCTTTTAGCGGGGCTTTTGGCGCATTTTGTGCTTTTGCAACGCCTGAATTTAGCGTTTTGCCACTCTTTTTTGCCTTTTGGGCGGCTTTAAATTCCTTTTCAAAGAGCTTTTTTTGCGAGTAGCTAAGCCGCTCGATGAACAAATGCCCGTCCAAATGCTCAAACTCGTGCTGCAAGACAACAGCGAGCAAATCGCTTGCTTCAAGGCTTTGCGCCTTGCCAAAGCGGTCTTGATAACGCACGCGCACGCTTTTATAACGCTCAACTTCTTCAAAAAAATTCGGCACGCTCAAACAGCCTTCATTGCAAAGTATCTTTTCAGTGCCGATAAATTCAAGCTCAGGGTTTATGAATTCAAGCAAATTTTCTTTTTTTATCTCGTCATTTTCATCGGGCAAATTCGCCAAAAATATCCGCAAAGGCTCAGCCACTTGAATCGCCGCAAGCCCTATGCCATTGCCATTTATCATCGTTTCATACATATCATCAAGCAAGGCGTGCAAATTCGCGTCAAAATTTTGCACCTTTAAAGAACGCTCAAACAGCCTTTTGTCAGGGTAAGTGATGATTTGTCTTTGCATTTTTTCTCCGCTTTTTTAAATTTATTTTGTTTCATTTCGCATTTTGCTGAAATGCCACTTTTGTTGTGGCGCATTAAACTTGCAAATTCTAGCAAGAAAAGACAAATTTTTAGCTAAAATTGCCAAAAATTTAAGCAAATCAAACCTTTTGCTTAACGCCACATTGCTAACTCTGCCTTAAATTTCGCGCTCCGTTAAGCCTTTTACTACTTACTCACGCTTTCTACAACCGCGACATTGTCCCTAAAATCCACGATTTGCACTATATCGCCTACCTTTGCCTTGCCTGTGTCGCTTTTCCACATCGTGCCGTTGCATTCGATGATACCATTTTCTATGACTTTTGCTTTTGTGCCGATTTTAAGCCTTAAATTCGCATTTTCGACATAGTTGTCCTTGGGCTTTGAAAAGCGTTTGATGAGCGGGCGCAACGATACAAGCGCAAGGCAAGAGCAAACGACTATGCTTATGAGCTGAGCCACGAGCGAGCCAAATGCGCCAAAAGCGTTCAAAACGCCCGTTGCCGCCACGCCTACGCCGATAAAAAGCAAAAAATAGCTAAACACAAAAAGCTCACACAGCAGCAACGCCCCAGCGATGATGAAAAGCCACATAGTTTGCACGGCTAAATCGCTAGATAACAAGGCTTCTATCATCATTTATCCTTTAAAAAGTCCTTGATAACGGACAATGAGCCGATAAATTCAGCCGTTTCATAAGGCACGATAACCTTGTCCTTGCTCGTGCTTTTTGAAAGCTCGGTAAATGCGCTGATTCTGTCCTTTGTGAGTAAAAATTCAGCCGCTAGCGGGCTTTTTTTCATCTCGTCATTGATGAGCCTTATGGCGTCAGCTTGCCCTTGTGCGAGCGCGATTTGCTCGTATTTGCGCGCATCAGCCATTCGCTCTATCGCCTCAGCTTGCAAGACTTGTTCTTGTTTGTAGGCTTCTGCGTTGCGAATTTGAGCCTGTTTTTCAGCCTCCGCCTTTAACTCGATGGCGCGTTTGTCGCGCTCGGCTTTCATTTGCTGGTTCATACTTTCTTGTATGTCCTTGCCTACGGAGATTTCGCTAATCTCCACGCGCATAATTTTCACGCCCCAGTTAAACGCCGCCTCGCCCAAAGCCACTTGCAAGGCGGCGTTGAGCTTGTCGCGGTTTGAAAAGGCTTCATCAAGCGTTATCTTGCCAAGCTCGCCCCGAAGTGTCGTAACGGCAAGGTTTTCAATCGCCATTTGATAGTTCGTTACCCCATAAGTCGCCATTTTAGCGTCCATAACCGTTACAAAGACTATGCCATCGACAAAAATGCTGACATTGTCATTTGTAATCGCCTGCTGTCCCATATTTATGAGCTGTTCTTTGCTCGTAACCTTTGCTACAACTCTATCTATGTAAGGTATGATTAAATTTAGCCCGCCGTAAAGGGATTTGTGGTATTTGCCAAGCCGCTCAACTATGTAAATGTCGGTTTGTCCGACTATTTTAAGCCCCGAAAATATCGTAGCTACAACGACTGCAAGCACTACAAGTGCGATAATCGCAGAAGTAGAAATGAGTTCCATTTTTGTGTCCTTTTTGTGAATTTGTGCGGAATTTTCGCCCATTTTATGCAAAAATCGCGGGCAAATTTTAGCTATTTTTGGTTAATGAAACACTTTGTCATTTAGCCTTAAAGCCATTTTTAAGCTGTTTTATCGCCCAAGCATAATGGCTTGAAGTGCTTGAAATCGCATAGCTTGCAAGGCTTGAAGTAAGCGTGAAAGCAAAATGAGCCTTTGTAAATAAGGCTTTTTCGCTGAGCTTATTTATCAGCTTTAAAACGCGCTCGTGGCTTTGTTTTAAGCTCGCATAAGCCTCGTCAAAGCTCGTGTTTTGGTGCTTTTGCCACAGCTCAATGTTGAGTTTAGGATAGGTTCTAAAATTATAAGGGCTTGGAAGAAATGGCGTGATTTTGGGCTTTGACAAGGCATTTTCGCCCTTAAATTCAACATTGTTTGTGATGAAATTTTCAAGCATTTTGCTCCACTCATAAAGGTGTATGAGTATGTCGCGGGCGTTTTTGTCGCGTGCATTTTTGGGCAGGGCGTTTTTAAAATCGCTTTTTAAAAGCTCTTTTGGCGTGCTGTCTAAAAGCGTGCAAAGCTTGGTAAATTCATCATTTGCGGCTTTGATTAAATCGCTTTTGTTTGTGGGGCGTGGCACAAGCTGTCCTTTTTTGTAGGCATTATAACAAATTTTCGCTATAATGCCACAAAAATTTCGCAAATTTTGCAAAGTTAGGCTTGTGAATGGACTTTTTTTTCGTTGAATACAGAGACCCTATGTTTGGGCTTTTGGTGCTTGTCGCACTCGTGCTAGTGGTGGCTGTGCTGCACTATGCGTGGCGCACACTCTCATCAAAGAGCCAAAAAAAGGGACTTGAAGGCTTTATCAAAAAATTTGACATAGCAGACGAACACAAGGATTTGCTGCGCGCAAGCTCTCTTAGCCTTGAAAATCTGCACTTTTTAGCTGGCATTTTCACTAAAAGCGGCGAGTTTGAAAAAGCCATACAAATCTATCTCATCGCCCTTGAAAAGATAAAGGACAAGGGCGAGCAAGAAGCGATTTTTTATGATTTAGCTGAGGTTTATTTTCGCGCTGGCTTTTTGCAAAGAAGTGTTGAAGTGCTTTTAAATGCGCTTAACCTGCGCCCGCGCAACGAAAAGGCGCTCAAACTACTGAAAATAGTATATTTGCGCCTTAAAAGATACGGTGAAGTGCTGCAAAGCCTTGACGCGCTCTTTGAGCTAGGCTGTGAAGTGAGCAAAGAACGCGAGTTTATCAATGTCGTGGCTTTGAAAAACGGCGCACAAAGCGGGGCTTTGGGAGAGAAAAATTTAAGCGTTGATGATAAAAGAAGCCAAAATTTAGCCCTAAACGCTCCAAATTCAGCCTTAAAAAGCGAAAATTTAGCAAATTTAAATTCAAAAGACTTAAATTCAGCCCCCAAAAATTCAGCCCAAAGCCCCAAAAGCTATGAAAACAACGAGCTTGTGAAAAGATTTTTGCTCGAAAATGGAGTGGAAATTCACGCTGAATTTGAGCTTGTGATTGACTTGCTTTACAAGGGCAAAAGGGCGATTTTTTTGGACGACAATGCTTATTTTGAGCTGTTTTGCGCGATGAAGCTCGCCCCTAAACGCCAAAACTACGCCTTTACAAACCCCAAACTTAAAATGCTTGAAATTCTAAATGATAACGACTTTAAAGCAAGGCTCAGTTTTTCGTATGTTTGCACGCATTGCAAAAACCAAATGCCGCTTTTTTTCTACCACTGCCCGATTTGCTACGAGTTTGGCGGCTGCAAAATCCTTTACGAAGTAAGAGACGATGAAGCGCGTTGAGCTTTACACGGACGGCTCTTGCCTTGACAACCCGGGCTGTGGGGGCTGGGCGTATATCTTGCGTTATGGGGAGCGCGAAAAAGTGGGCTTTGGCGCACAAAAAGACACGACAAACAACCAAATGGAGCTGCGCGCCATCATCGAAGCCTTGCGCGCGCTGAAAGAACCCTGCGAAATCGCCCTTTACACAGACTCGAATTTAATGGTGCAAAGTATCAACGAATGGCTTGCTGGCTGGGTGAAAAAGGACTTTAAGGGCAAAAAAAATGTGCCTTTGTGGAAAGAGTATTTGCACGCGGCAAAGCCCCATAAAATCACGGCTTTTTGGGTAAAAGCTCACGATGGACACGAATTTAACGAGCGTTGCGATGAGTTAGCAAGAAAAGCAGCAAGCGAGCTAAAAAGCTCACTGAAAAGTGGCGCAAAGGGCTGAATTTGCGCTTGGATTTCTTAAATTTACGCCACGCAAAGTTTGCAAAGCTAAATTTCTGCCGTGCTTTTGAGCTTAAAATCTCAAATGCCTTTGCATAAAAAATTCATCACGCCCGCAATCCAACAAGAGCTTGAAAAAAGGGTATTTCGAGCAAAACTTTGAAAAATTTAAGCAAAAAACAAAGCAAATTTGAGTAAAATTTATTCTTAAAAAGGACAACTATGGCGAAAAAAACTATCATTTTTGAGTGTCAAGCCTGTGGCAATCAGCAAAGCAAATGGGTAGGCAAATGCCCAGAATGCAGTGCTTGGGACAGCTTTGTGGAGCTAAAAGCCGAGCAAATCGCTGTTTTAAAAGAGCTTTCAAAGGCAAGCAAAGGCAGTAGCAGTGCCGTTTGCATTGAAAAAGTGGAGATTGAAAACTTTCAAAGGCTTGCAACAGGCGACATTGAGCTTGATTTGGTTTTGGGCGGAGGCTTGGTTGTAGGCTCGCTTGTGCTGATAGGCGGAAGTCCGGGCGTTGGTAAATCAACGCTTTTGCTGAAAATCGCCGCAAATTTAGCGCGAAGCGGCAAAAAAGTGCTGTATGTAAGCGGCGAGGAAAGCAAAAGTCAAATCAAACTGCGAGCTGATAGGCTTGAAGCAAATGACAAAAACCTTTTTTTGCTCACAGAGCTTTGTTTGGAGGACATTTTAGAAGAGCTGCATAAGGGTGAATTTGAAATTCTCATCGTGGATTCTATACAAACGCTTTATTCTAACAAAGTCGCCTCCGCCGCTGGCTCACTCACTCAGGTGCGCGAGATTACTTTTGAGTTGATGAGAGTAAGCAAAGCGCGTAATATCAGCACTTTCATCATCGGGCATATCACAAAAGACGGCGCTATCGCTGGTCCGCGCGTTTTGGAGCATATGGTTGATGTGGTGCTTTATTTTGAGGGCGATGCGACAAAGGAAATCAGGCTTTTGCGTGGCTTTAAAAACCGCTTTGGCGGCACGAGCGAGGTTGGGATTTTTGAGATGAGCGCAAAGGGGCTTGTGAGCGCAAAGGACATAGCAAACCGCTTTTTTACGCGGGGCAAGGCTGTGGCTGGCAGCGCTTTGGGCGTGGTTATGGAGGGTTCGCGTGCGTTGGTGCTTGAAATTCAGGCTCTTGTGTGCGAAAGTGGCTACCCCAAACGCAGCTCCACAGGCTATGAGAAAAACCGCCTTGATATGCTTTTGGCGCTTTTGGAGCGAAAGTTGGGGCTAAATTTGGGGCATTATGATGTTTTTGTGAATGTGAGCGGTGGAGTGAAAATCAGCGAAACAGCGGCTGATTTAGCGGTTGTAGCGGCGATAATTTCGAGCTTTAAGAACCGCCCATTAAGCAAGGATAGCGTGTTTATCGGTGAGCTTAGCCTAAATGGCGAGATAAGAGAGGTGTTTAGCCTTGATGTGCGCCTTAAAGAAGCGGCTATGCAGAAATTTAAAAGCGCGATAATCCCCGCTAAACCGCTTGAAGAAGTGGGGCTAAAATGCTTTGTAACCACAGAGTTGAGTCAAGTTTTGGAGTGGATGTAAGGGCGAAATTTGGCGAGTTGGTTTGAATTACGGCAACGCTTGCTTTTTTGATGTGGCTTGCAAGGCGCAAGCCGCAGAGAAAAAATTTCCATTGTCATTTTGAGTGAGCTTTGCGAGCGAAAAATCCAAAGAATTTAAGGCGAAAAATCCATACTTTAAAATGCAAACTCGCACTTTGAATTCGTGGATACTTCGCCAAAGGCTCAGTATGACAAGCAAAAAAATTTGTGGTGTGCTTGGAGGTTTTGGGGGTTTTGGAGTGGTGTCATTGCGAGAATTTGCAAAGCGTGAGCGTGCAAATTCGTGGCAATCCAAAGG
>UQBJ01000044.1 GCA_900539255.1 uncultured Campylobacter sp. | reverse complement strand
GAATTCTAGCCTTATTTAGCTTAAAATCATCTTAAAATTCAGCAATGAAAATTTAGTTTTCATCATAGTCAAAATTTTCCTAAATTTTTTCTCACAAAGGGTAAAAAAATTTAAATTCTAAAATTGATTTGTAGTTTATAGTCTTTTCAAACTTAAATTTGGATAAATTTGACAAAGCGCTTTAAAAAATTTATGCTTTTATGACAAAGTGCTGTTTGCGTGTCATCACAAACAAATTTTTAAAAATTTACCCACTCACCACAAAAGTTTTGAAAATTACAAAGTGCGCCGCCACGCATTTCATCGCAAATGCCACTCGCAAACTCATCCCAAATCCGCTTTTGCCTGCTCTAAAATCTTTTCATCGCTCACAAAGTCAAAGAATTCAAACTCATTGCCGTGCTGGGCAAAGCCATCGAGCAAATCCCCGCTGAGTCTGTTTTTAAGGTCAAGTTCGGCTATGGCAAAGCCGTCTAAGGTTTGGCTAAATTCAAGCAAACGCGTTGGCATAGTGTTTAGCTTGGTGTAAAGATAGCAAAAGCTAGGCAGTCCCACGCGTCCCACGCGCCCACGCAGTTGATGAAGCGTGGCAAGCCCTAGTTTTTCAGCTCCCACGATGATGATGGTGCTAAGTCTTGGCAGTGAAATGCCCACTTCCATCACAGTTGTAGCCAGCAAAATGCACCCTTTTTCGCGAAATTCTACCAGCACCTTGTCCTTGTCCTTGTCCTTGCCGTGCGTGGTATAAACGCCATCATATCGCTTTTGCCAATACTCCTTTGCCTTTTCTAGCGGCAAATACACACCCTTTTCACTCTCATTTACCAGCGGATAGATGATAGCGACTTGATTTTTCTTTGCAAGCTCGGCATTTATGCGCTCTATGATGAGCGAAAAATCCTTACCCTGCACGCAAAAGGTTTGAATGTCCTTGCGAAAGGGCATTTGGCGGATAAACGAAAAGCTCACAAGCTCTGATTGTATCATACTCAGCGTTCTGGGTATGGGCGTGGCGGAAAATTGTATAAAATGCGCCCTTGTGTCATCGTTTTTAGCTAAATCGTTGATTTTTTGGCGTTGATTTGACCCAAAGCGGTGCTGTTCATCGACCATTACAAGCACGGCGTTTAGGGAGTTTAAGTGGATTAGTGCGTGTGTGCCTATGATTAAATGGACATTTTGCAAGTTTTGCTCGACATTTTTGTCCTTTTTACCGCCCTTTAAAAGCGAAATTTGCATAAAATTTGGCAAAAGCCTTTTTGCCTCGTCAAAAAGTTGGTTTGCTAAAATGCTCGTAGGCGCCATAAGCACGGCTTGTTTAGGATAGACAAGCAAGGCAGCAGCAAGCAGCACAAGCGTTTTGCCACAACCCACATCGCCCATTATAATGCGCCTTTTGGCATTTTTTGAGCGCAAATCGCCCTTTATGTCCTCTATCGCACGCATTTGGTCGCTTGTAGGCTTAAAAGGCAGGCTTTCAAGCCACTTGCTTATGTCGTAAAGCTCTATTTCATAGCTTTTTGAAACCTGTTTTTTGTTTCTCAAACGGCGTAAAAAATTGTAAATTTCAATGTATTTTAGCTCTTTTAAAAGCTCTTCGCCTTGTTTTGCAAGGCTTTTGGCTGAATTTGCTTGAATTTGACTTAAATTTGGCGCATTTTCTTGCGAAAAATTCAAATTTTCGCTTGAATTTAAGGCGTTTTCATCTTTTTTGCTTAAAGCCATTTTAAGCGCGTTAAAAAGCCCAAAACTTCGCTCATCATAAGCGTGCAACCCCACAAGCAAGCCAGCACGCTGCTCATCAAGCCCGCTCGCGCTTAAATTTTCCTTGCTCACATACTCGTGTATAAGCCTAGCTATGCTTTCATCTTTAATGCCCGCCACTTGATACTTTGGCACGAAAAATCCAGCCTTAGTGATGATTTTTGGGTTTGAAAATTGCCACATTCCGTTAAATAAATTCATCTTTGCGTTAAAAATGCACTCTTTGCCAGCCTTAAACGCCCCAAAATGCCATCTACTCGGGTGAAAGAAAATAAAACTCGCCTCAATCTCCCAACCCTTGCACCAAACAACGCCCATCAGTTTGCCAGAGTGTGAATTTGTGCGTAAAATTTGCACCTCTTGCGTGCAAACGCTTTCACTTGGGGCTTGGCTTAAAGTCAAATTTTCAAGTTTTTTTGGCAAAAGCAAGGCTAAATCAAGCAGATTTTTAAGGTGCAATCTCTTAAAAAGCACCGCATCAGCAGGGTTTAGAGTCATTTTTTCACACTTGCAAAGCTGATTTTAAGGAGTTCAGCGTGTGCTTTTATGTAGGCGTTTAGCTCATCAAGCGTGGCGTGGCGGAGCTTTTCAAGCTCTTTTTTAAACGCTCCAAAATCCAAACCTTGATAAAATTCATTATAAGCCACGCTAAGCCTCTTTTCAAGGCTTTCATAACGCAACGGGGTTGAGCCTATAAGAAAGTTTTGCGCCTGTGTAAGCTCATTTTGGCTCACTCCATTTTTCACAAAGTCCGCAAACACGCTTTTTACCAGCTCTTTTGCCTCGCTCGCGCTTTCGTTTTTGGTTTGCAAATACCCAAAAACACGCTTGTAGCACACGCTCAAATCAAGCATAGCATAAGCACTATACGCTAGCCCCCTTTTCACGCGCACTTCCTCCATAAGCCGCGAGCCAAAGCCCCCAGCACCAAGTATAAAAATGGCAAGTTTAGCTAAATGCGTGTTTTTGTCGCTAAATTCAAGCTCAAAAGGCGTGCAAAAGTAGATATAAGCCTGCTCGCTGTCCTTGCGAGTGTAAATTTCATCTTTTGCTTTCGCGCAGAGTGTGAATTTTTTAGTGGCGCACCTTGTGCCAACGCTTAAAATTTCAAGCACAGAAGCGAGCAAGGCTTGCATTTGCGTGCTTGTGGCGTTGCCGCCTGCTATGATGATGAGATTTGCTAAGTTTATATGGTGCTTGTGAAATGTTTGCAAGTCTTTAAGGCTGATTTTTTGGATACTTTTTTCATCGCCGTCATTTGAAAGAGCAAATTCATCGCACTCAAAGACGCTTTTGTTTAAAAGCCTTTTAGCTAAATAATCAAAGTCGCTGTTTCGTGCGGCAAGCTCGCCCAAAGCCGTAGTTTTGAGCTTACGCAAGAGTTTTTCATCAAAGCGCGGCTTTTCAAGCAAGAGTGCAAGTTTTTTAAGCACAAAATCAAAATGCTCTTTAAGGCAAGAAATGCTTAGCTCAAAGCTCTCAAAACCACTACTTGCCTCGAAATTTATGGCGTAAAAGTCAAGTTCTTTGAAAAAATCCTCACTCGCGCCCTCGTTTAAAAGCCGTGCAAACATTCGCGCCGTGCCTGCTGGTGTGCCATATTCATACGCTTTGCCTGAATTTGCGAACACAAAGCGCAGAAAAATCACGGGCAAATCGTTGTTTTCTTCGTAGATGAATGGAATTTTCGTGCCTTTGGCGTTTATATGAGCGAGCATTTGAGCCTTTCTAATGATTTTTTGGCATTATACAAAAAATTAACCACAAATCGTAAATTTCATTCATTTTATCGTGGCAAAGCGTGTCATCATTTTAAGCCATTTTGCACCTTACAAACGCTTGCTTTTACAAACAAAACGCATTTTAAGCTTGCTTGTGATGATGATTTGCCTAAAATTCCACGCCTGCGTTAAATTTTACTTTGATTTTTAAATTTGTTTGCCACGCAAGTGGCGAAAAATTTTTGAAATTTAAGCTAATTTTAAGCTTCTTTTAAGGTTAATTTAAGGGGGGGGGGCATTATAATATGAGCATCTAAACTTTTTTAGACTTTTTGCCCTTTGAAATTTAAATTTTTGTCAGTTTTTGGCAAAAATTTTGAATTTAACGCGAAAGGCAAGGGGTTTGAAGGGTGTAGAAATTCATCTTAAAGGACTCTTATGAGTATAAACAAATTTGCTTTGAGCTTTGCTCTGGCTGGGATTTTAGGTGCTAGCAGTGCGCTAGCTGAGACAAGCGGTGCTTTTGCTGGCGTGCAGT
Organism: uncultured Campylobacter sp.; assembly: GCA_900539255.1. Classification (GTDB taxonomy): domain Bacteria; phylum Campylobacterota; class Campylobacteria; order Campylobacterales; family Campylobacteraceae; genus Campylobacter_D. The sequence continues at coordinate 8,114 of UQBJ01000044.1, read as the reverse complement.
TTGGCTTTGGCGGGGCAAACGCTAAAAGCGAGTATGCTTCCGTATCCACAGATGGTTCTGGTGAAATGGGAGCAGATGCGACAAAGTCAGCTTCAAGTTTTCGCTATGGCTTTTTGGCGGGGTATAAGCAGTTTTTCACTGAAAAATTTGGCTTGCGTTATTATGGTGTGATTGACTTTGGCACGCAGTCCGAGCATAAAATAGGACCAAGTTTTAATGAAAGTGGGGCATCGCCAGCCGAAGCTTATTTTAACTTTACCGAAACCATAAAGATAAGCACCCTTAATCTCAACGCAAATGTCGATGCTTTGTATAATTTCGAGCAAAATGACAGCTTTGAATTTGGTGTGTTTGGCGGTTTGAGTTTAGGATATACGAGCTACAAGGCACAGAGCGTAGCCATAAATGGAGCAAATATGACAAATTTTACTTACTCATATAAGGACCTGAGTGCTAGTGGCTTTGACTTTGGGATAAACTTTGGCTTGCGGGCAAATATCGCCCAAAAGCACGGCGTGGAGCTTTATAGTCGTTTTAGTTTGCTGAAACAAAAAGATGACTACAAATATACACTAAATGAGCAAACCGCCATTTTAACAAATTTTGAAGCAAAGCAACCGTATCAAGTGGGCTTGCGCTACTCGTTTAGCTTTTAAGCTGAGTGAAACTAAACGAGTTTTTGCTCTGGGCGAAACTTGTGCTGGCTTTAAATCGCTGGCGTGAGTTTTGAATTCAAGGCTTTTGTGGGCTTTGAGTTAAAACTTGCGAACTTTTGGCTTTGGCTGAAAGGCTGGGGCTTAAATTTGCGCGAAAAACTTGCGCTGGCTTTTGCCGTCATCTTTGTCGCCACAGCCGTGTTTTGTATGAGTTAGTTTGCGAGTGGCTTTGCGGGCTGCTTTTGCTGGCAGGTTTGCGGGCGCTCTTGCGAAAGGCTTGCGCGCTTTGCGCGTGGGCTTTTTGCTCGCTTGACGGGCGTTTGCCCGACCGAACTTACCTTGGTAGGTTAAATCTCCTTTTTATGTTGCCAAAGTGTCCTTGCGACACTTTGGGGTTTGTGAGATACTTGAACTTGCGTTTTTTGTTTTGGTTAAAGTGTTTTTTGATTGTAGTCAAATTTTACACGCCTTTTTAAGACTTAAAACACCTTAATCTCACGCCCATTTTTGGTATAAATCGTGCGGGATTTCAAGCAAATCAAGCCACTTGCCGATGATGAAATTTCGCAAATCGCTTAAATTTTGCGCCTTAAAATAGCTCGCATACACGGGCGCGGCGATGATAGCGCCCATTTTGGAAAGCTTTGTCATTTGTTTGAGCGCGAGCGTGGAAAAGGGCATTTCGCGCACGCACAAAATGAGCTTTTTGCGCTCTTTTAGGGCTACGGCTGCGCCCCTTGTGATGAGCGTGTCGGCAAAGCCGTGCTTTATCTTTGCCAAAGTGTTTAAAGAACAAGGCGCGATGATGGTGGCATTTATGCCAAATGAGCCACTCGCCACGCTTGCGGCTAGGTTTTCATCGTCTAAAAACTGCGTTTTTTTTAGCTCAAATTTTTCTTTGCAAAGAGCGATGAATTCATCATTTGCGTTTAAATTTTGCGTTTTAAATTTGCTTTTTTGCTTTTTTGCGTGTGAATTTTTGTCGCTAAAATCGCTTTTTTGGTTTTGAAAATTTGGGGTTGTAAGCTGTGAATTTTCAGCCTGCCACACTTCGTTTTTTTCGCAAAAATTAAAATTTAAATTCTCCGCCAAAAAGCTCATTTTTGCGCCCTTGCTCGCGATGGCAAAAATCTCATCATTTTGCGTAAATTTTTCCAAAGCATTAAGCAAGCAAAAGCCCAGCTCCACGCCACTTGCTCCGCTTAAACCGACTAAAATTTTCATCTTACACTCGCTTTTTTGCTAAATTTACGCCACAAATTCATTTAGCCACTCATTTGCTAAATAAATTCAGCGCAAATGCTTGTTTCATTGCAAACTCACTTGATTTTTGCCGACAATTATGGCTTGCAAAACCTTGCCGTCTTTTGTTTTTACCTTTATCGTGTCGCCCTTGTTGCCAGCTTCAAGCGCGCTCACATCTACGCTCATCTTTACCTCGCCATCATCAAGCACGGCTTTCATTTTAGCGTCCTTTTTCACAAGATGATTTGCCTTAAACATATTTTTTTTCAAAATCGTGTTTTTCCGCACGCTCGTGCGCGCCATAAGGTCTAAATCATCGTCTTTTTCGATAGCCCCCAGCGGCACTTTGTCAAAGTCATAAAAAATGATATTGTAGTCGCTAGCCTCCAAAATATCGCCCCTTGACAAGTCTTTGTTAGCTCGCAAAATTTCAAGTTTGCCTTTCACAAAATAGCGAAAAAAGACATTTTTTTTGATATTTTCGGGCGTTTTAAACTCAGCCCTTAAATACCCGCTTGCCTTGACGAAGTTGCCCTCGCCAAGCTTGATGAATTCATAAGCGCTGAAATTTTTAGGCAGTGTAGCCGTGTGTAGCTCGACATTGTGAATGATGATTTTAGGATTTTGCGCCTTAAATTCTTGGGCTAGGGCAAATTTCACCTGCTCGACATTTGCCTCTTCGCCCAGCCCAAAGGCACTTGCCAAACACAAAAGTAAGCACAAAAAAACCTTTTTCATCATCAAACCTTTGCTTAATGATACTCACTTTTGCTTAACGCTCGCCCTTTTGAGCGTAAATTTTGCCAAAACAAAGCCTAAAAAGTCGGCACGACATTGCCGCTATACTTTTTAAGGATAAATTCTTTCACTTCTTTGCTTCGCAAAATTTCGTTTATCGCCTTTGTCTTCGCACTTTGAGCGTCCTTTTCGCGCACGACAAAAAAGACAGCGTAGGGGCTGTTTTTATCCTCCACAAAAATCGAGTCTTTGGTAGGATTTAGCCCAAAATCAAGCGCGTAGTTTGCGTTGATAAGGGCGATATCCACATCATCAAGCGAACGGGGCAGTTGGGCGGCTTCAAGCTCCCTAAATTTAAGCTTTTTAGGGTTAGTGGCTATGTCCGCTGGGCTTTTGAAATCCTTTGTGGCTTTCATCGTGATGAGTTTCGCCTTTTGCAGCAGCTCAAAAGCCCTATCTTCGTTGCTCGGGTCGTTTGGAATGCTCACGCTTGCGCCGTTTTTAAGCTCATCAAGGCTTTTAAGCGATTTTGAGTAAATCGCCATAGGAATGATAGCCACGCTGTTTATCGCCACAAGTTTCGTGCCTTTGTTGTCGTTGAACGCCTGCAAATAAGGCTTGTGCTGAAAGAAATTCGCATCAAGCTCGCCGTCATTTAGGGCTACATTTGGAATGGCAAAGTCGTTAAACTCCACGATTTTAAGCTCGTAGCCTTTTTTAGCGAACAAGGGTTTAGCAAATTCCAAAATCTCGCCAAAAGGCACAGGTGTCGCGCCGATAGTGATGGTTTTATCGTCCTTTGCGCCTGCACTTGCAAAGAGCAAGGCAAGGATTAAGAGAAGTTTTTTCATCATATTTCCTTTTGAAAAATAGCATTGTGGCGTGAATTTTGCACTTAAATTCACGCCTTTTGTCAAGCAAATTCACACAAAATGCGAATTTCGACTATGAAAATTCGCGCCAAATGCTTAAATAAAAACAAACTAAAACGCTGGCACCACTGCGCCTTGATACTTCTCATCGATAAAGGCTTTTACCTTTTCGCTTTGCAAAGCCTTGATGAGTGCCTTTGTTTTAGCACTTTCCTCGTTGCCCGCCTTCACTACAAGCACATTCACATAAGGGCTGCTTTTATCCTCCATAACAAGAGAGTGTTCGGTTGGTTTAAGCCCTGCTGCCATTGCGAAATTTGAATTTATCACGGCAAAGTCCGTGTCGTCCAAAGCTCGTGGCATTTGAGCGGCTTCAAGTTCCTTAAAAACAATGTTTTTAGGGTTGCTTACAATGTCAAGCGGCGTTTTAAGCGCACTTTCCTTGAAAGTAACTACGCCTGTTTTAGTGATAATGTCAAGCGCACGGCTTTCATTTGTCGGGTCGTTCGGCACGGCAATGCTTACGCCATCGCTTGAAATCGTAAAACTACTATACTTGCGTGAATACACGCCCATAGGCTCTAAGTGAATGCCCGCCACGCTGACAAGTGCAGTGCCTTTGTTTTTGTTAAATTCCTCTAAATAAGGGATATGCTGAAAGAAATTCGCATCAAGCTCCCCGCTGTCAGTGGCTAGGTTGGGTTGGACATAGTCGTTAAATTCCTTAACGACAAGCTCAAAGCCCTCATTTGCCAAATCCGCCTTGACGAATTCTAAAATTTCAGCGTGTGGCACGGGTGTCGCGCCTACGGTGATGGTTTGAGACACTGCGCTAGCGTTGTTTGCGCTGGCGTTTGCCTCGCCGCCTTTTTTATCCGCTGTATCTCCACAACCGATAAAAGCCAAAAGCCCAAATGCTAGGGCAAATTTGAAAAGTTTTTGCATAATGCTGTCCTTTTGGGTAAAATGTGCGTGAATTTTACATTTTTTTGTTAAATTTTTGCTGAATTTTGCAAAAAATTTGATAAAAATTTAATCAAAATTTAAGCCTTTGCGCGCAAAACTCACTCAAAGGCTCATTTTTTCGTCATCTTGTAAAGCACATTGCCGCACATTTGTATGAACTGCACCAGCACGAGCAGCAGCACGACGGTTTCTATCATAATGTCCGTGCGAAAGCGTTGATAGCCGTATCGCACCGCCACATCGCCCAGCCCGCCGCCGCCAACGGTGCCTGCCATAGCTGAAAAGCCCACTACGATGATGAGCGTGAGCGTTATGCCATTTATCAGGCTTGGCAAACTCTCCACGAACATTACCCTAAAAATGACTTGTGTGTCGCTTGCTCCGTAGCTTTTAGCCGCTTCGACAATGCCCCCATCGACTTCTTTAAGGGCTGCTTCTATCATCTTCGCCAAATATGGAGCTATGCCAAGCGTGAGCGGCACGATAGTAGCGGTAGTGCCGATACTTGTGCCAACGATAATACGCGTAAGTGGCATCAGCACGATGATTAAGATGATAAAAGGAAAGCTACGCACGATATTGACGAAAAAGTCCAAAGTGTTGTAAGCAACGAGGTTTTCGCGCAAGCCGCCCTTGTCCCAAATCGCAAGCAAAACGCCCGGGATTATAGCGAGCAAAAAGCCCAAAAATGTCGAAACAAGGCTCATATAGAGCGTTTCAAGCAAGGCTGGATACAAAATCATCATAAAGTTGTCTAAAATTTTTTCAAGCATTGTTTGCCCTTTTTTGTGAATTTTTGCGTAAATTTTGCTCTAAAATGTGAATTTTACAAAATTTAAGTTAAGTTTTAGAAATTTTATGCCATTTTGTAAATTTTTCGTCCTTGCAAGCGATTTGCTTTCACTAAAAAAGGGCGATTGCTCGCCCTTATCTTACGCTACTTGCTTTGCTTTATGGGTTCAAATTTATACTCATCGATAAATTTAAGCTGACATTGCGTTTCATTTTGTATCAAGCATTTGCCATAAGGGTGATTAAGCAAAGCAGCTACAACAGCAGCTTGCGCTTGCTTTTCCAATGCTGCACTTTCTTTTCCACGGCTAAATGCACCAACGAAAGCGTAAGGCAAAGCAGCCGCCATTACCGCAGCGCCTATCTCATCGCTCGGCGCTTTGCCACATTTTGCTTCTATACAGCTTTCTGTTGGCTTTTTGGCAGCACTTATTAGCTTGCCAGCATACTCATACGACCACTCGCTAAAAGGCTTATGTTGCGTATCGGTTGCATAAGCTTGCAGTGCGCTATCAGTTGCCTTTTTGGTAATTTTTTGCGCCACAGTTTTAACCTGCTCTTTGTCCGCTTTGCCTATCTCACCATCAAGCACGCCCATTTTTGAGATTGCATTTTCAAGTTCAAGCCCACTTACAAAGATTGCCAAATCATCATCACTTATCGATTTTTTGTCAAATTCGCTGTCGTATTTGTAGCGAGCGAGTTTTCGGGCTGCTGTGGCAAGTTTTTCCCACCCATCAAGCGCACATTTTTGAAAATTTTCATTTTCAGATAGCTTGCTTTCATCTACTTGACCATTTTGCTCTTTGCACTGCTGGTATAGTTCCCTTCCTGGGTTTAATGCCATAAACTCACACTCACCAGAATCCAAATCAATCGTTTCGATTTTATCTTTATTTACATTAAAAGGCACACAAGAGTAAAAGGCGATTTTGAAATATAAAACTGCACCATTGTAGTCAAAGATTTCTCTGCTTGAAGCGTTGTTGTCAGGCTTTATCAAGTATTCGTATTTGACAAACTCTTCCAACCCATCTTCATACCACTCGTCCATTTGCTTACTCATCTTTGTTTTGCCTTCGCCACACGCCACATAAGCAAACGCCATCACGCCCAAAAGGGCAAATTTAAGTGTCATAGACACGACTTTTAAGTTGATTTTCATCTTTTATCCTTTCATTATCAAAAAGGGCGATTGCTCGCCCTTGCTTATTTTATGCCTTTTAAATTGAGCTTTTTTTACTCTTATCAAATTTGTTAAACCATATCACCATTACGATAATAAAAATTATGTTAGGGATATTAACCAACAAACCAATATGCGGCGAGTAATTATAGAAGTCATAGACATCGTGATAGGCAAAATAAAAAGAAGATAAGCAATTACATAACTCACTAATATAAAAAAGGCAGCTCAATACCACACTTGCGCCTAATCTGCCAGCTATGAATTCGATAAAGATAAGAATAAAAGCAATCGCAAAAGCAATGAAGGCTACATTATTGACACTTTTATTTTGCCTTGCATAACGCCAAGCAAAATAATAAATCAAAGCAAACCCAACTATCAATGCCACTATAAATACTATTGGTGCTAATAGTATTTTATCATCTGGCACTGATACTGATATAGAATTTGCGCTTAAAAACCAAATTGAAATCCAAATTTGTGCAAGCACTATCACAACCAAAGAAATGAAAATCATCTTTTTTGTTTTTTGGTTTGTGTTTTTCACTTTTAGCTGTGTGCTTGAATTTGACGCTTGATTGTTCGGCGCGAGTGCTATGCCGTTTGCCTGTGCGAGTTTTTTAGCATTGTCCCTAGATATGCCAAGCGGCACAAGTATCCAGTCCAAAAACCAAAAAAAGCACCCGATAGCGATTATCACAAGTGCGGCTGTGGATAAACCTGCGGCAAAAGCTATCAAGGCTAAAATCGGACAAAAGAGCTTAAAAAGCCCTAGCATAATGTCGCCCTTGTAAAACCTATCTATACCAAACCAGCCCAAGCCTATAAAGGCGAGCAAAAAGCCAACCATAGCTGATTTCAGTGGCACAAGCACCACTTTTTGTTGATTTTGTTTTATTTCACTCATCTTTTATCCTTTCTTTAAAATGTCAGTGATAATTTTATAATCCTCAAACAACTCATCATCTGTTTTTGGACTACGACTTGAAGTGGAGTAAAGCGGATACAGCACTTCGTCTATGTTTTGCTTTGGAAAATAGCCTTGTATCCACTCTTTCACGCCCCATTTGCGAAAACACTTGTTGTCCTTGCCTATGGTAGTGAAAACGGCTTTGATTTGCGACTTTTGCAAAAGCTCATCTAACTTTACCTTTTCGCTTTTGTCGCTGTCAATGTCCTTGTCGGCGTTGCTGTTTGCCTTTGTGAAATAGCACTTGTCCCAAATGTCATAAAGTGCTATGTGGTGCTTTGTCAAAAAGGTTTTTTGAGCGTTAATGTCGCCTACCAAACCTTTCTCGCCAAATACCTTGCCCATAACGCACCAAAAGCGGTTTGCGCAATTTTGGTAGAAAAAATTCGCATCAAGCGAACTTTTAGACGGAAAAGAGCCTAAAATAAGCACTTTTGAATCTTTTTCACAAAACGCACCGAAGTGTTTTCGTGGCTCATCGTTCATAATGAACTCCTTGTGTTGAATTTTTCAAAATTTTGAAAGCGATTTGAGTGAAAATATAAAAAATTTGGGGTAAAAATATGAAAAAGCCTTGCATAAGGCTTGAAATTTGAGATAAATTTATAAAATGAGTTGAATTTATAAAATACCTTGAATTTTGAGTGAAAATATCCGTTATTTTTAGACAAAAGCCCGAATTTGTC
>UQBJ01000043.1 GCA_900539255.1 uncultured Campylobacter sp. | reverse complement strand
CATCCGGTCATAAGTCCCGCACACATCGCCGCCGCTGTATTTCTAGCAGGTGCGGCAAACGCCTGTGTGAGTGCGCCCACGCTAAAAAATGTGAGCGTGATGAGAAAAAATAATCTTTTCATCGTGTGTCCTTTCTGTCGTAATTGTCAAGTCTTTTGACATTGTAAATCCGTTTAGAAAAATTTTAAACGAAAATTAAATTGTAGCATAAATTTTCACTTTTGTGTCATTTTTTTGAAAAAATTTTGAAATTTAGAAAATTTTGAGAGAAATTTGGGAAAATTTGGGAAATTTTAGGAAAATTTAGAAAATTTTAAAAAATTTGTGGGTGAGTGCGGTTAGCGGTGTGGATTTTTCACCTTTTTACAAAAGGCTCAAAATGACAAGGGTTTTGTCATACTAATCTACCTTGTCATACTGAGCGTTAGCGAAGTATCCACAAACTTAAAATGTGTCTCAAATTTCTTTGGATTTTTCGCTCGTTTCACTCACTCAAAATGACAGCAGCAGTAGTGTGGATTTTTCGCTACACTCAAAATGACAAGCATTTTAAACTATAAAAAACACTCAATCTTGTCATACTGAGCGTAGCGAAGTATCCATAAATTCAAAGTGTGCCTTAAATTCTTTGGTTTGAATGTAGCTTTTACTCACTTTTAATCCTTAAATAACTAAAATTCATTAGCCACAAGCCTATCAACAACACTTTGAAAGTCATTTTGTGAATTTATCGCCATTTTAAGCCTTTGCGTGAAAATTTGTGTAAATTCTAGCAAAGTTTTTTTTAATGTATCTTGCAAATTTGTGCAAATTTTAAGACCCTTTACGAAAAATTTAACGCAACTTGCTATAATACCCCTATGTTGTTTTTTATTTCTTCTTTGATTATTTTGGCGATTTTCACGCTGGCAAATGCCTACATTTACAAGCGTTTGTTTATGCAAATAGCCTTTTTAAGGGCGCATAAAATTTGGCTCATCGCTCTTTTTGCTGGGCTTTTTGTGTCTCAAACGGCGTTTTTGCTGTTTCGTGCGGAAAACCGCTTTGACAGCACGACTTACAACCTTTTGGCGCATTGTTTCGCGCCGACTTATTTTTTCTTTTTTATCACGCTTTTTGCGGATATACTGCGCTTTGGCGTGAAAATTTACGAGAAAATGACTGACAAAACGCCCTTTGATGAAAGTAGGCGTGCGAGTATAAAGTTTATATTCAATCTTTCCTTACTTATCTTTGCTATAAGCTCCGTTTTAAAGGGCTGGGGCAACGCTATGAATGTCCCAAAGGTTAAAAATTTAGACATTAAACTTAAAAATTTAAGCCAACATGTCCGCCTTGTGATGATTAGCGATGTGCATTTAGGTAAAAATTTGCACGAAAAATTCCTGCAAGGACTTATCGAGCGCATAAACTCACTCAATGCCGATATAGTCGCCATCGTAGGCGATTTAATCGACACAAATCCCGCTGAAATCACTTACATTCATCTTTTGGACGAAATCAAAAGCAAATACGGCGTGTTTTACGCGCTAGGAAATCACGAGTATTACCGCGGACTTGACGGAGTTTTGGGGCTTTTAAGGCAGACAAAGCTTAAAATTCTCATCAACGAAAGCATAAATTTAGGCTTTTTAAATATAGCTGGGCTTGCTGATTTAGCGGGCTTGCGTTTTGACAGGCTTGGCGCAAAGCCCGACATAAACGCCGCAAAAGCAAGGTTAAACAAAAACGCACCTAGCATTTTGCTTGCCCATCAGCCAAAAAGCGTGAATTTATACGACACAAGCGACTTTGACTTGGTGCTGAGCGGACACACGCACGCTGGGCAGGTGTTTCCTTTCGGCGCTCTTGTGATTTTGCAACAAGGCTTTTTGTATGGGCTTTACGAGCTTGCAAGCAAAAACAAACTCTATGTCAGCAGTGGTGCGGGCTTTTGGGGACCTGCGATGCGCTTTTTAGCCCCAAGTGAGATTGTTTGTATGGATTTAAAGGGAGAGTAGATGATTTTCAGTAACGAAATTTCAAGGATTTTTGGGCTTTTAGCTGGACTAAAACTACCAAAATGGCTACAAAGCAAGGTAAATTCGGCTTATGTGAAGCATTTTGACATTGATATGAGCGAATTTAAGGACACTAGCGAGTATGAAAGCCTAAACGCACTCTTTACAAGGGCGCTTGAAAAGGCTAGGGCGCTTGATGATGGCTTTGTAAGCCCCTGCGATGCGCGAGTTTTTGAGTGTGGTAAGGCATTTAAAGCAGGCAGCGAGCAGCTTGCCTTTTCTATAAAGGGCTACACATACAGCATAAACGAGCTTTTAAGCGGTGCTTGCGAAAAAAACGAGCTGGCAAAGGGCTGCGAATACGCGAATTTATACCTTTCGCCAAGGGACTATCACCGCTACCACGCGCCTTGCGATATGAGAGTGTTGAGCGCGACTTACACGCGTGGCGAGCTTTTTAGCGTGAGTGCAAAATGCTTGCAAAAAGTGGCAAATCTTTACACGCGCAACGAACGAGTGGCTTTAAAGTGCGAAAGTAGGGGGTTTTTGTTTTGGCTTGTCTTTGTGGGAGCGCAAAATGTCGGCAAAATGTGCTTTGTTTTTGATGAACGCATACAAACAAACGCTTTAAACGCCCAAAATTTCACGCATAGCTACGAAAATTTAAGCTTTAAAAAGGGCGAAGAGCTTGGGAATTTCGAGCTTGGCTCAACCATCGTCATCATCGCACAAAAAGGCTTAGTGAAATTCAGCATTAAGGCTGATGATAAGGTTAAATTCGCCCAAAAAATCGCTGAATTTGTGTGAATTTGCGTTTGTTTGCGCTGATTTGTTATGATTTTATCTTAAATCAAAGCGCAAAATGCGGCTTGAATTTAAGAAATTTATTTTAAGGATAAACGATGAAAGCATTGTTTAAGGCGAATTTATGGTGCGTGGTAGGCTTAATGCTCGCAGCTTGCTCATCAGAGCCAAAAAGCATTGAGTATTATCAAAAAAATCCCGACAAACGCTTAGCAAAACTCGCAGAATGCGAAGCAAAGCTCAGACCCATTGATGAACAGCTTGCGCAAAAAACATTAGAGCTTGGCGAAAAGTTACTCAAAGGCGAGATAAACGAAGAGCAGGTGCAAAGGTCGATAGAGTCTGATTACATCGAAGCACTCGGTGGAGAAAAGGAATTTAAAGAATGCCAAAACGCCGAAGATGCGAATTGACAAGCAAATTTGCTTTGTTAAATTTGCGTTTTAAAATTTAAATCGTGCGTGAAAGTATCCACTTGCAAACAACGAAAATTCAAGCATTAGAAAGAAAGTTGTTTGAAATGAAAATCAAATTTTTAACGCGATTTTATAAAAAAATTCAGCGAAAATTTGACTTTGTTAAGAGAAAATTTATATAATTACATTTTTGAAATACAAAACGGCACAAAAGTGTCTAAATTTCAAACCAAGCAAACTCAAACCAAATACGAAAGGGTTAAGATGGAATTTTTTATCTTAGGAATAGTCGCTGGTGCGGCTTTGGGCGTCCTTTACACCAAAAGGGACGAAGTCAAAAAGGCGTTTGGTTCGCCTGAATTTAAGGGCAAGGTCAATGAAACAAAGCGTGCGTCAAAACGCGTGCTTGACGAAGCCAAAGACAAGGTAGAGTCGTTTCTTGCGAGCGAAGCCCCAAAACGCAGGGGACGAAAGCCCGGTGTCAAGGCAAAAGCCACCACAACAGCGACAAAAACCGACAAGGTTGCAAAGACAAAGGCGAGCAAAGCCACCGCCGAAAAAGGCGCGAAAAAAGTCGGCAGAAAAGCTAAGGCAAGCACGGGCGAAACAGCCACAGGCACTAGCACAGGCAGAAAAACCCGCGCCAAAAAAGTAGCGGGCGAAACCACAAAGGCTACCAAAACTAGGAAACCTCGCGCTAAAAAGGCGGATACAGCGACAAAAGTCGCCACTCCACGAAAACCGCGCAAGCCACGCACGCCGAAAGTAGCGGACACAGCGGCAGTAGCCCCTAGCACAGACACCGCTCAGCAGTAGGTTGCGAGCAAACCGCGCCCACAAAACACGCTTTTTTATGGTGTTTTGTGTGTGCTTTCGCTAGCCTTTACTTGATGAAAGGCGTTTATGCAAGGTAAAAAGGCGTTTTTCACTACATTAGCTTTGATAAATGCCCTAGCACTCGTTGTTTGCGTTGCAAGTGGCGGAGGCGTGGCGATGGCGATGAGTTTTGAATTTGCCTTTTTTGCCACGCTTTGTATCATCGCTGTGTCCTTTTTGTCCTATAAAAAACGCATTTTCGCCCAAGCTAACGAAGTGCAAATCCCCCAAAAACCGCCCTTTATCCTTGCTAAAAAGCCTTGCAAAGGCGTGAAAATCTTGCGCTTTTATCCTGCCGATGAAAAACTTAAATTTTCGCATAAATTCATCGCCTTTTTTAGCCTTGCAAAACTCGGTGCTTACGCGCTTTTAGCACTTGGCTTTTTAGCACTAAAAGGGCAAAATTTGCTGAGCGTTGCGGCGTTTTTGGGCGGAATTTCAGCTGTGATTTTAGGCGTGTTTATCTTTGGTATTTTAAGCGTTTTAAAATACAAAACAGCACAGCAAAAAGCGTGAATTTAAGGTGTTTTTGGCTTGTTTAAATTTATTAAAAACACAAAATTAAATTTGACTTTGCAACTTTTTTGAATTATAATGCCGTTAATGAGTATGGAAAAAGGTTTAGAAAAAGAACTTGACGAGTTAAGATTTTATCGTGGCATAGCCGTCAGTGTTGTTTTTGGCGTAATCAGCACTTTGCTGTTGAGTTTTAAAACGCTTGAAAATATGCTGATTTGTTGTGGGATAGGTGTCGCAATCCTTGCACTTTTTGCTTTGATACCCTTAACACTAAAAATCAACGATAAAATACGAGAAATTAAGGAGGCTTGAAATGAGTGCGGTAGTGCCATATTTTGCGTTAGCGGTTTGTTTGTTTTTTGTGGTTTTTGCTTTATATCAAAGCCGAAATTTTAACACAAAAATCAAGCCCAAAAGCTAAATTACGCATTTTAATGAGAATTTAAAATGGCAGATAAACGCCATTTAGCGCAAAGGTTGAGTTAAAGCACCCAAAGTTTTTCTTAAATTTATCAATGCTATTTTTCAAAACCCGCTGATATTTTTTCGCTCAAACTTGTTTTTGATACAAATTTTTCACTAATTTTTGCTACAATACCCACACAAAAAGCAAACGCAAAATATAAATTTAAAGCGCGACAAAGGCAAAATCAATGATGATTTTAAGACATAGGGCAAAAAGGACAAGCGATGAGACACTCAAAGCACCACAAATTCATCGTTAAATTCATAGCAATGAGCAAAAAGCTCGCTAAATGCTTTACTCATACAAAGGGACAGCGATGAAAGGCTTAAATTCAAGGCGGTTAGCTCAATGTTAAGCTCCAAACGCACGATAAAATCACTCACAGCTCTTTTTGTCGGCATACCCTTTGTCTTTATGGGAAATGCCTTGATACTCGGTTCTGTGGGCGTTATCTTAAAGCAAGACGGCGCAAGCGAAGCTATCATAGGGTTTATCGGCTTTTGTTTCTTTCTCGGTGGCACGCTTGGCACTACTTGCGCTCACAGAGTCATCGCAAAGATAGGACACATAAGAGCTTTTGGCTTGTTTTCAGCACTTTTTTCGATATGTATAATTTTACATATTTTAGGCTCAAACCTTGTATTTTGGGCGTTTTTGCGCGTGATAATGGGCTTTTGCTACTACGCACTTTTAATCATCATAGAATCGTGGCTCAACGAAAAGGCTAAAAACGCTGTTAGACAAAGGGTTTTAAGCTTTTATGAAGTGGTATTTTGCCTATCTTTCGGGCTTGGCAGCTTGCTCATCGCCTTAAATCTCCAAAGCAGCACGCTTTTCATCATCGCGGCTTGCCTTATAATGTTTTCGTCCATTCCGCTCAACCTTATCCGCATCAAAGAGCCGCAAATGCCCGCCAAAAGCCCGATTTCGCTGCCAAATGTCTTTTCTATCGCCCCGCTTGCGCTCGTGGCGAGCTTCATCGGCGGTATGCTGATGAGCGGCTTTTACTCTATGGCTTCGCTCTTTGTGCTGCTGCAAGGCTATGGCGCACAGGGCGTTTCTTACTTCATCGCCTTTGGAATTTTGGGCGGATTTATCGCTCAAAGTCTCATCGGCTTTGTCTCAGACCGCTTGGGGCGCAAGTTTTCTATCATCTTGTGCGCTTGCGTAGGGCTTATAACTATGCTTTTGTTTGCCTTTTTTGAATTCAGCCTTGCGGCGCAGTTCGTGCTGGCGGTATTTTTGGGAATGGGGATTTTCTGCCTTTACGCTCTTGCCTTAGCTCGCGCAAACGATATGCTTGAAGACAAAAGCAAACGCGTGGAGCTTGGGCGCGCGGTGCTGTTTAACTACTCGCTAGGCTCGCTTATATCGCCACTTTTGCTTGGCTTTGCTATGCAGGTGTTTGACTACAAGGGCTTTGCTTACTTTTATGTGCTGAATTTAGCCTTTTTGATACTCTTTGCGCTCAACAAACCCAACAAAATGGGCAGACACTGGCGCAACTTCACAAGTATGGGGTTAAATGATGATTGACCCCCAAATCACCACGCGTGCAAGCACAAATTTAAGCAAAAACGACCTAAAACTCGACACCAAAGCACCCAAAACAGAGCAAAGCCCCAAAGAAAGCGCACTTGTAAGCTCGTTAAAGAAAAATTTAGGCTTAAACGCCGCCACGCAAGAAAGGCTTGCGAATTTAGGCGATGGGGATTTGAATTTAAAGCTCAAAAGCCTTGTAAATAAGGTTTTAGACCAGCTTTTTGCCAAAAACTCGCCAAGTGCCAAGCTCGCCAGCCAGCAGGAAAAGCTGAATTTCGCCCCAAATTTCAGCAACGAAATCAAATTTTTAGTGAGCGAAATGAAAAAAAGCGACATTTTCAGTGAGCTTGCGGGCAAGTTGGAGCAGATTTTAAAGCCCGCCAGTGAGCTAAAAGCGGACAATCTCGCGCCCTTGTTTAAGAACTCGGGCGTGTTTTTTGAAGCCAAACTCAAAGACGCGCTTAACCCAAACGCCCTACCAAAGAGCTTTCACGACTTGTTAAGTGCCATCAAATCTTTAAGCTCGCCACAAATTGCGGCTCAGATAGTGGAGCTTGCGGACAAGGACCTTGACCCCAAAAGCTCGCTCAACCAACTACAAAGCATTTTAAACGCCCACAAGGACGAAAACGCCAAGCTGCTGCAAAGCACGCCCTTTAAAACCCTGCTTGCTTTGAGCGCAAAGCTCGAAAATTTCGCTCATTATATCAGCAAAAACCCGAATTTAGCCCAAGAAAAGCTCACTCAAATCGCCACAAACATTTTGAAAGGCTTGCAAAAACTCGAACCAAGTTTCCGCCAAGAGCTAGCACGCCCTGAAAACCTTACTTTGTCAGACACAAGCGTGCTAAAAGAGCTAAATCAAGCCTTTAACAAGCTCACGCAAACGCTCAAAGCCTTGATAAACGGCGAAAAGCTGAATTTCAGCCAAACAAATTCAGCCCAAACGCCCACAAACTCGCCAACAAACACGCCAAATTCCACTTTAAAAAGTGAGTTTTTTGAAAGCAAAGAAAACGCACCAAATTCGACAAATCAAGCTAATGCGGGCGCAAATTCTAGCCAAACAAAGCCAAATCCTAGCGCAAATTTAAACACAAATTTAAGCGCAAATTCACCCTTGTTAAATGACGAAAACACAGAAACAAAAAGCCCCTTACCAAGCCAAGATGATGAAAATAAGCCAAATTTAAACGATAAAACCGCTCAAAATACCCAAAATACCAAAGATAGCGCAAATTTAAAAGAGCCAAATTCAGCCCAAAACACTCCAAAGGGCGAAAATTTAAGCGAAAAAGGCTCAAATTTGCCCCCAAATGCCGATGAAAACGAAAATTTGCAAAACACAAAAGCTCAAAACACTCCCCAAAGCGACAATCCAAAAGAAAATTTAAAGCCACAAAATCCCCTAAACCAAAACGACAAAACCGCCCAAGAAAGTGCTAAAAACCCGCCAAATTCAGCCACCAAAGCTGACACAAACGCCCCAAAAACAACGCCCCAAACACAAAACAATCAAAGCCCGCAAAATGCGACAAGCTCGCCATTACAAGAGAATTTAAACAGCGAGCAAGCAAAACAAAACCAAGCCACGCAAGTGAAAAATCTCATCTTTGCGAACGAAAAAGCCCAAATGCCCGAGCTTGAAAGGCTCAGCAAAGAGTTAGCCGCTGTGGCGCGAAAGGCTGATGAGAGCTTGAAACGGCTGGATTTAAACGCGCAAAACGCAAGGGTAAATTTGAGCGACATAAAAAATATCGAGCATAAAATCGCGCAGGCGAGCAAGGATTTAGCGCAAATCGCGCCCAAAGATATGGCACAGCTAAACGATGAGCTGAAAAACGACATAAAATCCACGCTTTTGCAGGTAGCAAACGCCGCAAAAGATGACGGCAACGAAGCTGTGGCAAATCAAGCCAACAGAATGCTCGCTCAAATAGAGTTCAATCAGCTTATGTCGCTGGCAAATGACAGCATAAACACCTATTTGCCGCTTTTTTGGGAGGATTTGAACGAGTCGCGCGTGATTTTCAAGCGGGGCAAAAAGGACAAATACTACGCTCAAATCAAACTCAACTTCGCAAAGCTCGGCGAACTAGACATTTTCATCGCCTTAAAGCAAGACAAATACCTAGATATCAGCATAATGGCGCAGGACATTAGCTTTCGCAAGCGTATT
Source organism: uncultured Campylobacter sp. (assembly GCA_900539255.1). Lineage (GTDB taxonomy): Bacteria > Campylobacterota > Campylobacteria > Campylobacterales > Campylobacteraceae > Campylobacter_D. Next base: position 3,391 of record UQBJ01000043.1, on the reverse strand, counting down.
TATGAGCATTCGCACGAGCTTCGCCGTTCTTTAAGCAAGGCTGGCTTGCTCAGCTCAAATCTCTTTGTAGGCGACATAATCCGCTCCAAACTCGCCCCAACAAGCCCTCAGCGTGATTATGAGTTTAGCTTGGGCGTGGATAAAAGGGCATAAAATGAGTGGCATTGTGAGCGAAAAATTTAGGTGTGGGGTGGGTTTTAGTTTAAATTTAAGCGTGAATTTGAGCTTAAATTTAGGCTTTTGGGCGCGAAATTTAGCAAAATCTAGCGCAAAATTCAAAGAAAGCGTAAATTTTAGCGTGAATTTAGGCTTAAATTTACTTTGCATAAAATGCGTCAAAGCGTGCATTTACAGGTGGTAGCGTGATGGCGAAAAATAAGGATTTGAAAAAAGCAGTCGCACTTGGCTACAAAGAAAGGCTTGACAATGCGCCCAAAGTCCTAGCCACAGGCAAGGGCAAGCAGGCGAGCAAGATGATACAGCTTGCCAAAGAACACGGCGTGCCGATAAAAGAGGACGAGGATTTGGTAGAAATGCTCTCCAAACTTGATTTGGGCGATGAAATCCCGCAAAATTTATATAAAGCAGTCGCCGAAGTCTTTGTTTTCATCTACCAAATGGCGAATAAAAAATAATCATTTTTGAGGCTAAAAGCTATTTGCGGCGCATAAATTCACCGCAAGCACAAAGTGCAAGCTAGCAAAAGCGCAAGGGTAGGGCGATGAGAGCTATGCGAAATTCGCTAGTGTTGATTTTTGTCTAAAATTTTAAATTTCAAATGAAATTTAGGGTAAAATACTCAAAAAATTTAAGCAAAAGCAAAATGTGTTTTCGCGCAAAATGCTAAATTTTGCGGAGTTAAACGCAAAAAGGGGTAAAAATTTGAAAAAAAGCAAAATCATCATCGCCGTGTCTTTTTTACTGCTGTGCGTGCTTTTGGGCGTCATCTTTGTGAAAAACGAGCCTGAATTCATCGACAAAGCCCGCTATGAAAGCTTGCTAGAAAGCGGACAAATCAGCGCAGCCACGCTAGAAGGCGGGCAAATCATCTTGCGAGCGGGCAGAGAGAAATTCGCCATCATCAAAGAGGGCATCGATATGAACGAGCTTGTAAGCAAAGTGCCTGTGCGCCCAGCCAAAGAATTCGACAGCAGTTTTTTGCTCTTTGTGGTTTGTGCGCTTGTGGGAGCGTTTTTTGTGGCGTTTTTAGTGGCGCGAAAAAAGCAAATGCAACGCTTTCCCGTCCGCAATGTCCAGCCAAACACCACGCCTATGAATTCGCTAGAAAACATAAACTCTATAAAGCCCGTTATTTCGGGCGTGAGCTTTGACGATGTGGCGGGCGTTGATGAAGTTAAGGTTGAGTTGAGCGAAATCGTGGATTTTCTCAAAAATCCGCAAAAATACAAAGAATTTGGCGTAAAAATGCCAAAAGGCGTGCTGATGGTAGGACCCCCGGGCGTTGGCAAAACGCTGATAGCTAAGGCTGTGGCGGGCGAAGCGAGCGTGCCGTTTTTTTACCAAAGCGGTTCGAGCTTTGTTGAAATTTATGTAGGAATGGGCGCAAAACGCGTGCGCGAGCTTTTCAGCCGTGCAAAGGCAATGTCGCCGAGCATTATTTTCATCGATGAGATAGATGCTGTGGGCAAGGCGCGCGGAGAGATAAGCAATGTCGAGCGCGACAGCACGCTTAATCAACTCTTAACCCAAATGGACGGCTTTGAGGACAACAGCGGTGTCATCGTCATCGCCGCGACTAACAAAATCGAGCTTATGGACCCAGCGCTTTTGCGCTCAGGGCGTTTTGACAGGCGGATTTTCCTTTCTTTGCCAGATTTTAAAGACAGGCTCAAAATCCTTGAAATTTATATGAAAGACAAAAAAAACAATGTAAATTTAGCCCACATAGCCAAAGCGAGTGTCGGTTTTAGCGGGGCTGCGCTTGAAACGCTTGTCAATGAAGCGGCGATAAACGCTTTAAGGCGCGGCGGCACGCAAGTGGAGGAAAATGACTTTTTCGAGGTGCTTAACAAGGTGCTTGTCGGCAAGAAAAAAATCCTATCTTTCAGCGAGGACGAAAAGAAAATTCAAGCCACTTACCAAGCGGCAAAGGCTTTGAGCGCCTACTACTTCGACATAGGCTTTGAAAAAATCACGCTGATTGAGGACAGGTTTAACGAATACGAACACCACATAAAGTCCAAATCCGAGCTTTTAAATAAGATAAAAGTCTATCTAGCAGGCTCTTGCGCGATGAAACTCATCTACAACGAAAGCTACACCAACTCCCAAAGCGATTTGCTTAAAGTCAAAGAGCTAGTGGGCTATATGATGAGCTTTGATATGGGCGATGAAAAGTTACTTGATGAGCAAAAAAAGGAAATTCAAAACTATCTCAGCGCGATGAAAGACAAGATAAAAGCCCTAGCCGACACGCTTTTAGAGCAAGAAAAGCTAGAAAGTGCCGATGTGGCAAGGCTTGTCAATGAGTGAGCGAGAGTAGGGCGCAAAGTTTATCAAGGCGCAAGGCTAATTTTGAGCGAGTTTTTTGCAAACTCCAAAGCCAAGCCGTAAAAAAAGGACAAACAAATGCAAAAGGTAAAAATCGGCATTCTCACTTTAAGCGACAGGGCAAGTGCGGGCGTTTATAAGGACGAGGCGACAGCGCAGGTGCAAGCGGTGCTTGAAAGCTACATAAAAAACGAGCTTGAATTCGTGTGTGAGCTAATCCCTGATGAATTTGAGTTGATAAAATCAAGGCTCATTGCGCTTTGCGATGAAGAAAAGTGCGATTTCATCGTAACCACAGGTGGCACAGGACCCGCAAAACGCGATGTAACGCCAGAAGCCACAGAAGCTGTGTGCGAAAAAATGCTCCCGGGCTTTGGCGAGCTTATGCGACAAACGAGCTTAAAGTATGTCCCCACAGCGATTTTGTCTCGTCAAACGGCGGGAATTCGTGCAAATTCACTTATAGTGAATTTGCCCGGTCAGCCAAAGGCGATAAAAGAGTGTTTAGAGCCGATTTTCCCCGCCGTGCCTTACTGCTTGGACTTAATCGGCGCGGCTTTTATCGAGCCAAATGACGAAAACATAAAGGTTTTTCGTCCTAAAAAGAAAGTGGGTTAAATCGCAAAAAATTCGCAAAGTTTTTTAAAAATTCACTAGAATTTGCATTTTGGACTACTCATTTTTCATAATTTCCGCCGTCATTGCGTGATATCTTGCGATACCTTTTTAATACCCTTGCAGATACCCTAAACCTTGTCATACTGAGCGTAGCGAAGTATCCATAAATTCAAAGTGCAAATTGCACTTTTAAAGTGTGGATTTTTTGCTACGCTCAAAATGACAAGGTTCTTATGGCAAATGTTTGAGATTTTTCGCCTTT
>UQBJ01000042.1 GCA_900539255.1 uncultured Campylobacter sp. | reverse complement strand
TTGCTACATTTGCAACACTATTTTTGGTAAGATTTTTCATCTTTTGTCCTTTAAACGCAAATTCCGTGTAATTATGCACTTTTTTGGTAAATAAAAGGCAAAACGCAACAATTAAGCAAATTTGCAAGGTTTTGCCGCTAAATTTCGCTAAATTTTCACAAAATGAGCTAAAATTTAGCGAAATTGTGCTATATTTAGCTTTTTGTAATGGAGAAACGATGAAACGCAATCTATCCTTGCTCTGCGATTTTTACGAATTTACGATGAGTTGCGGCTACCTAAAAAGCGGTTTTGGCGACAAAATCTGTCATTTTGATGTCTTTTTTCGTCAAATGCCAGATGGCGGCGGGTTCGTCATCGCGGCGGGTTTGGAGCAAATCATCGACTTTGTGAAAAATTTGCATTTTGATGAAAGCGATATTGAATTTTTTCGCTCAAAAGGGCTTTTTGACGAGGCGTTTTTGAATTTTCTTAAACATTTTAAATTCACAGGCGACATTTGGGCGGTGCGTGAGGGCGAGATTATCTTCGCAAATGAGCCTATTTTAAGCGTTCGCGCAAAGGCAAGCGAGGCGCAACTACTAGAAACCTTTGTTTTGCTCTCTTTAAATCATCAAAGCCTTATCGCTACCAAAGCCGCGCGAGTGGCGTTTGCAGCGCAAAACAAGCCTATTTTGGAGTTTGGCTCACGCAGGGCGCAGGGCATTGACGCGGCACTTAAAGGCGCAAGAGCCGCATTTATCGGCGGTGTGGCGGGTTCAGCCTGTGCTTTGGCGGACAAAATTTATGGCATAAATTCAAGCGGAACTATGGCGCACTCGTGGGTGCAAATGTTTGATGATGAGCTTTGCGCCTTTAAGCGGTATTGTGAAATTTACCCGCACAACGCCGTTTTGCTCGTGGATACTTACAACGCAAAACGCGGCGTGGCAAACGCTATAACGGCTTTTAAAGAAGTGCTTGTGCCACGCGGTATCGAAAAATTCGGCATTAGGCTTGACTCTGGCAACCTGTGTGAGCTGTCAAAATACGCTAGAAACGAGCTTGACAAAGCGGGCTTAAAGCAGTGTCAAATCATCGCTAGCGGGGCTTTGGACGAATTTGAGATAGCAAGGCTTTTACAAGTTGGCGCAAAAATCGATATTTTCGGCGTTGGCGAACGCCTAATCACCGCTAAAAGCTCACCCGTGCTAGGCTGCGTGTATAAACTCGTGGCCGTGGAGGAAAACGGCGTGCTAGTGCCTAAAATCAAAATCAGCGAAAGTGCGGATAAAATCTCAAACCCCCATCACAAAAGGCTTTACCGCTTTTTTGACGAGCAGGGCAAGGCACTTTATGATGAGCTTTATTTAGCTGATGAAAGCCCAAATTGTGGCGAAAACAGCGCAAATTTACAGCAAAAGCATTATCAGCCTAGCAAAGTAAGCATAATCCACAAAGCCCAAAAATACAGCGAACTGCTCGTGCCTATCTTTGCAAAAGGGCAGCTTGTGTATGAAGCCCCAAGCCTTTTGCAAACTAGGGATTATGCTAGGGCGCAGTTAGAAAGGTTTGATGAGGACATAAAGAGCCTGAAAAGCCCAAAAAATTATGAGTTGCGCTTGTCGGCAAATTTGCAAAGGCTCAAAAAAGAGTTGCTTGAAAAAGCGGTGCGTTGAATTTAAGGTGAGTTTAAGCTAATTTTAAGGAAAGTTTTGATGAATTTAAGCATAAATTTTAGGGAAAAATTTAAGGCAAAAAAGGCGAAATTTCAAGCCAAAAAGCTAAATTTCAAGGCGGTGCGATGATGGATTTTGTGGAGCAAAGGCGTTGTGAAAATATGGCAAATGAGATAGCCAAGCAAATGTTTCTTAACGAGGCTATTTTTAAAGCCCTTTGCTCCGTGCCGCGCGAGGTGTTTTCGCCATTAAAAGCCCACGCATACAGCCTTAACGCCTTGCCGATGAGCGCAAATCAATGGCTCAGCTCTCCCTTAACCGTGGCGAAAATGACGATGGCGCTTGATTTAGCGGGCGTTGATAGCGTGCTTGAAGTGGGTTGCGGCAGCGGCTATCAAGCGGCGATTTTAAGCAAGCTCGTGCGCCGTGTCTGCACCATCGAGCGCATAGGAAGCCTTGTAGATAGTGCTAAAAAGGCGTTTAAAGAGTTGGAACTGCCTAACATTTTGCTTTTGCACGCTGACGGACAGCAGGGCTGGGCGCGCTATGCGCCTTATGATAGGATTTTGTTCTCCGCACACACGGCGCAAGTGCCGCAAATCCTTTTCGAGCAGCTTGCCGAAAATGGCGTTTTAGTCGCGCCCATCTTTGAAAACGGCAAGCAATTCATCACAAAATTCAGCAAAATGGAGGGCAAAATTCAGCAAACCCGTCTTGAAGAGTGCTTATTTGTCCCCGTGCTTGACGGCAAAGAGTGATAAACTCGCTTTGCATAAAAACTTAACAGCGCAAACACCCACTTCACCGCAAACGAAATTTACAAGAATTTGCGTGGCAAGTCGCTGAAATTTAAGCAAACTTTGCCACAAAAATTTAAACAAATTCCAAGTAAAGCCCTAAATTCTATTATACTGATAAATTTTTGTCATACTGACTGCTTTGTTGTCATACTGAACTTTGCGTAGCAAAGTGAAGTATCCACGAATTTGAAGTGCAAATTTGCACTTTTATAAAGCGTGCCTTAAATTTCTATGGATTTTTCGCCTTTTTACAAAAGGCTCAAAATGACAAAATCCCCCAAATTCCCCAAAAAACAAAGCTAAATTCCCCAAACTCCGCCCAAAATGACAAAATCCTTGCTATACTTACAAATTTGTCATACCAAGCGCAAGCGAAGTAATCTCATCAACGCCCTATCACCGCCTCATCGACACCATATCACCACCCCATCACCGCTACAAAAACACCACAAAGTTTCAAATTTCCCAAGAGTTGCATAAAAAATTTCATATTTTTACGAAAAATTCGGTGTGATGTATTAAATTTTTTCTCAAAGTGTCGATTTAGCCGTAAAGTTTTGATAAAAATTCGCCCAAAGTGTGAATTTTTAAGACTAGCGCACAAATCTTTAAACAAAAAAGCGAATTTTAAGCTAAATTTAAAAATTTGCAAGTATAATGCGCTGTTTGATTAGGACTTTAAACCACATTTATAAAGGAAAAGTATGAAAAACGCTAGCCTTGCTACGAGACTTACCTCGTTCATCGTCTTAGTTTTTGTCGTCATTTTAGGTGCTAGCTCGATTGTGAGCTACAACAACACCTCTTCAACCGTTACCGAGCTTTTCAAAAGCATACAAAAAGGTGCTTTAAGCGCTTCTTACACCACCATCAACATAACGATGAATGTAGAAGCCACACAGCACCTAAAAGCCCTTGCGGACAAAATCATCTCGCTTGATAGAGAAGATGTCATCTCACAAAGGGGACTTTTAAGCACTACTGAAAACCTCATCAAATACCCATCAATGTTTATCGTCTATGAAGACGGACGGCACATTTTGCAGGATTTTGACGCGGCAAATCCTAACCCAAGATTGTCCGACAACTGGGACAGCACAGGCGGAGACTGGCGCGAACGCTCGTGGTATAAGGACACAAAGGCTGCTAAAAAGAGTATAGTTACAGCGACTTATGAATCCAAAAGCGGCTTGCACGCGGGCAAGCACCTTTCAACCATCACTTATCCTTTGATAAGAAATGGCGAATTTATCGGCGTTTTGGGTATAGATGTTTTCACTGATGAGTTTCAACAACGCTTTGTGAATTTCGAGCGCCCTGAGCTACCAAGTATGGACATTTATATGACAGATAGTTTGGGCAAAATCTTTTCACACAAAGACCCTGCTATCGTGGCAAATCCTGAGCCTTATCCGCAAGAAGTGGAGCTAAAACGCATTTTGGAGAGTGAAAAAGAAGGCGAATTTACTTATTTGGACTCACACGGCGAAGAAAGGCTGGGGTATTTTAAGCAATTCCCCTTTGGCTGGACTATCGTAGCAAGTGCGTTAGAGAGTGATTACACAAGCGCGACAAACAAGCATTTTATCTACAATATCATCGTTACGCTGATTTTAGCGGCTATCGGTGCTGTGGTGCTGTTTTTCATCATCAAAGCCCAAGTGCTTTCAAGGCTTTATCAAATTTCAAATCACTTGCTGAATTTCTTTGATTTTCTCAACCACAAAACCGACATTCCGCCAAAAGAGCTTAAAGCTAAATCCCTTGACGAGCTGGGTAAAATGACGGCGGCTATCAACGACAATATCAAAATCGTAGAGAAAAATTTAGACAAAGACACCAAACTCGTCAAAGAGTCCCTAGAAGTCATCAACTACACAAGAGAAGGACACGCGACAAAGCGCATAACGCTGACTGGCTCAAATCCGCAGCTTAACACCTTGCGAGATGCGGTAAATCAGCTTTTAGAGCTGCTTTCAACCGCCATAGGCAACGATTTAGGCGAGCTTAACCGCGTGTTTGACAGCTTTACAAAACTTGATTTCAGCACAGAAGTGAAAAACGCCTCAGGGCGCGTGGAGCAAGTAACAAACGCACTTGGCACGGAAATCGTAAAAATGCTTAAAACCTCATCTGACTTTGCCGTTTCATTAAGCAATGAAAGCTCAAAGCTCGCCACAGCAGTGGGCGCGCTCACTCAATCGTCAAATTCACAAGCAAGCTCGCTTGAAGAAACCGCTGCGGCTTTGGAGCAAATCACCTCATCGATGCAAAATGTCTCCACAAAGACGACAGAAGTCATCACTCAAAGCGAGGAAATCAAAAATGTAACGGGCATTATCGCCGATATAGCCGAGCAAATCAACCTGCTTGCGCTTAATGCCGCCATAGAAGCAGCAAGGGCTGGCGAACACGGACGAGGCTTCGCGGTAGTCGCTGATGAGGTGCGAAAACTTGCTGAACGCACTCAAAAGTCTCTTAGCGAAATCGAAGCGAACACAAATCTACTCGTGCAAAGCATCAACGATATGGCTGAAAGTATCAAGGAACAAACCGCTGGTATCACGCAAATCAACGATGCAGTGGCGCAAATAGAAAGCGTAACGCAAGACAATGTCAAAATCGCTAATGACTCATCAATCATCAGCGAAAGCGTAAATTCTATCGCTAAAAACATTTTAGAAGACGCGCAGAAAAAGAAATTTTAAGGCTTGAATTCGCTTGAAAAAAGCTTTTGTTTTGCCTTGCAAGGCTTTTTGTAAAATTTGCTTGTCGCTTTGCCTTGCGGGGGTTTTGTGCTTGGCAAAATTTACTTGCCGTTGTTTTGAATTTTAAGGCGTGGTTGTTTGTCGTACTTTGAATTTTGGGCTGGTATCAAGCAAAAGTCTAAATTTTGTCATACTGACTTGTCCTTGTCATACTGAGCGTAGCGAAGTATCCACAAATTCAAAGCGTGAATTTACACATTTAAAGCGTGGATATTTCGCCTTAAATTCAAAGCGTGTCTTAAATTTCTTTGGATTTTTCGCTACGCTCAAAATGACAAAACTCTTGTTTTTTAAAAAACCACACTCCAAAAATTTCGTCAAAAACAAAAATCCCGCTCACCAAAAAAATTATACCTTATTATATATGCAAATTTTTTCCAAAACCAACACAGCTCAAAAAATTTTCTCCCCCCATTGTAACAAAAGTTACAGCTTTTCATTTACTTTTCTCTTAAATTTTGCAAATTTTTACTCATCATCGGGCAAAAATTCGCTCAAATTTCACAAATTTTTGCTAAATTTTCGCAAAAGTGCAAAATTTTCACACACCCAAAGCCCCATTTTACCGCCACTTTAAAAAAATCCCCACAAATTTTACAAAAATTTACAAATTTAAGTTTAGTTTAAGCAAAAATTTATACTTTCGTGCTATAATGACCTTGCTAAATTCAAATTACTATGAAGGAGAACCTATGAAGTTAGTGAAACTCAGTTTAGTTGCAGCGATGGCTGCTGGCACATTCAGTGCGCTTGATGCCAAGCCACTTGAAGAGGCGATTAAAGATGTCGATGTTAGTGGTGCTTTGCGCTACCGCTTTGACCAAGCGAGTTGGGGCAAGAGTGAAAACGAAACATTTGGAGTAGGTAAGTATGGCATAGGTGCGAACAACACCCCGCACAAATTCCGTGCCTTTGTTACCCCATCTCTCAGCGTGGGCGATGGCTTTAAGGTTGTCGGACAGCTTATGTATAACAACGATGCAAACGGCGGCTGGGCGACTGCCACAAATACAGGGCTTACTCAAACCAAACAACAAGTCGTTTTAAAGCAAGCCTATTTGCAATACGATTTGGCTGATGCTGGTGTGAGTGTGCTTTATGGTAAGCAACAGCTTGGCACTATATGGACAGCCGATTTCACAGGTATGGCGGCAAAGGTGCTCATCACCCCAACACAAGGTTTCACTGTGGCTGCCTTTGGTGTAGATAGCTTTGAAGGCACTGTGGGAGACGGCGATGCGTCTAAACTCGTAGATGGCAATTACGACAAAAATATGTATGGTGCAGCCGTGCTTACAAATTTCGCTGGACTTGATTTGCAACTTTGGGGCGCTTACTGGGACAATGTCGCTACACTTTACGCAGCAAACCTTAAATACACCCTTGGACTAGGCGGGGGCAACAATGTCGGCGTTAAGGTAACCTACCTTGGCAACACTATCCAAACAGCGGCTAATCAAACAGCCATAAAAGATGGCACTCTTGTCGATGGACGAGTTTTCGCTAAATTCGCTGGGCTTGATGCGCAAGTGGGCGGAATTTTCTATGGTGATAAAAATGGTGCTACACTTCACACCCTAGAAGACACAAGCGGACCAGACCTTTACATAGGTAGGGAAATGTTCTACGCTGATGATACGGCACTCGTTCAGTCTGCGGGACAAAGCGTGTTTGGCTATGTGGGCGTAGGCTACACACTGCCTATGGACTTGCGTATAGGCGTGCAAGGTGTGTTTGGACAAAACACACAATCACCGATTGTAGGTGCAACCGATGATAAAAAAGATACTCGTATCGAGGGCGTGTTTGAGCTTGGCTACAAAGTCAATAAAAACTTGTCTCTTGAAGGCTGGTATTCTTACATAAATTCAAATGCCAAAAACGGAAAAATCGGTGTTGATGGCAAGGTAGAGGATTTGAAACAAGACAAATCAACCGTTCGTTTGCAAGCCTTGTATAAATTCTAGGCTTGCTGAGTCGTCCGCAAGCCTTGAAATATAGGCTTGTGGGTTGTCGGCAGTCGCTCTTGTAAGGGGCGGTTGCCCTTTGAGCCGTCATCATAAAATGGCGGCAAAACTCTTGCAAGCCTTGAAATATAGGCTTGTGGGAGTTGTCGGCAAATGCTTGGAATGTTTGTCATACTGAACTTTGCATAGCAAAGTGAAGTATCTCAAAACCCTTGTCATACTGAGCGCAGCGAAGTATCCATAAATCAAAATATGGATTTTTCGCTTTCTAACGAAAGCTCAAAATGACAAGCATTTGTTTGTCATACTGACTTGTCAAAATGACAAAATCCGCCGTCATCGCAAAGTGGCGGCAAATCGTCCGCAAGCCTTGAAACTTGGGGCTTGCGGAAGTAGTCGGCAAATCGCTTGTAATAGGGCGATTTGCTCCACAAGTTTAAATGTCTTTGAGTGATAGCGTTGCTTGGAATTTTTTAGGATTTTTCAAGCAACGCTTTTTTTATGGCTTTAAATTTAGGGCGTTTGAAATTTAGAGCTTTGAATTTTGGGTTGGTGTCAAGCAAAAGCCTAAATCTTTGTCATACTGACAAAGTCCTTGTCATACTGAGCGAAGTATCCATAAATTTAAAGTGCGAATTTGCATTTTAAAGCGTGGATTTTTTGCTTTAATTTAAAAGTGTATCTTAAATTTCTATGAATTTTTCGCTCGTTTCACTGACTCAAAATGACAAATGTTTGAGATTTTTTGCTGTGGCTGCACCTTGCAACCCGTTGGGTCGCTTTGTGCTAACGCACTCCGTTCAAAATGACAATGTCTTGCCATTTTTGCAAGTGGATTTTTCGCTATGCTCAAAATGACAAGAGTGCGCCGTCATTATAAAATGATAAAGTGCGTTTTCTTTGTCCGTCATTGCGAGCGAGTTTTGAGAGCGTGGCAATCCATAAATTTAAGCAAACTTTATCACAAAAATTCAAGCAAAGCCTTAAAAAACCTAAAAATTCAGCCAACCGCTCCCAAGCACACCACAAAAATTTTCAGTGGATTGCCACGAATTTGCACGCTTACGCTTTGCAAATTCTCGCAATGACGAATTTCTTGTCATACTGCCTTATTTGCCGTCATACTGAGCGAAGCGAAGTATCCATAAATTTAAAAAGTTTGTCTTAAATTCTTTGTGGATATTTCGCCTGCGGCTCAATATGACAATGAAAAATAGCTCAATATGACAAGCTAGGTTGCTTTTTGCAAAAGGCTCAAAATGACAACATTTTCAACAACAAAACAAAATTCCACCACAAAACTTGCATTTAGTGCGTAAAAATTTAGCGTTTTAGGCTAAAATGTCATTTATGGATAAAGAAAATTTCATCATCAAAGCCTTTTTGCAGGGCATAAACGGCGATGACGGGGCTGTGCTTGGCAAGTGGTGTTACAGCAAGGATTTGTTCTTTGAGGGCGTGCATTTTAAGCGGGAGTGGCTCACTTACGAGCAAATAGCGCGAAAAGCCCTGCTCGTCAATATCTCAGACGCCATAGTGATGAACGCCGTGCCAAAATACGCACTTTTAGGGCTTGCCTTGCCAAAAGACATTACAAAGGCACAAATAAAGGCACTTCAAAAGGGATTTTTGCAAACGGCGCGTGAATTTAACATAACTATCATCGGTGGAGACACCATAAGTAGCGATAAAATAAGCATTTGCTTAACGCTCATCAGCCGTGTGCGAAAAAAGCCTATCTTTCGCAAAGGCTTGCAAAAAGGCGATTTGCTCGCTTTCACAGGCGTTTTAAGCAAGAGCCTAAAAGGACTTGATAGCCTGCAAAATGGGGGCAAGCTCGCTAAAAATCACCGCTTTATCGCCCCAAAGTTGCGTGGGGATTTTTTCTATAAAATCGCCCCAAAAGTGCGTTGCGCTATGGATATTTCAGATGGCTTGGGACAGGATTTAGCTAAAATGCTTAAAATCAACGGCTTGGGCGTGAATTTTTTGCGTAAATTAAGCGATGATGAGCTTCAAAGCGGTGAGGAATATGAAATTTTGTTTGCCTTTTCGCCAAAAAATGCTCGATTTATCAGCAAAATGGCGCAAAAATTTGGGCTTAAACTCACTATCTTTGGCAAAGCCGTGAAAGGAAAGTATGAATTTAAGGGCAAAAGCTGGCATTTTTGAGTTTGAAAACGCTTTATTGTGCCGTTTAAAGGGCTTGTAAAAAATGAAGTGTAAATCGCAAAAATTTTGGATACAAAATGACAAAAAAGGATTTAAATGATATTAAAAACGCTCACCCACTCCCCCATAAACGCTCATTTTAGCAAAAACGCCGATGATTTTGTCGTGCGCGAAGTGCCTTTGTATGAATTTAGTGGGGCTGGCGAGCATTTGATACTGCACTTAGCGAAAAAAGACTTAACCACAAACGAAGCCTTGCGCCTTTTAAGCGCGGCAAGCGGGGCGAAAATGCGGGATTTTGGCTTTGCGGGGCTTAAAGACAAGCAAGGGCAAACCTTTCAGTATGTGAGCGTGCCGCGCAAATTTGAACAAGCTTTTGGCAATTTTTCGCACGAAAAGCTGAAAATTTTAGACAGCTTTTATCACAACAACAAGCTGAAAATAGGGCATTTGAAAGGAAATTCCTTTTTCGTGCGTTTTAAAAAGGTAGGCAAAATCGAAGCGCAAAAGCTTGAAAATGCCTTTGAAACGCTTAAAATTCAAGGCTTTGCAAATTATTTTGGCTATCAACGCTTTGGCAAATTTGGGGACAATTTCGCGCAAGGGCTTGAAATCTTGCAAGGCAAAAGGCTCAAAAACCCTAAAATGCGGGATTTTTTGCTTTCAGCCTTTCAAAGCGAGCTTTTTAACCGCTATCTTGCTAAAAGAGTGGAGTTGTCGCGTTTTGCAAAGGATTTTAGCGAAAAAGAACTTGCGAAAATTTACGCGCTTGATAAGGCTGAAATAAAGGCGCTTAAAGCGCAAAGGCATTTTTTCAAGCTCTTAAAGGGCGAGGTTTTGGGGCATTATCCTTACGGCAAATGCTTTGTTTGCGAGGATTTGGAGGCTGAGTGCGAACGCTTTTTGCGAAAGGAGCTTGTGCCTTTGGGGCTGATACTTGGCAAAAAGGCTTTTGCGTGTCAAAACGGCTTTGCTTTGCGCCTTGAAAATGAAATTTTTGGCGACTTTTTGCCCTTTGCAGAGCTCCTTACAGGCTCGCGCCGCTTTTTGTGGAGCTTTTTGCAAAACGCTCAATGCCGCTACGATGAGGAAAAGGCGCATTTTTGCGTGGAGTTTTTCTTGCAAAAAGGCTGCTACGCCACTATCATTTTAGAAGAGCTGGTGCAACAGCCTTTGAACTGAATTTTGTGGCGAAAATTTTATGTCAAATTAAGGCGTAAGCCTCGCGTGGTAATCTATGAATTTAAAAGCAAATTTACCTTTGGATAACCACGAATTTGCACGCTTGTGCTTTGCAAATTCTTGCAATGATACCCCAAAAATCCACATAGATTGCCACGCCGTTTTTCAAAAAAACGGCTCGCAATGACGGACATTTCTTGTCATACTGATGAATTTTGTCATACCGACAAAGTCCTTGTCATACTGAGCGCAGCGAAGTATCCATAAATTTAAAAGTGTGTCTTAAATTCTTTGGATATTTCGCTAATACTCAATATGACAATACAGATTTTGCTTTTTATCGAAAGCTCAAAATGACAAATGTTTGAGAGTTTTTGCTGCACCTTGTAAGTCGCTTAGTCGCTACACTCAACAAGGATTTTTTAAGAAAAACGCAAATTTTCATACTCGCTGGGGATTAGATAATCATTTGCTTTGATGAGTTTGTCGTAAAATTTGTGCTTAAAACCAAGCTCAAAGAGCCTATCTACCGCTTTTAGTTGAATTTCGCTCATCGATACGGAATTTTTGTTCGCATACAGGCTCAAATACTTGTCAAGTTTGGCTTCATCGACACGGATTAAACCGCGTTCTATAAGCATTTTGCTTAAAATGGCTTTGTTGCTATCAGCGATTTGCACGGCTTTTGTAAGGATTTGCTCGACTTTTATCGCTGTGGTTAGGGGCATAGATCGGCGCAACGCCATACCGCCAAGTGGCAGGGGCAAATCATCTTTGGCTAACTCGCGCCAAATGTCCCAAAGTTCAGCCTCCACGCAAAGTTTTTCATCAAATTCCAAAATGCTTTCGTGTATCAACACGCCCGCATCGACATCGCCGCAAAGCACGGCGTTTTCAATGTCTAAAAAGTTTTTATACACCACGCGTGCCTGTGGATAGGCTATGCGAAAGAGCAAGGCGTTGCTAGTGTGCGCCCCGCTGAGCGCGACTTTGAAATTTCGCTTCAAAGGCTTGTTTTTTAGGCGCACGAGCTTTGGACCATAGCCCTCGCCAAAGCTCACCGCCGTGCGTAAAAGTGCGTATTCATCGGCTATTAAAGGATATAGTGCAAAGGAAATCGCGCTCACAGCGAATTCATTCGCTAGTGCCTTTTCGTTAAGCGTTTGTATATCAAGCGCACAGCTTTCAAAATCAAATTCATTCCCTATCCAGCCGAACTTTACAGCCATATACATAAACAAATCATCAGCATCAGGGGAATGCGCAAGGCTTATGTGCTTTTTTATCATCTAAATTTGTCCTTTTTGCAGCCCATTTGTGGTGTATAAGCTGACAAAATGCTAGCCGCTTGGGGAGCGGCGTAGCAAAGATTGAAGGTTTTACCAAGCCTCAGGTAATCTTAATCGCAAAGCTACCTTGATAGACTTGCGAAAAGGATTGCGCCTACTCATCGCAGTTTGCGCCATAGTGCCGCTTGCAAAAGCTCGCAAAAAGAGCTTTTGCTCATCTTGCACCTCATCAAAGCAAAAGGCTTTGACACTCTTTGCCAGCACCAGCAAAAACACACTTGTCGCCATCATCGGCGATAAATTTCATCTCAAAACTTGCATTTTAGCACTTCGCGCCACTTGTTTTTGTGTGTGTCTCGCAACGCTTGCTAAATGACAAGCAAATTTCATACCAAATTCACACATTTAGTGAAATTTTATCGTAAATTTTTAAATTTTTTGCATTAAGTTTTATTTTTTTGCATTTTACCCCATCAAATGCGGATAAATCACCAAAAATTTAGGCAAAATCAAATTCTGTCATATTTACAAATAAGCACTTTTTAAAATCAAAAGCGTTGGTTGGATTTTTTATCGCAAAGCAAAGATTTTATGTTGTGTTTTTTGCCACAAAGCAAGACTTCGCAAGTGGATACTTCGCCAAAGGCTCAGTATGACAAGGACTTTGTCATTGCGAGAATTTGCAAAGCGTGAGCGTGTAAATTCGTGGCAATCCACTGAAAATTTTTGTGGTGTGCTTGGGGGCGGTTGGCTGAATTTTTAGGATTTTTAAGGCTTTGCTTGAATTTTTGTGATAAAGTTTGCTTAAATTTATGGATTG
>UQBJ01000041.1 GCA_900539255.1 uncultured Campylobacter sp. | reverse complement strand
TTTGGATTGCCACGAATTTGCACGCTTGCGCTTTGCAAATTCTCGCAATGACAAAACAGCTTCTCATACCGATAAATTTGTCATACTGACTTGTCTTGTCTTGTCTTGTCATACTGATTTATTTTTTGTCATACTGAGCGCAGCGAAGTATCCAAAAATGGCAAGTTTTCTTTTAATTTGTGTGGATTTTTCGCTAACGCTCAAAATGACAATGGAGGTTTTCGCCTTTTTATAAAAGACTCAAAATGACAAGACGAGCCATCATTGCAAAATGACAAAGTGCGCTTTCTTTGTCTGCCCTTGCGAGCTTTGACAAAGTAAAAGCGTGGCAAACTATCAAATAAAGGCTTTGAAATTTAGCGTTTTTTAGCTTGCCACGCAAGTTGAAAATCTGCCTTTCATAAATTTACGCACATTTACCAAAAATCCCAAAAATTTGCTATAATTTACGCAAAATACACAAAAAAGCGAGCATTTATGGGACTTGAAAAACTGCGCTCAAAGCTTGGCAAAGAAAATTTAAGCTCTACCTTTGGGGAGATAACTAAAATTTCAGCCACAAGCGTGGAAGTGCGCGGGCTTCAAACGGGCGTGGGCGATATAGTGCGCCTTGTGTCAAACAAAAGCGGTTTAGAAAGCTTAGCTATGGTAGTTGAGATAAAAAACAACCTCAGCTATCTCAGTCCTTTCAGCTTTATCGAAGGCTTTAAAGTGGGAGATAAAGCTTTTATGAGCGATGCGGGTATGCAAATCGGCGTGAGTAACGAGCTTTTAGGGCGTGTGGTCGACCCCTTTATGAACCCAAAAGATGGCAAAGGCGCTATCGTTGCAACGCATTTCGTGCCTATAATGAAAACGCCTATTGACGCGATGAAAAGGGGCTTAATCGAAGAAATTTTTCCTGTGGGCGTAAAGAGCATTGATGGGCTACTAACCTGCGGTGTGGGGCAGAAAATGGGGATTTTCGCTGGTTCTGGTGTAGGCAAATCCACGCTAATGGGAATGATAGTTAAAAATTCAAAAGCACCCATCAAAGTCGTAGCACTCATCGGCGAGCGCGGGCGCGAGATACCTGAATTTATCCAAAAGAATTTAGGCGGCAAGCTTGATGACACGGTTATCGTAGTCGCCACAAGCGATGACAGCGCGCTTATGCGAAAATACGGCGCATTTTGCGCGATGAGCGTGGCGGAGTTTTTTAAAGAGCAAGGCAAAGATGTGCTTTTTATAATGGACTCTGTTACGCGCTTTGCGATGGCACAGCGAGAAATAGGGCTTGCGCTTGGCGAACCGCCCACGACAAAGGGCTATCCGCCTAGCGTTTTGAGCCTTTTGCCGCAGCTTATGGAGCGCACGGGCAAAGAAGAGGGCAAAGGCACGATAACGGCGTTTTTCACGGTGCTTGTTGATGGCGATGATATGAGCGACCCCATAGCCGACCAAAGCCGCAGCATTTTGGACGGGCATATCGTGCTAAGCCGCGAGTTGGCGGACTTTGGCGTGTATCCACCCATAAACATACAAAATTCAGCTTCGCGGGTGATGAACGACATTATCACGGACGAACACAGGCTTTTAGCGCGTAAATTTAAGCGTTTGAACTCGCTTTTAAAGGAAAATGAAGTGCTTTTACGCATAGGGGCGTATCAGCGTGGCACTGACAGGGAGCTTGATGAGGCTATCAGCAAAAAGGACTTTATGCAAAATTTCGTGCAGCAAACCCCTGAGGAAAGCTTTGAGTTTGAGCAGGTTATGGGGCTTTTAAAAATGATAGGGGCGGACACACAAGCAAATCAAAATGCTAATATGGCAGGAAATGCGATGCCAAATGGCACAATGGGGCAGAATTTAAACGCGCCTATGCAAATGAATGCTTTTAATTCACAAATGCCGCCAAACCAACCAACCCAGCAAGCTACCTTGCAAATCCCACCGAATTTACCAAAAGGATAATCCCAAAATCGCTTAAATTTAAGCTTAACGAGGCAAATTCCGTGCTACTTTTGCGTTTTTTTGCTCTTTTTGTAGAGTGCTTTTTGAAAAAAGAGTCTTTTGTTTATCTTGCAAGTTGAATTTTAAAACCTAAAAAGGTCAAAGGTGTTTGAATTTTTGCCCTTAATTTTTTTCTTTTTTGTGAAAAAGAGATTGCAAAATTTTTTGCGTTTGGTAAAATTTTGCAACAACACACTCTAATCTCAATGCACGGGCTGAATGGCTGAGTTATCCGCTGCGCCACTTGCCTTTACTTGCTCTACAAAGTCCCAAATTTTAGTCGCTGCCTCGCTGTATCTTTTCGCGCTCACACTCTCACTCGCATAAAAGCTCACAGGTTTGCCCTCATCGCCGCCCTCTCTAATGCCCATTTCTATGGGAATGTGCGCAAGAATTTGACATTTGTATTCGCTTGCTAAAATTTCAGCCCCGCCCTTGCCAAAAATCTCATATTCTTTGCCATTGTCAGGGCAAATGAAGCCACTCATATTTTCGATGATACCCGCCACAGGTATGTGAAGCTTGCTAAACATATCCAAAGCCCGCCTACTATCATCAAGCGACACGGCTTGGGGCGTGGAAACGCACACGCCAGCACTCACAGGCACACTTTGAGCTAGGGTAAGTTGCGCATCGCCCGTGCCTGGTGGCATATCTAAAATCATAATATCCAAATCCTTCCACAGCACATCGCTTAAAAGCTGCGCCACAGCTTTCATCACCATAGCTCCGCGCCATATCAGCCCCTCGCCCTCGCCGACAAGCACGCCCATACTCATCATATAAACGCCGTGCGTGAGTATGGGGCGGATTTTGTTGCCGACAACTTCGGGGTTTGAGTCTATGCAGCCGAGCATTCGTGGGATATTTGGACCATAAATGTCTAAGTCAAGCAGCCCGACTTTTTTGCCCATTTTCGCCAAAGAAATCGCTAAATTCACGCTTGTCGTGCTTTTGCCAACGCCGCCCTTGCCGCTTGAAATCATCACAAAATGCTTAATCTGCGGGGCTATGTTTTTGCCACTTTGAGAGTTGCTTTGCTCTTTTGGGGCTTGGGGCTGGTTTATGGTGAGCTTTATCTTGCTTAAATTCAGCTCTTTTAGGGCTTTTTTTATTTCACTTTCAAGCTCTGCGGCGGTTTGCGGGTTCGCTGAGACTATATCCACTACTATGTGAGCGGCTTTGCTAGCACCTTGTGCGCCGTTGTTTGCGCTCTCATCATCTAATACTTCCACGCTTTTAACAAAGCCATAGCTTACTATATCCTTGTTAAAGCCCGGATACTTCACGCTTTTGAGTTTGTCTAAAATTTGTTCTTTCATCGTTTGCCTTTGAATTTTGGCTCAATTTTAGCTAAAAAGGGTAAAAATTTGATTGTGTTTGGTTAAGTTGTGTAAAAGTGCTGAAATCACTTGCATTTTCCTAGCTCGCACACGAAAATCATCTCTTTATGGTTGCTAAATTCTGTCTTGCCCGAAGTAAAAGCCTTAAAATCAAATTCATATTTAAAAACCTTGCCGAAGGTGCTTAAAATTTCAAAAATTTCGCACTCGTTCATTCTTGTGTTGCTTCGTGGGTTTGCTGAAATGGTGTTGTTGTAGGTAACAAGCAAGATTTTAGAGCATTTTGCAAGGCTTTGCACCAAATTTTCAAACGCCTCTTTTGCACCGCTTTTGCAATACTCACTCACTAGCTCTGGGGCTGGCTTTTAGCGACACTTAAAGCTAATAAATTTATCGTTTAAGCGTTTATCTTGTGTTTTAAGCGATGAAAAGCATTTTATAAAATGTTCGCTTGCACTAAAAATTCAACAAATTATAAAATTCTATACTTTTGCAAGCTTAAATTATAATCGTGTTCGACATCCTCATAAGAGTAAAATTTTACACGATTTTGTATCGGTAAAAAGGCGGTTTTTGTGATTTCACGCTCAAATTTAGCTTTTCGCTCGTTTGGGGCTACGCAAATAAAATTCGTTTGAAAATCCTGCAACTCCATAAATTTAACAAAAGCACCACGAAAATCGGTAGAATTTTCGACTTCAAAAACCTTTGAAGGAAACATTCTTTCGTTAAACCACACCACATCGATAAAGCACACACTTTCTTTGATAATGCGTTCGTAAGTGAAAGGTGGCAGATTTTGCAAGGTGCAAATGCTACCAAGTGGCTTTTCGTTAAAGATGAATTTTTTGTCGTTCGTGTAGGTTTCGCATACTTCTTTGCTGTTGTTGCCAAGTTCTAAAAGCATTCCTTGAATTTCGCCGTGTTTTGAAATGGCTTTTTCTTGTGGTGTTTTGGGCGTTTCCTGCCTTTTAAGTAAGTGGATTTTGTCAGTTAAAGCATACACGCCAAGTCCAACTCGTGTAAATCTTTTATCCCTTTGCACTTCGCAACGAATGCTATCAAGTGGGGTTTTGCCTGTGATTTTGCTTGCGTCTTTATATTTCCAAATATCTTTATATATGAGTTTAAGCGGTGCCATAAAACCATTTTTGAGCATAACTTGCTCGATGGCTTCAACATAGGTTAAATCTTTTGGCATTTTTTGGTATCCTTTATGCTGTATTTGATGATTATTTTACTACAAATTTATTAAATTTATGTTGATTTTTTAGCTTTGCAGGGCAGCTCTCATCAAGCAAAATGCTTTGAGTGCTTAAAAATGTGCTTTGCTGGGCTTGCGTGGTGCTTAAAAACTGCATTTTTGCTCTTTTTGCTTTGAAATTTTATGTTTATTTTAGCAAAAGTGAGTAAAATTTACACAAACGAAAACCAAAATTCAGCTTTTTAGGCTATAATGGCATTTTGAAAATGAGTTTTTTGTTTGGGTGATGAATTTTTGATGAATTTTCAAGGATTTGCATAAAAAATTCACATTTTGAAGCAAATGAGCGAAATTTGCGCTAGAAAGTAAGTTTAAGAAAGGACACAAATGCTTGGTGGTAAGGCACTTGACATAAGCCTTGTGATGCTTGGTGCTGGGGATTCTACGCGCTTTAAAATGCCTTGTAAAAAGCAGTTTTTGCGCCTTAAAAACGAGCCTTTGTGGCTCTTTGCAAGTCGCAACCTAAGCGAGTTTTACCCCTTTAAAAAGGTGCTTGTAGCTTGCAGCGAGCCTGAGTATTTGCAAAAATTTGCCCCGCATTATGAGTTTGTAAAGGGCGGCAAAAGCCGTGCGGAGTCCCTTAAAAACGCACTTTCAAAGGTAAATAGCGAGTTTGTGATGGTAAGCGATGTAGCACGCGTGTGCGTGAGCAAAAGCCTTTTTTCGCGGCTCATTCAAAACACCACAAACGCTGATTGTATAACGCCTGCCTTAAAAGTCGCTGACACCACGCTTTACAACGACAAGCCCCTTCAAAGAGAGCAAATCAAACTTATCCAAACGCCCCAAATTTCACGCACGGCTTTGCTTAAAAAAGCCTTAGCCCAAAACAAAGAATTCACCGATGACAGCACGGCTGTGGCGAGCGTGGGCGGTAAAATTTGGTTTGTGGAGGGCGAGGAAAATGCCCGCAAAATCACCTTTAAAGAGGATTTGACAAAGCTTGATTTGCCAGCACCCGCAAATGAAATTTTTTGCGGAAACGGCTTTGATGTGCATTCTTTTGGGGAAAAGCGCCCTTTGATTTTGGGCGGCATTGAGGTGCATAAGAGTATGGGCTTAAAGGCGCACTCAGATGGCGATGTGCTAGCGCACGCACTCATCGATGCCCTGCTTGGAGCTGCGAGTTTAGGCGACATAGGCGAGCTTTACCCTGACACAAGCGCGAAATACAAAAACGCCGACTCGATGAAACTCTTGCAAAATGCCTACAAAAAGGTGCTTAGCTTTGGGTTTGAGCTGGTAAATGCTGATATAAGCGTCATCGCACAAGAGCCAAAGCTATCTAAATTTAAAGCGCAAATCGCTAAAAATTTAGCCAAAACGCTGAATTTAGACGAATTTCGCATAAATGTCAAAGCCACAACGACTGAAAATTTAGGCTTTGTCGGGCGAAAAGAGGGCATAGCCGTTTTAGCAAGCGTGAATTTAAGGTATTTTGACTGGACGATTTAGCGTGAGATTTAGTAAAAAGGATATTTGATGAGTAAATTTATGATAAAGGTTTGGTAAAATGAGGGTTTTAATCATAGAAAACGAAATTTATCTCGCTCAGAGCATAGCCAACAAGCTCAGCGAGCTAGGATATGCCTGTGAGATAGCAAGTTCAGCCGAGCAACTCAAAGCAAACACGCATTATGATGTGCTTTTGCTCTCCACAAATGTGAGCGGATTTGATAAATTCATCACTCATCACAGGCAAAGTGTCATCATACTGCTGGTTTCTTACATAAGCGTTGATAGCGTTGTCGAGCCTTTGGGAGCTGGGGCGAGTGATTACATACAAAAGCCCTTTATGGTCGAAGAACTTGTGCGTAAAATCAAGCACCATCAGCACTACAAAGAGCTTGAAACGATGAACAACGCTTATTTGAATTTCATCGCTATGAGGCTTGCAAGCGTGCAGTTGCCGCAGCTTGATTACAAAAAAATCCGCCTGCCCGTTTTCTTGCAAGCGCACCGCTTTGCAAACGCCGATGCCTTTTTGTTTCATTACGCAAAGGCGCACAAAATGAGCTTTTTTTGCGTCCAAGCAAGCCCAAACGACAATGCAGAAAGCATTTTAAAGCTCACAAACAAGGCTGACTTGCTCTTTGTAAGCCATTTTCATTTCTTGCAAGAAGCCGAGCAAAACAAGCTTTTGCAAGAGCTTGACAAAAAGCCGCTCATTATCCACAGCAGCGAAAAGCTCGCTAACCCACCTTGTGCCGTGTTTGACTTAAACGACAACGAAAAGGACCTTTCAGGCGATGAGATACTGACTATCGATGAATATGTGCGCTATATCATCTTAAAGCACCAAGCCACTTACCCTGACACGGATTTGTCTAAAAAACTTGGCATTTCGCGCAAATCCCTATGGGAGAAAAGGAAAAAATATGGACTCGCAAAGAAAAAATGAGCTTGTATTAAGCCAAAGCGATTTTGAGCTGTTTGCTCTCATCAAAGAGGGCATTTTAGGACCTTGCACGCATTTGATGAGTAAAAACGAAACAAACGAAGTGCTACAAAAGCAAAGCTATAAAGGCGAGATGACGCCTTATTCTTTCAGCTTTGCCCCGCAAAATGTGGATTTGAGCAAGGCAAAGGCAGGCGATGAATTTGCGCTTGTGTGCGAGGGCGAAAAGGTGGGTAAATTTAGGCTTAACGAGAAATTTCAGCACAAGGGCGACATAAAGAGCATTTTCACGCCAAATTCGTGCTTTGTTGATGATTGTGTGTATATCAGCGGGGATTTTGAGCTAGAAAATTCGCCCATAGCTAAGGTAAAACAAGACTTCGAGCGGCTTAAAGCGCATTTAAACGCGCAAAAAATCACCGC
Organism: uncultured Campylobacter sp.; assembly: GCA_900539255.1. GTDB lineage: Bacteria > Campylobacterota > Campylobacteria > Campylobacterales > Campylobacteraceae > Campylobacter_D. The sequence goes on along the minus strand of UQBJ01000041.1, from coordinate 7,142 downwards.
CATCATCGCTAGCCTTGACCCGCTGCACCGCGCCCACGAGCGCATTTTTCGCTGGACGATTGACAAGGCGGATTTGATTGTCGTTTTTTTGATAGAGTCTTATGAGAAAAACGGGCTTGAATTCGAGCTGAAAAAAGCGTGTTTGGAGAAATTTATCGAGCTTTATTTGCCAAAAGATAGGATTTTCGTCTTTCCTTTGCGGCACATAGGCGTGTTTAGCACGCATTTAAATGTGATTTTAGAAGCGACAATAGCCAAAAATTTAGGCTGCACGAAACTTGTAGTCGGACAAAACCACGCTGGGCTTGGAATGTTTTACGAGCAAAACCGCCCGCGCACTATTTTGGACGACATTTCGCAGAGATTTGGGATTGAAGTCGTGGTGCTGCCTGAATTTGTGTATTGCAACAAGTGCAAAATCAGTGTCAGCACGCGCTCTTGCCCGCACGGCTCACACCATCACATAAAATTTCACTCAAATTCGCTCAAAGATTTGCTAAAAACAGGCATTATACCGCCTACTATCTTTATGAGGCGCGAAATTTCGGCGATGATTTTAAAGCACTTCTTTCCAAACCGCTTTGAAAAGGTGCAAAACATTTACAACGACTTGTTTCCAAACACGGGCATTGTCGCGGCGCACAAAAAGGACGAGGACTTTTACGAACAGCTTTTGAGTATGTATCAAGTGGCGTATATGGTGTGAATTTTTAAGCAAAATTGTGCTACAATGTCTTGAAAAGCAAGTTTTCAAGTTTTTAGCACTTTAAGGACAAAGATGAATTTTAAAGATTTGGAAAAAAATTTAGGCTATGAATTTAAAGACAAGGGGCTTTTGAGCGAGGCTTTGACGCACAAAAGTGCTAAAAAGCCCTATAACAACGAGAGATTAGAGTTTTTAGGCGATGCGGTGCTTGATTTAATCGTGGGTGAGTTTTTGTTTTTAAAATTCGCAAAGCACAGCGAGGGCGAGCTTTCAAAGCTCCGTGCTGCTTTGGTTAATGAAAAATCCTTTGCTCAAATCTCTCTAAATTTAGAGCTTGGAAAATACATTTTTATGTCAAATGCCGAGCAGAACAATGACGGGCGCAGTAAGCCGTCTATTTTGTCCGATGCTTTGGAGTCTCTCATCGCGGCGATTTATTTAGAAGCAGGCTTTGAGCGAGCAAAAAGCGTGGCTTTGTCCTTGCTAGAAGCGAATTTTCCGCACATTGACGTGGCTCATCTTGTGAGAGATTATAAAACTAAGCTGCAAGAATTCACGCAAAGTGCGATGGCACAAGCACCAGAGTATGAAACCTTGCGCGCTTTTGGACCAGACCATAAAAAGCAGTTTGAAATCGCCCTAAAACTTGACGGCAAGGAGTTTGCGCGTGCTGTTGCGGGCAGTAAAAAAGAGGCGCAGCAAATGGCTGCACAAATCACGCTTGAAAAGTTAGGAGTGCTATGAATACCTTTGGAACGAGGCTTAAATTCACAAGTTTTGGCGAGTCGCACGGCGTAGCAGTGGGCTGTGTGATAGACGGCTTGCCCGCAGGAGTGCGTATAAATAAGGCTTTCTTGCAGGCTGAGCTTGATAAAAGGCGAGGGGGCAAGCGATTTACCACGCCGCGAAAAGAGAGCGATAAGGCGCAAATTTTAAGCGGAGTTTTTGAGGGGTTAAGCACAGGCACGCCCCTAGCCATAGTGATTTACAACGAAAATCAGCACTCAAAAGACTATGAAAACATAAAGGATTTGTTTCGCCCCGCACACGCGGATTTTACATACTTTGCAAAATACGGCGTTAGGGATTATCGAGGTGGTGGGCGAGCAAGCGCAAGAGAAAGCGCTGCAAGAGTGGCTGCTGGGGCTGTGGCGCAAATGTTGCTTGATGAATTTCACATAAGTGTAGAGAGTGGAATTTTTGCGGTGGGAGCTGTGAAAAGTTTGCTCAAAAACGCTGAATTTGACTTTGAATTTGCTAAAAATAGCGAAATTTTCGCCCTTGATAGCACTTTGGAAGATGCCTTTAAAGATGAAATCACAAACGCGCAAAAGGCAAAAGACAGCGTAGGCGCGGGCGTTTTTACAAGGATAAGTGGCGTTGTGGCTGGACTTGGCGAGCCTTTGTATGACAAGCTTGACTCTAAACTTGCTCACGCCTTTATGGGGATAAACGCCGTAAAGGCTGTGGAAATCGGAGCTGGCGTGAGTGCGGGAGCTATGAGAGGCTCACAAAATAACGACTTGATGAGAGATAAAGCCTTTTTAAGCAACAAGGCAGGCGGAATTTTAGGCGGCATTAGCTCAGGCGAGTGCGTGGAGCTGAAAAGCTATTTTAAGCCTACACCGTCTATCTTTACGCCACAACAAACTATGGATAAATTCGGCAACAACGCCATTTGCGAGCTTAAAGGCAGGCACGATGCTTGCGTGGGCGTGCGTGGGAGCTTACTTTGCACCGCTATGGCAAGACTTGTCATCGCCGATGCCTTGCTCTTAAATGCGAGTGCGAATTTGACAAGGCTTAAAAGCGCGTATGGAATTTAGGGGCATTGCCAAGCAAAGCACCTTGTAATGCTTGTCATACAGAACGCTCTTTTTGTCATATTGATGAATTTGACATACTGACTTGTCGTGTCATACTTGTAAATTTTGTCATATTAACTTATTTTTTTGTTATACTGATGAATTTTGCATAGTAACTTATTGTTTGTCATACCGACAAAGTCCTTGTCATACTTGTAAATTCTTTTGTATTGACTTAATCTTTGTCATACCAAGCGTAGCGAAGTATCCACTTGCAAAGTTCGTGCTGACAAGCAACAAACACGCTTTATTGCACTTGCTTGTAAGGATAATTTGATAAAAATTTACGCTTACAAAACAGCACTTTTTGCGACAAAAACGCGAAATTTAAAAACACTTGATGATAAAAATTTAGCTTAAATTTACTTTCCAAGTTTTGCTAAAATTTCGCTTATCAAAGCCGTGTCTTTAATGCCCACAGCCTTTTCAACGCGTGAATTTAAGTCCAAAACGCAAGGCTTTTGCCCTAGGGCGTTCGTGGCGTTAAATGCGGCGGCGACATTGTCCGCTCCAAGTCCGCCAGCTAGGGCAAATTCTTTGTCATAGCCTTTGAGTAAATCCCACTTAAACGCTACGCCGTTGCCCCCTTTTAAAACACCTTTGGTGTCAAAAAGCACCAAATCAGCGTTGATTTGAGCGGGCATTTGCAAATTTTCGCCCACGCTTACTACCTGCCACACACTTAAATTTAGCCCTTTCAAACGCTCAAAAAGGCTTTTTGAAATGCTTTTTTGAATTTGCACGCCGTTTAAATTCGCATTTTGGGCTGAATTTATAATGAATTCATCGCTCTCATCAACGAAAACGCCGATGGCTTTTTTGGCATTTTGTTGGATAAGTTCGCTTAAATTTTTTGCTAAATCTATGCTTACTTGCCTTGGGCTAGGCGCAAAGATAAGCCCCATAAAATCGACATTTAAGCGCGCTACTTGCGCCGCATTTTGCTCATCTTTTATCCCACAAATTTTAATCCTTATCATAGCCTTGCACCTTGCTTTGATAAGCGTTGAAAAAGTCTATCACCTTGCCTGAATGTATGGCTTCAAGCACTATGTCCTTTGCCTGAGCTGGCGTAGGAACGCGGTTTGCGGTGTAAAGGGCAAACATTGCATTAAGCACCACTATGTCAAATTTCGCGCCCTTTTGCTTGCCGTTTAGCGTGTCAAGCAGTATTTTAGCGTTTTGCTTCGCATCGCCGCCCACGATTTCGCTGTGAAAGGCGCGTTTAAAGCCAAATTGTTCGGGCGAAATTGTGTAGTTAAAGATTTGCCCGTCTTTTAGCTCGTAAATGCTCGTCTCATCGCAAATGCTTATCTCGTCCATTCCGTCATTGCCCCGCACCACAAGAGCGTGCTTGCGTCCTAAATTTCGCAACACTTCTATCAAAAGCCTATGCACAGGCGCGTGGTAGTTGCCCATCAGCTGATATTTTAGGCTCAAATTTGGGTGCAAAAGGGGTCCAAGCACATTAAACACCGTGCGAACGCCGAGTTTAGCGCGCACTTCTTTTACTTCGCCCACGAGAGAGTGAAAAAATGGAGCGTGGAAAAAGGTAAGCCCTTGTTCATCAAGCACTTTTACTTGCTTTGCTATGCTGTCAAAGGCTGGAATTTTAAGCGCGCTCAGCACATCAGAGCTGCCACTTGCGCTTGAAATGGCGCGGTTGCCGTGTTTAGCTACCTTTACGCCAAGTGCGCCTAGTATAAATGCCGTAGTTGTAGAGACATTGATACTTTTAAAGCCGTCTCCGCCCGTGCCAACAATGTCTATCATCTCGCTTTCATCGTTAAAAGTCTGTGAATACTTCAAAATGTTACTCACAAGGGCGGACAAAGAGCGTTCATCAAGGGATTTTTCAGTGATTAGCACAAGCAAAGCCCCAAGCTGCACCGCTTCATACTCGCGGCTGGCGATGATTTGGCAAATTCGGGCAAAGTCATCGGTGTTTAAGCCTTGATTGTCTTGTAGTTTTGTGATGAAACTTGTAAGCGTGGGCTTTTCACTCGCTTTTTGGCTCGTTTGTCCCTTAAATTTAAGGAAATTCTCAAAAATTTTAAGCCCATACTCGCTAAAATAGCTTTCAGGGTGAAACTGCACCCCAAAATAAGGCAAATCCTTGTGTCTCATCGCCATTAAAACCTTGTCCTTTGTGTAAGCTAGGGCTTCAAGCTCGCTTGGCAAATCCACAACTTCAAGTGAATGGTAACGCATAACGCTAAAATCCTTTGGAAACTCCCTAAAAAGCTCACTTTGCGCTATGAGCGAAATTTGTGAGCTTGTCGCGTGCGCCACTTCTTTAAGCCTTTGAATTTTCGCCCCAAAGCACAAGCCCAAAGCCTGATGCCCCAAACAAATGCCAAGCACAGGCACATTTAATTTAGCCTTAAAAATTTCAAGGCAAACGCCGCTATCTTTTGGGTGCTTTGGACCGGGGCTTAAAATGATAGCATTTGGGCTTAGCCTTTTTATCTCATCAAGGGTGATTTTGTCGTTTCTATACACGGCGATTTCATCGTTTGTGAGTTGATTGAGCATTGTTTTTATGTTGAAAACAAAGCTGTCGTAATTATCTATCAGCAAAATCATCTTTTATCCTTTAAGCTCTCAAAGGCACTCAGCAAGGACTGCCTTTTAGCGCAAATTTCTTTGTATTCTTTTTCATCTTGTGAGTGCGCGACTATGCCTGCTCCGCTTGCGATGAATGCTTTGTCGCCCACGAAAATGAGTGAGCGAATGAGTATGGCTAAAAGCACTTCTTCGTTAAATCTCAAAAAGCCGATAGCCCCGCCATAAATGCCGCGGTTGAGCTTTTCAAGCTCGTTTATGATTTCTAATGCGCGAATTTTAGGCGCACCGCTTAAAGTGCCTGCGGGGAAAACCGCCATTATAGCGTCAAATATGCTCGCATCATCGCGTAAATTTGCCCTTACTTCGCTTACTATGTGCATCACGAATTGATAACTCACTATGGAGAAAGGATTTTCTACCTTTGTGTTTGTGCCAAACTTGGAAACATCGTTGCGCGCTAAATCCACAAGCATTCTATGCTCGCAAAGTTCTTTTTCATCGCTTAAAAGCTCTTTTTTGAGCGCTTCTTTGTCGCTATCCTTGCTTAAATTTCTCGTGCCTGCTATGGGCGCTACGAAGAGTTCTTTGTTTTTTATGCTTAAAACAAGCTCAGGCGATGAGCCTACCACTACTCCGTATTTGCAAGGAAAGTGAAACATATAAGGGCTAGGGTTTTGCTCGCTTAACTCTTCGTAAAAGTCAAAGCTATCAACATTTGTCTCAATGCAAAGTTGGCGAGATAGCACCACTTGGAAAATATCCCCACTTAAAAGATACTCTTTTGCCCTTTGCACCATAGTTAGAAAGCTTTGCTTTTCTTTTTTTAAATCGCTGATGATGGCAAAGTCATTTTGGGTTTTGCACGAATTTTGAGCCAAATTTTCGTCTAAAAATTCAAAGTATTTGCTCTCACCAAAGCAATGATACATTTTTGAGTGCTTTTCATACACAAGATACGCCCTTGCATCGGCAAACAAAAAAAGCGGAAATTCATAGCTTTTTTGCTCGCAAACGCCGACATTTTCATAAAGTGAGATAAAATCCGCTGCAAAGATACCAAAATATCCAGCATACTCGCAAAGGCTTTTTTTAGCACTTTTTTCATAAAAACGCGCCTTAAATTCGCTAAAATCCATTTGCGAAGCGTCCAAAAAATCAGGCTCTATGCCGATGATGATTTTGCTTTCATCTTCTGCAAAATAAGAGTGCGGAAAATGAGCTAAAATTTGTCTGTAATACTGCTGTGCCTTACCTGTAAGCATTTTTTAACCTTGTTTTGAATTTTTTGCTTGCTTTGTGCTTTTCGTAAATTTTAGCGTAAAATTTGCGTTAAAAAGCGAATTTGTGGAATTTAAATTCGCCAAGAGTGAAGTGAATTTGAAAGGGTAAAAATCGGCACAGCCACGCAAAGTGGCGCAAAATAGCTGAGCATAAAGTGCATTTTGTCCTTTCTTTAAGTGGCGCACCTTTAAAGTGCCTTTTGACTCCACTCTTTGCGTTTTTTTTGGTTTTAAATGTGAAATGATAAGATAAGTTTTCTTAAATTTAGCTTAAACGAGTAAAATTTAAAGAAATTTGCATTTTCGCAAAAGGCATTTTACGCGTGAATTTTTAGCTTAATATCAAAAGAACTTTAAGTATGAATTTTAAAGGAATTTTAATTTGTGAATTTTAAGCTTAATTTCAAAGGAATTTTGAGTATGAATTTTGGGCTTAATATCAAAAGAACTTTCAGTGTGAATTTTTAGCTTAATTTTAAAGGAATTTTGCATTTTTACAACAAAAGTTTCGAGCGTAGATTTTAAGCCTAAATTTAGCTGAAATCTTTTAAAAAAACCTTTTTGCAATGTTAAATTTATGAATTTTCACGCTTTGTTTTTGTGAAAACGGCTAGCAATGACGGCTCGTCTCTTGTCATTTTGAGCCTTTTGCAAAAAGGCGAAAAATCCGATATTATGTAGCAAATGCACAAGAATTCACCTCAAAGCATTGCTATGATGCAG
>UQBJ01000040.1 GCA_900539255.1 uncultured Campylobacter sp. | reverse complement strand
TCCTTTAAATTTTTGTGCTATTATTGCAAAAACAAAAATGGTGCTGTGTAACTTTATTACACGAAAATGGGGGCAAAATGCAAAAGGTAGAATTTATCAAAAAAATCAACGCCCAAATCAAAGGCGATGAAAAGAGTTTAGCGGTTTTAGAGCAAAAGGGGCGTTTTGTGCGCTTTGAGAAAAATGAGCGCAAATACGCTGATGAGCTTGGCTTTTTTCGCGTGCTAAGCGGGCGCGTGCGGGTTTTTAGCGTGGCTGAAAATGGCAAGGAAATTACTATTTTTTATATGACAAATGCCGAGTGCTGCATACTTTCAACGAGTTTTATGGCGCACATTCAAGATGAAGTGATGTTTGAATTTGTGGAGGATTGTGAGATTTTCACGCTTAAAGATAGCGATTATCAAGCACTTTGCGCGAGCAACGCAAGCATAATGGGCTTTAACGCCTTGCTTATGTCAAAGCGCTTTAAGCAGTCTTTGGACACGCTGGGCGATGTGGCGTTTAAGAGCCTAAAAGAGCGGATTTTGAAGTTTTTGCACGCAAATGCGCAAAATGGCGTGGTGCGAACGAGCCAAGAAAATATCGCCAGCAACATAGGAAGCGCAAGAGAAGCCGTAGCAAAGGTGCTTAAAGAGCTAAAAAACGAGGGTTTCATCGACACAAGGCGCGGAGAGATTTTGCTTAAAAGCAAGGGGGGCGTAAATGCAGGATTTTGAGAAAAAGCAGCTTTTGCAAAAGGCGAAAAATGTCGCTATTTTGGGGCTTAGTCCAGATGAGAGCAAGGCGAGCAATGTCGTGGCGCGTTATCTCATCGCGCAAGGTTTTAATGTAATCCCCATTTACCCACGCTCAAATGGCGAAATTTTAGGACGCAAGGCTTATGCGAGTTTGCAAGAAGCGTTTAGTGATGAGGCTTTGAGCGAGTGCGGAGAAATTGACATTTTAAATGTTTTTCGCAAAAGCGAGGCGTTGGAGGCGGTGGCAAATGAGGTTTTGCGCCTTAAAAACAAGCCAAAATGCGTGTGGGTTCAGCTAGGACTTTTTAATGAAAACGCAAAAGCCATTTGCGAAAATGCGGGGATTTTGTATGAGGAAAACTCTTGCATAAAACTTGAATTTGAGCGGCTTTTTAGCAAGGTAAATTAAGGCTTTGCGTAAATTTTTGTGAATTTTAAAAGGGCTTTTTTGATAAAATGCTTTGATTTTGCGTCTTTAAATTTTTGCCCCTTGATTTTCATTTGTGAATTTGATATAATGCCTTTATCAGAGTTTGCAATAGTGGAGCTTTCAGTGTGTGCGGATAGCTCAGAACTGAGCGACTTTGCCACTTCTGCTTTTTGCACACGAGAGCCATAAGGGAGTGGGTCTAATCCTTGCAATTCTTATAAAAAATTCATCAAAGCCGTAAAAAAAGAAGCGATAAAAGCGTGATTTTGTGGAGCAAAAAAAGTCGCTCAAACGCTTGCTTGATAATTTTACAAAAAGCGCAAACAAAGGCACGCTCGCCATTTGCTCGCGCTTGCAAAATTTAGCTTAAAGCAAGGCGTTGAGTTTGGTTTCAAACACGCTTTTGCTTTGTGCGCCAACGATTCTTTCTACGACTTGCCCGTCTTTCATCAGCAAGATAGTAGGTATGCTTGAAACGCCATATTGCCTTGCTAGTGCGCGCTCTTCATCGACATTGACTTTGCAAATGCTTGCTCTGCCCTCAAAATCCTTTGAAAGCTGGTCCATAATCGGCAAAACCGCCTGACAAGGTCCGCACCAAGCCGCCCAAAAATCCACAAGCACCACGCCTTTTGCGGTGTGTTCTGTAAAATTAGCTTCGTTTAGATTGATAGCCATTTTTTCTCCTTTCGATAAAATCAAGTTATTATAATCAAAGGTGCAAAATGCCTGTGTAACAAAGTTACTTTGCAAGGCAAATTTGCTTAAATTTAAAAAAGCCTTGCCCTTTGCGTTTTGTATTTTACACATTAAGGAGGTTGGGTGCAAAAGGCAAGGTAGATTAAGCTGAATTTAGCAAAAATAAATTCAGCTCAATTTACCCTTAAATTTAGGTGATAAGGCAAATCAAACGCCCTTAAATGCAAGGGCGTTTTACACTAAGGAGTTTGTCAAATTTAGTGCTTGTTTGTGCGGCACTGTTTGTATTTGCAAATCGGACAAATGGCTTTAAAATTATAAAGCGGGCAGTAGCCATAAACCGCGCTTAAAAGCGGTAAAAGTCCCACAAGCCACCACCAGCTTTGGCACACAAAGCCGAAAGCAAAAATCCAAATTCCCGCGACAATCAAGCGGATAGTCTTGTCAAGTTTGCTCATTTCACCCCCTTTCTTTGAGATTTGGCGCGCCTAAAATGCGCATTAACTTTCACGCAAAAAAGCGCAAATTTCACAGCAAAAGCCTAAATTTAAGCCCTTGCGTGAATCATTCCTTTCATCACCATAGCCTTCATCGCGTAAATTTTCACAGCCCAGTTAAGATAACTCTCCCTTGTCGCTCCAAAGCATTCTAGCGTAGGCGCTGCGCCCTTGTAGTCAAACTCTACCATTACGGCTTTGCCATAGCGCGTTAAAAGCGGACAAGCGGTGTAGCCGTTAAATTTCGCCTCCAAAGGCTTGCCCTCTAAATGCGCGATGATATTTTGCGTTAAGACAGGATACTGCTTGCGTATGCTCGCGCCCGTTTTGCCCTTTGGCACGCCCGCACAATCGCCCACGGCAAAGATATTTTTGTAAGTTTGGTGTTGCAGGCTAAATTTATCCACATCAACCCAGTTGCCTTTTTGCGCGCTAAGCCCAGCTTGCGTGATGAATTTTGGCGCACTCATCGCAGGGATAACAAACATATAGTCAAATTCTTTTTCCACAAATTCATCAGTATCCACACGCTTGCCATTAAGCATATAGCTTGTTTGAAAAGTCGCCTTGCCGCTTTGTTTATCCACGCTTATAAGCTGATGAAGTAGCTTGTAAGGCATTTCGCGCTCAACAAAAAACTGCTCTATCATTTTTGCGTGCAAGGGCGAAGAAAGCATAGCCCCGCCGCCTGTGAAAAGCGTGGTTTTTACCCTGTCTTTGAGCACATTTTTTTCAAGCAAATCATCAAGCAAAAAGTTGATTTTTTTGTTTGCCCCGCCGCATTTGTTTTGCGTTTTTTGCTCGCTAAAAAGCACATTGAGCTTTTCGCCTTTTTTGCCCCGTTCGATGATTTCATCAAAAAGTTTTTTAGCTTTTACAGCAGAATTTGGCGTGTAAATCGTGGCGATTTTCGCGCTTTCATTTACCAAATCATCTTCGCTAAGTCCGCTCACAGCGTTAAAATCATACTCCACGCCTGTTGCGATAAGCAAAATGTCATACTCAAAACTCTCACCATTTTCAGCGATGATTTTATTTTCATTTGGCAAAATTTGCGCGACATTTTGCTTTATCCATTTTACCTTTTCATCGATAAGCTCGGCTTTTTTGTAAAGCACATCATCAAGCGTGTAAATTCCAGCAGCGATAAGAGTAAAACCGGGCTGATAATAAAAATTTTCATCTTTATCAAACAGCGTGATTTGCGCTTTTGGCATAGCTTTGATAAGACTTGCGCTCATCGTTATACCGCCAAGTCCAGCGCCGATGATGGCGATTTTAGGCGATAAATTTGAAGTCGCCGCACTTAACTTTGTCGCGCCCACACCGCTAGCTACGAGTGCGCCTGCGGTGATGAGTTTGAGCGCATTTCTACGAGATTGTTGCATTTTAGCTCCTTTGCTTTAAATTTTCACAATTATAAATTTTTTGCCAAATTTGCTGTGTAACAAAGTTACGATTTTAAAAAATTTACGCTTTTTCTGGCACGCAAATCTTGCCCTTACTCATCGCTAAAAGCGTTTTGTAGCTTACAAAAAGCACGGCAAAAAGGGCTAAAATCAGCCCTAAAATTCCAAAAATCATATAAAGCGGACTTTTAAAAACCATAAAGGTTTCAAAACTTGCTATGCCAAAGGCGCAAAGCGGAAAGGTAAAAGCCCACCACGAAAGTGCGAAATTTAGGCGCGTGAAAACCCTTGAAAGGCTCAGCATTAAAAGCATAAAAAACAAAGCGACAAAATAAAGCATAAGACTTAACGCGCTATGTCCGCCAAAAAGTGCCGCAAAATCCACCACAAAGATACTTGGCGGAGCGATGAAAATAAACAAAGTCGGCAAAAATTTACTCTCTAAACTTTCTTCAAAAATCAGCCTTGAAGTGATAAGAGCCGTTAAAATGAGCCAAAAAAAGCAACCCACAGAAAAGAAAAAAAGCGAAAATTCAGGCGAAATTTTTGCCGAATGTCCTGCTAATGGCACGATTAAATTGCCCACTATGGGGATAAACCACGCAGGGCTTAAAAGGTGCTTTTTCATCGCGTTGCTAAACCAAAAATTGATAACAAAAATGCTTAAAATGAGTTGCAAAAATGAGCTTAAATAAAAGATGATTTTAAGCAAAAAAAGCATTGTGCCATTGTCATTAAAAGCGCCTAAAAATGTCGTAATGATAAGCGCGCCGATAGGAATGGCAGAGAGAAAATTTATCTTTACTTGGTGCGTGATTTCGGCTTTAAAGGCGTTAAAATGCGTGAAAATTTTTGCCACATAAAAGCCAAGCAAAAGCAAAAAAACCGCTACGCTTAAAAAACCAAAAACAAAACTACAAACCGCAAAAACGGCGTTTAAATCCAAAAAATTCAAGCCATTTTTTGCGCTAAAAGCAAAAGCCGCGCTTGCTTTTTTAAAGACAAGTGCCAAGCCGCCAAGCCCCATAACGCTGGCAAAAAGCATTATGGGAAAGTGAGCGAGTTTAGAAAGCGGAGTTTCATTTAAGGCTGAATTTGAATTTGTCAAATTCGAATTTGACGCTGTGTTTTCGCCTAAATTTAAGGCGTTTGAGTTGTTTTTCATTTTTTGTCCTTTTGTGCTTTTTTGATGGCTTTTTCTGCTCTTTCACATTCATCTTTGCTGAGTGTGTGGCGGTGCAAAATGTATTTTGCGCTCACTTTTCCGCTAAACATTGAGCTTAAAAGTGGGCGATTTGCCTTGAAAATAAAGGCTGCTAAATGCCCTATAATGCCAAAGATGATGAGAACAAAGCCAAGATTGTGAAGTTGAGCTACCCAAAAATACGCGCTCTCGCTAAGGTTAAATCCAGCTAAATTTTTAAAACTTTTGATAAGCCCTGTAACGAGCAGCAAAAGCAGAGTAAAGCCGATGAAAGCGTAAGCTAGGCGTTGTTCGGGCAGATATTTTTCGCTAGGTGGTTCTTCGCCGTTTGTAAGCATCGCTTTGATGACTTGGGCGGATTTTTTAAAATCCCCGCGCTTTGGAAAAATGTCAAATTCACGCCTTGCAATGTGAAAATAAAGATGAAAAGCGATGAAGGCGCAAAATACCACAGCACCAACATAGTGCGCCACAAGGCTAATGTGATAATCCCCGCTCCACGCCATCAGCGGCAACTCGTTTATCATATAGCGTTTAGAAATAGGCAGCTGAAAAAGCCCTGTGATGATGAGCAAAAAGGTGCTTAACGCTATGCCCCAATGCACGGCGCGGTTTTGCAGGCTTTGCCTTTGGATTTTGATTTCGTCTAAATTTAAATTTGCGCTTGAATTCGTGCCATTTTTGCTTAAATTCGCATTTGAATTTAAATTTAAATTCGCGCCTTTTTTATCCAAATTTACGCTCGAATTCAAATTTGAATTCGCGTTTAAATTCAAATTTGATTTTGCACTTTTTTCATTTAAATTTGCCTTTAAATTTGAATTTAAATTCACATTTTCACGCGAATTTTTACTCAAATTTACAGATGAATTTTCATTTGAATTTGCTTTCATTCTTTATCCTTTTTTGCTGAATTTTCATCTTTTTTCTTACTCTTTGCCACAGCGATAGCCCCAGCGATAAGCCCAGCCACAGGCGCAAAAAGCACGCTTTTTACAAGTGCGGCATCATCGTTGATGAAATTTGGCACATTTAAATTTAAGTGCGGACGCCCGACTTTTTGCGTTTTGCCGTTAAATTCACTTTCAGCAACGCCGTATTTTTCGGCTATGGCTGCGTTTATGTCCTTAAAATCCACGCTTGAAATATAATAAGTGCTTGTGCCGCCATTTTGCTTGTCTCCGTAAATGAATTTCCCAGCTTCTCGCGCCTTTTGCACCTGCGCTAAAATCTTACTTTTGTCATCAAAAATCAGCGCATTTTTAGGGCATTTGCTTTGACAAGCGGGCTTTTGCCCAAGTGCGAGCAAATCCTTACACATATCGCATTTAAACATAGCCCCGCCGCCAGCGAGTTTTGGGGCGATTTTTAGGTAAATCCCAACTCCTGCTTGCCTTTGCGGTATGCCCCAAGGGCAAGCGTCTCGGCACTTTGCGCCCCCAAAGCAAAAGTTTTCGTCTATATCAACAGCCCCTTTATCGTCCTTGCTGATGACGCCAAAGGGGCAGATTTTTTGACAAGTAGGGTCATCGCAGTGCATACAGCGGCGTGGCACGAAAACGCTTTTGCCATCTACCTTTACGCTTTCTACAAAGGTGAAATTATAAGGGCTTAAACGGCTTATGTCATCGCGGTTTTTGGAGTAGTCTTCTTTGATTTTTCGCGGAAAATACTCAGGGATTTGCTCGCAAGGCTTGGGAAAGCGCGCTGAATTTTTGTCCTTGCAAGCACTCACGCAAGCAGGCACAGCTAAATTTACGCAACCATCGCATTTGTCTAAGTCGATGATAGAAGCTATGCGCTCGCCTTGTGGCTTTACTATCTTTGAGTTAGCACTTAAAAGCACGGGGCTAAACGCCATAATTTTCATAAAATTTCGTCTTTGCATTTTTATCCTTTAAATTTTTGTGCTATTATTGCAAAAACAAAAATGGTGCTGTGTAACTTTGTTACACGAAAATGGGGTAAAATGCAATTTGATTTCAGCTTTTCTTGTGAGCTTTTTAAATTTGGCTGGCTCGGCTTTTTGCGATAAATCGATTTTGATAGGCTCGGCAGACCGCTAACGCTTTTATATCTAGCATAGCTAGTTCATCGGGCGTTAGTTTGTTTTGTGTCATTTCAACTCCTTTAAAAAAATTCCTACATTATAAACTATCGCTCATTAACTCCCATCAACGCCACAAATTTACAAAAATGTCATATAATTTTCTCTTTGTGTGTAATTTTTAAGTAAAATATAGCCAAAAATTTGCGAAATTCAAAAAGGACAGCCAAATGGACAAAGCGACAATCCAAGCCCACAAAATCAGCGATGAAGAGTATGATGAGATTTTAAAGATACTCGGACGCGAGCCAAATCTGCTTGAACTAGGCGTGATAAGTGCTATGTGGAGCGAGCATTGCTCTTATAAATCAAGCAAAAAATACCTGCAAGGCTTTCCTACAAAGGCAAAATGGGTGATTCAAGGACCGGGCGAAAACGCTGGCGTCATCGACATAGGAGGCGGAATGGCGGCGGTTTTCAAGGTAGAAAGCCACAACCACCCAAGCTTCATCGAGCCTTTTGCGGGCGCAGCCACAGGCGTGGGCGGCATAATGCGCGACATTTTCACTATGGGAGCGCGAGTTGTGGCGTCTTTGAACTCACTTAAATTTGGGGATTTGCACTCCAAAAAGCACGGCAAACACCAAAAATACCTTGTAAAAGGCGTAGTGGAGGGCATAGCGCATTATGGCAACTGTATGGGCGTGCCTACTATCGGCGGGGAGACGAGCTTTGATGAGTGCTTTAACGGCAATATCCTTGTCAATGCCTTTGCGCTGGGCGTTTGCAAAAGTAAGGATATATTTTACGCCAAAGCCGAAGGCGTGGGAAATTCAGTGATTTATGTCGGCTCAAAGACAGGCAGAGACGGACTTGGCGGTGCTGTGATGGCAAGTGATAGCTTTAATGAAGCGAGCAAAGCCCTGCGCCCCACAGTGCAAATCGGCGACCCCTTTGCCGAAAAGCTCTTAATGGAAGCGTGTTTGGAGCTGTTTGAAAAGGATTTCATCGTTGGCATACAAGATATGGGCGCGGCTGGGCTTACTTCAAGCAGCTTTGAAATGGCAGGGCGTAGCGGCAGCGGAATGCGGCTATACCTTGACAAAGTGCCTATGCGCGAAAGCGGTATGTCGCCTTATGAGCTAATGTTAAGCGAAAGCCAAGAGCGAATGCTTATCTGCGCGAAAAAAGGCTTTGAACGCCAAATCATCGACATTTTCGCCAAGTGGAATTTAGACGCGGCGATAATCGGCGAGGTAACAGATAGCGGTAAAATGGAGCTTTTCTGGCAAGATGAGCAAGTAGCTCTTGTGCCTATCGCGCCTTTGAGCGAAAAAGCCCCGATTTTAAGCCGTCCTACTGCAAAGCCAAAGTATTTAGATGAGATTAAAAATTATGAATTTAAGCTCAAAATGTCCGCTCAAAATGCCATTTTAGCACTACTTGCAAATGAAAACACAAGCGATAAAGCCTATATTTACGAGCAATTTGACTCATCAGTTGGCACAAATACCATAAAAGCAGACGGCGCACTAGGTGCAAGCGTGCTTCGTGTTAAGGAAAACGGCGCGATGCTTGCTATGGCTTGCGAGTGCAACTCACGGCTGAATTTCATTGACCCTAAAAACGGAGCGGCTTTAAATGTCGCAGCTGTGGGGCGCAAAATCGCTTGTGCGGGCGCAAAAGCTTTGGCGATAAGCGACTGCCTAAACTATGGCAACCCGCAAAACCCCGAAGTTATGTGGCAGTTCGCGCAAGGCTGTGAGGGCATAAAAGAAGCCTGCAAAGCCCTAAACACGCCTGTTGTAAGCGGAAATGTGTCGCTGTATAACGAAAGCGAGGGCGTAAGCATATATCCAAGCCCCACCATAGTGGGAGTAGGGCTTAATGCAAACGCTCAAAATGCGCTCAAATCTTGTTTTAGCGATGAAAATATCCCTGTGTATCTTTTGGGCGAGACGAGGGGCGAGTTTGCTGGCTCGTTGATTGCTAAGGTGCAGGATAGGGCTGTGGCCGGTAGGCTTGGGGAGTGCGATTACGCCAAAGAACGCGCCTTGTGGGATTTGCTCTTTGAGGCAAATGAGGCGAGAATTTTACACTGCGCAAATAGCGTTGGCGTGGGTGGCGTGGCGATGAGTCTGGCAAAAATGTGCGTGATTTCAAATTTTGGGCTTGAAATAGGGCAAATTTTTGATGATGAAAAATTGCTTTTTGATGAAAGCCCTAGCCGTGCTATCATAGGCGTTTTAAACGAGGAAAAGTTTTTAAATTTAGCGCAAAAATTCAGCCTTAAAGCGACAAAAATCGGCACAAGCACAAGGGCGCAAAAATTCAGCCTGCAAAGCATAGAGCTTGACACCGCCGAGCTTAAACGCGTTTATTTTGGCGCATTTAAAGAGATGATGAGGTAAAAATGTTTGCTTATGTTTTGCTGATTTTGGCTGTGGTAGCTTTTTATTATTATTTTAAAACTTATGGCAAAGAGGACTTTTTAGGGCGAGCAAGTCGCGGTGCGAAGGGCTTTGGTAAGGGTTTTATGCAAGGGGTAATGGAAGAGCGGATGGATGATTTTCGCTGCAAGATGAACTACTATGTCGTGGCACTTTTAGCAAAAATCGCCAAAAGCGATGGGCGCGTGAGCGAGCGCGAGGCTGATATGATACGACAAATTCTAAACGCTAACGCAAAAGATAGCCGTGAAAGAGAGTTTTTAAAGGCAAGTTTTAACGAGCATAAAGAGAATTTAAACGACACAGCAAGTGTGGCGCGTGAATTTGTGCGCGAAGTGCCGCTGCCGCACAACGAACGGCTCAATGTCCTTAATGTGCTGATTTTTATGGCGGGCATTGACGGGCAGTTTAATGAAGTGAAAATCACGCTTTTAAGCGACATAGCGCGCTCTTTTGGCATAAATTCGCGTGAATTTGAAACCCTACTTAATAACATAAAAAGCTTCAAAAACGAGGGCAAAAGCCTAAATTTAGACGAGGCTTATAACATTTTAGAGCTTGAAAAAGGGGTTGATTTGCCCCAGCTTAAAAAAAGATACAGAGAGCTTGCTAAACGCTATCACCCCGACATTTTAAACGCAAATAATGTAAGCGAAAAAGAACTAAAAGAGGGTGCGCGTAAATTTCAGCAAATAAATGAAGCCTATGAGCTTGTAAAAAGGCATTTGGAGGTGTAAAATTTTGATTTATATTGATTCTTACAAACTTAACAATTATAAACTAAATTCAGCTATAATCTCTAAAAAAGGATAGCAATGCTTAATCAAAGCGAAATAAAAGCACTTCAAGAAATAGAAAGCAAATACTATATGCAGCCTATCTTAAAGGCTATAAGCACTGACTTAAATAACAAAAAAATCACACTTGCAACTTGTTTTAATTATCTTTATGAATACCTTGTTAATTCCAAAGAAGCCGTAGAAAAGCTTATCCAAGCACGAGTTGCAAGGGGCGAGATACGAGATGCAAGCCAGGCTCGAAAAAGCATAGCAGGTGGAGCGTTTTCAAGTCTCATCAACATAGGGGAATGTTTAAATTTTTTGATTGTGCTTTTATCGGCAAAGACATTAAAACAGATGAATTTATCAAACCTTTGAGTTATATTTTGGATTTTATAAGCGAGAAACTTTGATGAATGATTTAGAGTTAAAAAATAATCTTGCAAATCAAAACACAAAATACGATTTTGCAGGGCAAAATTATGCGTCAATGTATCCAAATTTACATAAATATCCAGCTACAATGTTGCCACAAATCGGGCTTGAACTTTTAAAGGATTTTAAGGCAAGCAAAACGAATTTGCTCGACCCTTATTGTGGCAGCGGCAGTAGTTTTATTAGCGGTGTAGAATACGGCATTAAGGACTTTGTGGGCTTTGATTTAAATCCTTTGGCGATAATGATTTCAAGGGCAAAATTAAGTTTTATTGATAAAAATAAGCTTTTAAAACATAAAGACAATTTGCTTAAAAAAATTACCACAAACATTGATGAGCTTGATTTTTCGCCACTTTTAAACATTACAAATCTTGATTTTTGGATAGAAAAAAACGCCCAAAATGCTTTGCTTGGCATTTTTACTCACATTAAAAATATCACTGATTTAAACACGCAAAATCTTTTTATTTTGGCATTTAGCGAGACTTTAAGAGAAGCAAGTTTTGTGCGAAATAACGAATTTAAACTTTTTAGAATGCGAAATTTTGAGCGATACAAACCAAATGTCAATGAAATTTTTGAGCGAAAAATAGAAACAATCACGCAAAATTATTTGAATTTTTATCAAGCTAAAATGCAAAATGTCAGTTTTGCGCTCCATAATGCAAGTTTTACAAAAAGGGATAAAAAATTTGACACTATCCTTACAAGCCCACCGTATGGGGATTCAAAAACCACCGTTGCGTATGGGCAGTTTTCAACCTTTATCAACGAATGGCTTGGTTTTAAAGAAGCAAGGAAATTAGACAGAGAGCTTTTAGGTGGCAAAAGGGCGATAAGGCTTTATGAAAAAGAGTGTATGAAGGATTATATCAACGATATAGCGCAAATTGACAAAAAAAGAGCTATGGAAATTTCAAGCTTTTATTTTGATTTAGAACAAAGCATTAAGGCACTTGCTCGTTGTGTCGGCGAAAATGGAAAGGCGTTTTTTGTAGTCGGCAACCGCACAGTTAAAGGTATCACTTTGCCTACGGATAAATTCATAGCACAAACCTTTGCTGATAACGGCTTTAAGCACATTGCAACCTTGCAACGAAAGATTTCAAATAAGGCGATGCCACTTAAAAACTCGCCCACAAACCAAAAAGGCGTTTTAGCCCAAACGATGAATGATGAATTTATCATCATTTGCGAGAAAAAATATAAAGAAAATATCCAAAATTTAAGTTTGAATGTGAGTTAGGATAAAATAAAAATTCAAGGCTTAAATTCACAAAATTTTGCTAAAATTAGCACAAATTTGATTTGTAAAGAGAGAAAATGAAAAAAGCATTACTGAGCGTGAGCGATAAAACAGGCATTGTGGAGTTTGCCAAAAGCCTTGTGGATTTGGGCTTTGAGCTACTTTCCACAGGTGGGACATACAAACTTTTGCGAGAAAGTGGCGTTTTGGTGCAAGAAGTGAGCGATTTTACGGGTAGTGCCGAGCTTTTTGACGGGCGCGTGAAAACCCTACACCCTAAAATTCACGGCGCGATTTTACACAAAAGAGACGATGAAAAGCACTTGCAAGAAGCAAGGGATAATAACATATCAAGCATTGACTTGCTTTGCGTGAATTTATACCCCTTTGAAAACACGACAAAAAGGACAGATGAGCTTGATGAGATAGTCGAAAATATCGACATAGGCGGACCTGCGATGATAAGAAGCGGGGCAAAAAACTACAAAAGTGTCATCGTGGTGTGCGACACAAAAGACTATGAAAGCGTGATTTGCAAGATAAAAAGTGGCGAAGATGATGAGAAATTCAGGCTAAATTTGATGGTAAAAGCCTATGAACACACAGCCAGCTATGATAGTTTCATCGCTAATTATATGAACGAGCGATTTTTTGGGGGTTTTGGCGAACGCAAATTCATAGTCGGCAAAAAGGTTTTTGAGACAAAATACGGCGAAAATCCGCACCAAAAGGGCGCGCTTTATGAGTTTGAGAGCTTTTTTAGCCAGCACTTTAAGGCGCTTAAAGGCGAGGCGAGTTTTAACAATCTCACCGACATAAACGCCGCCACTCATCTTGCCAGCTCTTTTGGCGAGCGTGCGGCTGTGGCTATCGTCAAGCACGGCAACCCTTGCGGCTTTGCGCTCAAAGACAGCTTGCTTGAAAGCTACACGCAGGCGTTAAAATGCGACAGCATAAGCGCTTATGGCGGTGTGGTGGCGATTAACGGCACGCTTGATGAGAATTTAGCGCGCAAAATCAACGAAATTTATGTCGAGGTTATCATCGCCGCAAATGTCGATGAAAAGGCACTTAGCGTGTTTGAGAGCAAGAAGCGCATTAAGATTTTCACACAAGAGGCTGAATTTTTGTGCGTGAAGCGAGACAAGTATGATTTCAAGCACATTTTGGGCGGTTTTGTGTATCAAAACGCCGATGAAGTGGCTACCAGCGAGCTAGCAAATGCCGAGCAAAAAAGCCAAAGAAGTGCCAGCACGAACGAGCTAAAAGACCTTGACATAGCCATCAAAATCGCTGCTCTTACAAAATCCAACAATGTCGTGTATGTTAAAGATGGCGCGATGGTTGCCATAGGTATGGGAATGACAAGCCGCATAGACGCCGCAAAAGCCGCTATAAACAAGGCTACACAAATGGGACTTGACTTAAATGGCTGTGTGCTAGCGAGTGAGGCGTTTTTTCCTTTCCGCGACAGCGTAGATGAAGCGAGCAAGGTGGGCGTGCGCGCCATAGCCCAGCCCGGTGGCAGCATACGCGATGATGAAGTGATACAAGCAGCCGATGAATACGGCATCGCGCTTTATTTCACAGGCGTGCGACATTTTTTGCACTAAAACAAAACAGCCTTTTGCGGTAGCACCAAAGTATCCAAAATTCAAACTTTTGGATACTTCAAAGAAAGAGATAACCCGCTTGAAATGCGATGAATTCAAGCCTTTGTCTAAATTCATCGCCCCAAGCAGGCGAAGTTAGTTTGTTTGCTCCGTTTTAAACGAAAGCAAAGCCAGCTCAGTGTTTGCCCAGCTTTCAAAGCGAAATTCGCTCATCACTCCACGCAAACACTCATTTAACTTTCGCTCATCACTCAAAGCAAAACTCATTCAGTTTTCACTCAGCTTAAAAGCTAAAAGTATAACGCAAGCCCACTTGATAAGGCTGCGCAGCCTTAAAGGTTTGTGTCGCTTTTCCGAGTGCTTCTTCATATAGCGTTTCTTCTTTTTTATTTTCCATAAAAGCAAAACGCCCATAAAGCTCCACGCCGTGTTTTTGCGCTATTTGCGCCCTTACGCCTACATTGACACCCACATCAAAGCCGCTTAATTTAAAGTCCTTAAAAGCAGGCTTATCACTACCACCAGTCATCATCGGCGTTACATCCCACAGAGCATTTTTCGCCTTATAGCTCGCATACGCTAGGCTAAGCCCACCAAAAGCGCCAAATTCAAGGCTATCATTTGAGATGAAATTATACAAAGCATCGACATTTGCACTTAAATTCAACGCACTGATTTTAGGGCTAAATTTTATCATCTCACCACCATTACCATCAATAGCATTGTCGATTTTAAAATCCGCACCATAATCAACCACACCGTAATAGCGCAAGCCAAAGTTTTCGGTAAAAAACTGCTTATATCCAGCCAAAAATCCATAGCGCAAAGCACTTGCGGATTTTGAGTCAGTTTTGCAAACAGACATTCCGCCACCTGACGAGCAGATTTCATTTTTGGTGTTTGCCCCGCCAAAGCCAAACTGCACGCCCACAAAAGCTCCGTCCGTCTCAGCTAGCGCACTGCTAGCACCTAAAATCCCAGCCAGAGCAACGCTTAACGCAAATTTGTTCTTACTCATAAGAGTCCTTTAAGATGAATTTCTAAATTTTTAAGCCCTT
>UQBJ01000039.1 GCA_900539255.1 uncultured Campylobacter sp. | reverse complement strand
TGTTTTCAAGTTTGAGCGTGGATTTAACCTTAGCTTGACGCGTGCGCTTTTTGTTCGCTGCTTTTGCGCGTGCTTGTCTGGTCGCTTGTGGAGCGACAACGCGTTTTTGTGTGGCTTTTGCGCCACTGCCTGCTCGTGCGTTTCTGGCTGGGGCTGCAAAGGCTTCTGTCAATGCGCCCGCGCTAAAAAGCACGAGTGTGATGAGAACGAGTAATTTCTTCATCTCGTGTCCTTTCCTTTTTTGTGCTGCTAATTCTTTTAGCAGTGATTTGGCTACTAAAAATTTGTTGGTGCAAAGGGCGTGTGCGCTGGCTTTTCGCCTTGCTCGGCTTTTGCCGCTCTGCGCTTGCTTTGAGCTATCGCAAAATGCGCTTTTTGGCGCTGCTTTGCGTGTGCTTGCGCTTGCGCTGTGCCACTTGTCATTTTGAGCGTAGCGAAAAATCCACGCTTTAATTTTGTGGATACTTCGCTAACGCTCAGTATGACAAGGCTTTTGCTTGCTGCAACGAGCGTGTGCGCTTGCTGTAATGCGTTTAGACAGACACGGCTTTGCAAACAAATTTTTAATATGATGAAATTATAATACAATTTTTCACTTTTGTGGCAGAAATTTGCAAATTTTTTCAAAAAAGTGTTACGAAAAATCACAAAAAAGGGCTTCAAAGGCTGAAAACAAGGGCTGGGGGGGGGCTTTTGTCTTTTTGTGAAATTTTTTGGGGCTTTGTTTGGGGTTGGGGAATTTTTTAGGGTTTGTTGAATTTTTGGGCTTTGTTTGGAATGTGTTGAGAAATTTTCTTGGAATTTGTTTAATTTTTTTCAAAATTTTGGAGAGATTTTAAATTTGTTTGGAAATTTTGAATTTTTGGAGAATTTTTGGATTTTGGAATTTTTGAAAAATTTTAAACCTTTGTCATTTTGAGCGTTAGCGAAGTATTCATAAAATTAAAGTATGTCTCAAATTTCTTTGGATTTTTCGCCTTTTGCAAAGGCTCAAAATGACAGCAGTAGTGTGGATTTTTCGCTACGCTCAAAATGACAAGGTTCTTATGGCAAATGTTTGAGATTTTTCGCCTTTTTACAAAAGGCTCAAAATGACAAATTCAAAGCCCTTTTTTTGTTTTCAAAAAGTTTGCCCGAGTATTTAAAAGTGTTTCAAAAGTGTTTAAAATGCCTTTGAAATGCTTAAAAATGCTTTTAAAGTGTTATTAAAGTGCTTTTAAAAATCTTTTAAATGATTTTTAAAAGATTTTTAGTGTTTTTAAAAAGATTTTAAAAGTATTTTAAAATTTCTTTAAATTTAAGCAAGTTTTTGCTAACATTACGAGTTTTAAAGCAAGTTAAATTTGAGGCAAAAAATGAGCGAAGAGCAAAAATCATCGTATGACAAAAGCGTGGAAAGGCGTTATTATGCGCTGTGCGAAGAGCGTGGATATTTCGAGCTTGATGGCAACAAGGGCATTCAAAAAAAGGGCAAAAACTTTTGCATAATGATGCCACCGCCTAATGTAACGGGCGTTTTGCACATAGGACACGCGCTGACATTTACGCTGCAAGACATTATGGCACGATACAAGAGAATGGACGGCTACCGTGTGCTTTATCAGCCCGGGCTTGACCACGCGGGCATCGCCACGCAAAATGTCGTGGAAAGACAGCTTTTAGCGCAAGGCATTCACAAAGAAAGCTTGGGGCGGGCTGAATTTGTCAAAAAAGTGTGGGCGTGGAAAGAGCAAAGCGGAGGCAAGATTACAGAGCAAATGCGCGCACTTGGTATCACGCCAGCGTGGAGTAGGCTGCGTTTTACTATGGATACAGGCTTGGCAAATGCGGTGAAAAAGGCGTTTGTGGATTTGTATGATAAAAAACTCATCTTTCGCGCGGACAAGATGATAAACTGGTGCACGCACGATGGGGCTTTGAGCGACATAGAAGTGCAACACGAGGAAAATGCGGGCAAGCTTTATTATTTGCGCTATTTTTTAAAGGACAGCGATGAATTTGTGGTTGTGGCGACAACGCGCCCAGAGACTTATTTTGGGGACACAGCCGTGATGATAAACCCGCAAGATGAGCGTTACAAGCACTTGCTAGGCAAAAAAGTGCTTTTACCCCTTGTCAATAAAGAGCTAGCCATAATCGCTGATGAATATGTCGATATGAGCTTTGGCACGGGCGTTGTCAAAGTAACGCCCGCACACGACAGCAACGACTATGAAGTGGGCTTACGGCACGATTTGGAATTTCTCACTATCTTTGACGAAAAGGGCATTTTAAACGAGCATTGCCTTGAATTTAAGGGGCTTGAAAGGCTTAATGCGCGCGAAAAGATAGTGGCAAGGCTGCAAGAAAAAGGCTATGTCGAAAAAATCGAGGATTACACGAACCAAGTAGGCTACTGCTACCGCTGCCACAATGTCGTAGAGCCTTATATCTCAAAGCAATGGTTTGTAAGCAAGGACATAGCGCGCGAGAGCATAGAAAAGGTAAATTCAGGGCAGATGAAGTTTTTTCCAAGCCACTGGATAAACTCATACAACGCGTGGATGCGGGATTTACGGGACTGGTGCATTTCGCGCCAACTTTGGTGGGGACATCAAATTCCTGTTTATTACTGCGAATGCGGGGCTGAATTTGCAAGCGAAAACGAGCCTAGCAAATGCCCTAAATGCGGCGGGACAAGGTTTAGACAAGATGAAGATGTGCTTGATACTTGGTTTAGCTCAGGGCTTTACGCTCACAGCACGCTGGGCTGGGGAAATGAAGGCTGGGGCAAGAACAAAGTGTGGTTTGAGAGCGATTTAAAGGACTTTTATCCAAATTCTTTGCTGATAACGGGCTTTGATATACTCTTTTTTTGGGTAGCTAGAATGCTTTTTCAAAGCACAAATGCCCTAAACAGCTTGCCTTTTAAGGAAGTGTATTTGCACGCGCTCGTAAAAGATGAGTTTGGCGAAAAGATGAGCAAATCAAAAGGCAATGTCATCGACCCTTTACAAAGCATAAACGAATACAGCGCCGATATACTACGCTTTACGCTCAGCTTGCTGGCGGTGCAGGGGCGAGACATAAGGCTGAGTAATGATAAATTTTTGCAGGTGCGAAATTTCACAAACAAACTTTACAACGCCCATAAATACTTGCTTTTAAACGAAAAATCCTTTACAAACCTTGATGAGATAGCTATTAAAAGCGAGCTGGGCAAGTATATGCTGAGCCGATTTAATGCCTGCATAAAAGGTGTGCGTGAAAATTTAGCACAATACCGCTTTAATGACGCTGCAAACACGCTTTACCGCTTTTTTTGGGACGAGTTTTGCGACTGGGGCATAGAGCTTAGCAAGGCTGAAAAAGGCTCTGTCAAGGAACTTGGAAGCATTTTTAAAGAAGCCTTAAAGCTCTTAAACCCCTTTATGCCCTTTATCAGCGAGTTTTTATACCACGAGCTTAGCGGCACGAAACTTGAAACAAGCGAGAGCATTATGGTGTCAGCTTACCCTGAATTTAGCGGGCAAGATAGCGAACTTGAAAGCTTTTTTGCGCTCATCATCGAAGCCATAGTGGGCATTCGCCGTGCTAAAACCCTTGTAGAGCTAGGAAATACAAGGATTTCAAAGGCTTTCATCAAGCTCAATGACGAAAACAAACGAGCAAAGCTTGAAAAATACACGCATTTCATCGCTAAACTTGCTAAAAGCGATGAGATAGGCTTTGTTAGCGAGAATTTAAGCAAGGCAAGTGCTGATATAAGCGAGAATTTAAAGGTGTTTGTGCCGCTTGAAAGCGTGGATTTAAGTGGGGTTTTAAGTCGCCTTGAAAGTCAAAAAATCAAGCTAGGCAAAGAAAAATCAAAACTTGAAGCTATGCTAGGTAACGCTAAATTTATGCAAAATGCCCCAAAAGAAGTCATCGAGCAAAACAAAACAGCCTTAAAAAGCCTTGTAGAGCAGTTTGCAAAGATAGATGAAGAGCTAAAAAACCTAAAAGGCGAGTGATGATAGAAATTCAACATTTAAAGAAATACTACGGCAAGGAACTTGTCATCGATAATGTGAGCTTAAATGTCAAAAAGGGCGAGATTTTTGCCATAGTAGGACACAGCGGAGCTGGTAAATCCACGCTTTTGCGTTGCATAAATGCTTTGGAAAGCTATCAAAATGGTAGCTTGAAAGTCTTTGGCGAAGAAATTTCGCAAAGCGCTCAAAACGCTAAAAAACTGCGCGAGCTACGCAAAAACATAGGTATGATTTTTCAGCACTTTGCGCTGATGAGTCGCAAAAATGCCTTTGAAAATGTGGCTATGCCCTTGCAAATTCACGGCTTTGACAAAAACGAGATAAAGTCCCGTGTGAGCGAGCTTTTAGAGCTTGTAGGGCTTGCGGGCAAAGCAAAGGCGTATCCAAACGAGCTTAGCGGCGGACAAAAACAAAGAGTAGCCATAGCTAGGGCGTTAGCATTGCGCCCAAAGGTGCTTTTAAGCGATGAAGCCACCTCAGCACTTGACCCAAATACCACAAAAAACATACTTGAACTCATCTCACAAATCAACAAAGAGCTTGGCATAAGCGTTGTGCTGGTTACGCACGAAATGGAAGTCGTCAAAGAAATCGCCCAAAGGGCTGTGCTGCTTGAACGCGGCAAAATCATCGGCAGTGGGCAAATCCACGAGCTTTTTTTAAAGCCAAACGAAAAAATGCGTGAATTTTTGGGCGAAAACGAGCTTTCAAGCGTGCTGCCAAAGGACGGCGTGAATGTCAAGCTTTATTTTCCAAAAGAAGTGGCGCAAAAGCACATTATCACACAGATGGCAAGGGAGTTAAATATCGATTTTAGCATAGTTTGGGGCAAGATAGAAAAGCTAAACGGCGTTGCATTAGGCAACCTTGTCATCAACATAGCGCAAAAAGATAAAGAAAAAGTGCTTGACTTTATCGACAAAAACGGCGTTTTGTGGGAGCTGGCAAAGTGAATTTTGGTGTGAATTTTTTAAATTTTGGGCGAAAATTTGGCACGAATTTTTGTTTTAATTTTAGCAAAGGCGTGAATTTTTAGCAAATTTTACAAAATTTATAAATTTTTAAGCAAAAAATTAACAAAATTATAGCTATAATGTCATAAATTCAAAAAGGATAAATTTTGCAAGCAAATTATGCAAATGCTTTGTGTTATCGTAACGCAACGCCTTTAATAAAGCGAAAATGAAGCAGTGTTTGGGCGGGGGACTTCTCTCTCTCTCTCTCTCTCTCTCTCTCGTTAGTCAGCTTTTTATTTGCAATTTGTTTTTTCAATTTTTTAAATCTTTTTGCTCGTCTTGTCATTTTGAGCCTTTGCAAAAAGGCGAAAAATCCACAAAGATTAAAAGAAAATTTGCCATTCTTGGATACTTCGCTAACGCTCAGTATGACAAAAATTTATCAGCATGATAAGACAAACTAGTGTGATTGGAATTTAGGGCTTTATCTAAAAACACCCCAAACTCTCCGCAAAGGAGCAGATTTTTGGATTGCCACGCAAGGTGCGAGTTTTGTTTGCAATGATGCGTAAAAGGCGCGCCTTAAATTCGGCAAGGCTCGCAATGACAGGATTTTGGAGTGCCGCGCAAAAACCAGCACAGCTTTTTTGCTCGCATTGATGGCATATTTTTAAACAAAAAGCCCAAAAATCATCATTAAACAAAACACAAAACTCAAATATAAAGATTAGCAAAACAAGCACAAAACCCAAACATAAAGGCTAGCAAAACAAGCCTCAAAGCCCCTAAATTCAAGCTGCAATGTTTTTTAACGATTTGCGCCACGCCATTTTTTTACGATTTTTCGCATTTTTATACTTTTTCACAAAAATCACTTATAATTTGCAAAAAATTCAGCTTGATACTATAAACCCCCATTCAAAATCAAAGTCATTTCGTGTTTAAAATCAAAGTGAGAGAATTTACCCCTTAAAAAACCCGTTTTTGACTTTGATTTTAAACGCTAAATTTCAGCTTTTTTAAAGTTTAATACCCATTGTGAAATATCGCGCGAATTTGCTTTTTTCGTTGATAGTTTAGCCTTGCTTTGTAAGCCTATTTTAGCTTGTTTTGCTAGTTTTTGCGCGCGCAGAGCAAGGTAAGCAAAAAGCCTAATCAAGCCTTATGGGTAGTGAATAAAAGCTCAAATCAAGCCTTACAAACAACGCGGTTATTTCCAAAATAGAAATAACCACTGATAAAGCCTTGTGCGTAGAGTTTTAAGGGTGTTGCTTTTTAACAAGCGGCTAAAATGCCCCCTTTGTAATCAAACACGCACAAAATGCCTTTTTATAGAGTTTAAAAGCATTTTAAACCCTTGCAAAAAGCAAGAAAAAGCCCTTTTTAGAGTGTTTGCCCTTGCTAGCTAAAACGCGGCTTTTGTGAATTGTTCGGAAAAACCGAACAATTCAAAAGGCTTGTCATTTAGCCTTTTTAAGCCGCTCTATCTTTTTAAACAGCACTAAAATCGCCACAAAGCTCACAGCGTTGCTTACAAGCAGTATGTTGATGATAAGCCCTTGCATTTTTACCTCCTTTGTGGTATAATCGCAAAAGGACGAAACAAAAGACATTAGAGGGGGTTTGCACCCCCTAGCTCGCTCATTTAAGTGCTTTTATCAGCACTAAAATGGCGGCTATCAAGTTGATGATGGTGCTCATCAAGTCTAACACTTCCATTTCGTCCTCCTTTCTCTTTTGATACCATTATTATAGCAAATTTTAGGGGCTTTGTCAAGGATTTTATACATTTTTTTAGCTTTTTTTGATTAAAATTAACAAAAATAATGTATAATTACCCTAAAATTACAAAAAGGGGGACAAAATGGATATACAAGACTTTGAAAGCACGCTCAAAAGGCTTGATTTAAGTAAGGCAGACTTTGCGAAAATGGTGGGGGCTGTGTATAATGGCGTGATAAACTGGAATGTGCGAGGACAAACGCCAAAGTGGGTTCAATCGTGGCTTGAAAACTACGAAAAGGCACGCAAATTTGATAAAATCAAAGAGTTGATAAAGAGCGTTTAAAGGCACTTTAAAAGGGTTTCAAGCTCATTTTTTAGCTCGCTTTTTTGCTGGGCGTTTAACTCGCCTTTGTTAGTGGCGGTGTTTTGGTAGATTTGCTTAAAAAGCCTTTCTCCATCTTTCCCACAAAACACAAACGCAGCAGCTTTTAGTGCTTGCATTTGGCGTTTTTTAGGCATTTGTAGCTTTTTCATTTTTGCCCCTTTTTCCATAAAACTCACCTTTAAGCCCGTTTTTTACATACCATTTGCCCGTGCGATAAATGGGCATCGTAGCCTCATCAAGCACGACAATCTGTATGCGCGTTTTTGCGAGCTTATCAGCAGCCTTTACCGCCTCATCAAGCGTGTCAAATTCAAAGCGGCGCAAGCAGCCCTTGTAGTTTTTATCGCGCCCAAAAGTGTTGAAATGATACTTCATACTTTGTCTTTTTTGCTGAAATTTTATTAAATTTTTGCAAAACTTCCCACAAAGCCCGCACATTTTGCCACAAAGAATTTATTTAGGCTCAATGTGCGCCACGCTTTATGCGCCGCGTTTTTACGCTCGCTAAATTCTTGCCGCCACAGCTTGCAAATTTAGCTCTTGGTTTTCTTGGCTCACTCTCAAACTTTGTTTAAGTGTGCTTAAAATCGACACTAAGAGTTTTTCGCTCGTGTCGGCGTTATCTGTGCTGATTTCATCGAGCTTTCGCGCCTTGCTTAAAAAAGGGTCGATGAGATTTAGCTTTGTTTTGGTTTCGTCCTTTAAAGCCTCTTCATACTTTTTAGCCGCCTCGCTGGCACTCATCAAATACTCGCCAAGCAAATTGATGCGCTCTATGGTTTGCGGGTCAAAGCTCGTTTTCAACGCCTCTTCTCTAAACGCCATAAAATTATCAATCGTTACATTTTCAGCCCCTAGCGTTTCAAGTATTCTATCGACTTGCTTTTTGGCTAAATCCGCGTTAAATTTAGCCGCCTCAACGCTCTTTCCCTCAAACTCCAACTTCCACGCCTCAAAGCTGTTGCCACTATCGACATACTTTTGCAGGCTTTCGCTCAAAGCCTCGCTTACTTCTTTATTGACACTTCGCGCATAAGAAGCCCAAGCATTATAAACCGCACTCAAATCGGGGTTTTCTACCCAAGAGCGCGCCGCTTATTAGCTATGCCCTTTTTACCCACAGCCCTGCGTTCAAGCGGGCTTAAACGGCTCATTAGCTCATACTCATTCATCGCCACCGCTTCACTTGCCCGCTCGTTATAAGCTTGCGTTGGCGTTTTTTCAATGCGCGCCAAATAAGCATTATTCATAAAGCTATCCGCATACTCATCGATTTTAAGGGCTATTTCATTTAAGGTGTGTAAGTCTTTTTGATTGCTCTTTTGTCCGCGTTTAAGCCGCCTTTGCGCCCTGCTAAAAAAGAATTCAATCGCTTGCCTTTGCGCCACACTATGCCCTATGTAGCCTTTGAGCCACTCGGTTAAGTGATTTTGCAAACGCCCAAAATTTCGCTCCACAAAGGGCTTACACCAGCCACTATAAGCAGGCGTTCGCTCGCTTTGTATATCAAGCCGTAACAACACTTCTTTTATGTAGCGGCTCACAAAGGCTGAGCCGTTGTCGCTTTTGATGATTTTAGGCTTGCCGTATTTCATTATGTATTTGGCTATCGCGCGGCTTACACCCAAGCTATTTTCAGTGTCGCTGATGTGAAAGCTACAAACCCCGCTGTAAGTATCGATTAAGCCGATTAAAACAAAGCGTTTTTGCCACGCTTCCACACTTTGCACTTCCAAACCAAGCTCACGCGCTAAAATGCTTGTATCAATTATCGCATCTATGCTAGTAGCATCGATTTCCACGATTTGATTTATGCTATTTACGCGGTGATTACTCACACCCAAAGCTGGTAAAAACGCACTCACCGCTCCGTCCTCACCCTTTTGTATGATGAGCTTTTGCAAAGGATTTTTTCGCAAATAAGAGCGCACATACCTATCAAGCACGCCATAACTCACCACTTCGCTTTCTTTTGCTAAAAACTCTTTCATATCGCACCTATCAAGCGAAGCTAAATGAGCGTGTAAAAGCCTGTGTATCGAGCTTACATTCACGCGCCCACGACTTGCCATTATGAGACTATCCACAAGCTCTTTTAAGCCTAAATTCTCTATCTCACTTTTCTTATTTGCGCCCCTTGTGTCAATGAGCGCATTAAAGCCGCCGTTTTTATAAGCCCTTTGCCACGCATAAAGCTTGTTTTCGCTGATTTCTAAGCTATAATGAGCTTTTGCATTTGTAAGAGCGATGAAATCCTTTGCGCTCATCTTTGTGCGCGCCCTTTCCCACTCTTTTACCACGCTCATCTTTTCAAGCGCGACATTTTGCGCCTTTTGGCTTAAAGCCCCCGCCCTTGCGCCAGCGGTTTGGGGGTGGGTTGTTAAATCGTCCTTGCGCCCTTGCTGAATTTCATTGTTTGTTTTGCTTTCTTGCTGATTTCTTTTGTCATATTGAGCCAAATTCTCGTCATTGCGAGATTTTGCGGCAGCAAAATCGTGGCAATCCACAACCACCGCATTGTCGTCCTGATTTCTTTTGTCATACTGAGCCTTTGGCGAAGTATCCACGCCCAAATTTAAATCTTTCAAATCCCCTAAATTTCGTAATGTTGTAAATGTTGTTATCGTTGTAATCTTTTCGTCTTTTTTGTCATATTGACCTATCTTGTCGCCTTGTGCCACCGCGTTGTCATACTGAGGCGTAGCCGAAGTATCCACACCCAGCCCCTTATTCTCCGCGCTCAAAAACTCCACCGCCGCACTCTCACTCTCAAAAGGCTCGTCCCACAAACGCAAAACCTGCCCCGACTTACCGCCTTTGCCGTGAATATAAGAAAAGAGTAATATATTACACTTGATTTTGCAAAATTTTTTATGTGCCTTTTTTGCGCGAACACAAGCTTTTTTCAAAGTTTCGTATTCAAGCCCAAATTTTTCCGCAAATTCAGCCGAGCTTATCCACATTACGCACCCTTTTTATCACCCTTGCAAACAGCCATCTTGTCGCCCTGATAAACCTTGTCATACTGAGCCTTTGGCGAAGTATCCATAGTATCCACACCCCTAACAGTGCATTTTGAAAAGCTCTTTACACTCTTAGCCAAAGGCTTTGCAAAGCCTTCTTTCTCCAAAAGCTCCTTTATCTCCTTTGCCCGCCCACGCAAACCCTGCGTATTTCCATAGCTTATCTCATAAATCAAAGCCATATCATTTTCACTCAGTCCATTTGCCCTAGCCCAAGTGCGAAGTCTCATTCCCTTACTCGCAAAAAACTCGGCTAATGATTGATTTTTCGCCATTTTCTCTTTCCTTTCCTTGACTTTTTATAGCAAATTTCGCTATAATTTTTTAAAAGTTTAAAGAATTATAGTGTAATTTTTTACACTTGTCAAGAGCAAAATTTAAAAAAAGGTAAAAAAATGCACCAAATCGCCGAAAAGATTAAAAATGCACGAGAAATCAAAGGTTTAACACAAAGCGAATTAGCTAAAATGAGCGGTGTGTCATTAGATAGCATTAAAAAATACGAAACGAAAGCTCAAACTAACATTACATTAGAAAATTTAGTTAAAATTTCGCGGATTTTGGAAGTCGATTTAAACTATTTTGGCGAAAATGTCCCTCAATCAAAAAAAATGTCCCTCAATATGTCCCTGAATGATAAAAAAATGTCCCTCAATCCCCAAAACCCCCTTTCTGTCGCTATCCCCGTTTATGATGAAGTCTTTGCAAGTGCTGGGGCTGGGCGTTTGAACGATGAGTGCATAAGCTTTTATCTGCACTTTGAAAAAGCCTTTTTAAAGAGCTATTTTAAGCTCACAAACACCGAGCATTTAGCACTTTTGCGCATTGAAGGCGACTCGATGATGCCAACCCTGCCCCCAAATGCTAGGCTTTTGGTGCAAGCAAGCACGCAGTTTAAAGAGGGGCAAATCGTGCTGTGTAGGCTTGATGATGAGCTTTTTGTCAAACGCTTGCAAAAGCAACCCGAACTCAAACTTTTAAGCGACAACAAAGCCTACGAGCCTATCGCACTTTCGCACAAGGACTATGAACTTTTAAGTGTAGTGGTGGGCTTTATAAAGGCTTTAAACTGATTTAAACGCTATTTAAACACATTTAAAGGCGTGTAAAAATTCTTTTAAACGCACCCCTTTTCACGCCGCCTTGCACCCGCACGCGTGAATTTCACTGCACCACGCACCAGCCTTAAAAGCCCACCACAACGCACACTAATCAAAAAGCATTTGACACTTTTTAACGCTTTTATCAAAACAATGTCAAAAGAAATGTCAAAATTTGTAAAATAAATCTTTTGAATTTGTCAAAATTTTTCGCTCACTTTGATTTTGAAAAAAACCGCCTTAAAACTCTACAAATTCAATCTTTGCGTAAAAAATCTCTCACTTTGATTTTTAATAAAATTTTATAGATGCATCCAAAAAATGCGTTTCATCGCCTACGCAAAACCCTAAATTTAATCATCAAATTCCTGCCGCAAAATCGTGCCGTTAGCGTCTATGTAGATTTTCATCTTATTTGAAAGTTTGATTTTATAGTAGCTCATCTTGCGCTTGACTTCCAAAAGCGTGGCGTTTGGGTGCTGCGCCTTGATGATGTTTGCCACATTTGGCGGCAAAACCCCAAAATCCACAGGCGCAAACTCGCTTTCTATCTCTATCCAGTTGCCCATCAAGTCAAATTCTAGCTCCGTGCCGTCTGTGAGATAAATTTCGTAAGATTTTCTGTCCATTTCGACAAGCCCGATTTGCGCCTTAAAATGCGTGGCGATGAAGTTTTGAATGTTTTGCGGCAAAGAATTTGGCGCTATAATCATATCTGCGTTCAGCAAAGCAGCCGTCAAAGCCAGCACAGCAAGCGTTTTGTGTAGCATTTCAAATCCTTTCTCAACAAAAATCAAAGCACATTTTACCTTTTATGTGTGAATTCAATGTGAATTTTGCCCGCAAATTTTCAAAATCCCAAAAAAATTCACGCAAAAGGGCAAATTTTCGCTCATAAATGCTATAATTTTGGCATAAATTTTAAAAACAAAGGCGAAATTTGGTTTGTTCGGCACTCATCGCGCTCAATGTTGTCGTGTTTTTGCTCGCTTCTTTTGCGCTCGCGCCCGAATTTAGCGTGGTTTTGGGGCTAAATGCGCTGTGTTTTAGCGATGGTTTTTGGTGGCAGCCCATCACTACGATGTTTATGCACGGCGGTATCGCTCATCTTGCCCTAAATATGATAGTTTTGTGGCAGTTTGGTAGTGTCTTGGAGCGTTATCTTGGCTCTTTGCGCTTTGGTGCGCTCTATCTTGTCGGCGGGGTGGCTTGCTCGCTTTTAAGCGCGGTGTATGTGTATTTTGAGACGCTTCGCACTGGGCATTTTGTCAATGTCGTGGGCGCAAGCGGCGCGATATGCGTGCTGATGGGCTACTACGCCTTTGTGGATAAGCACAGCGCCAAAGGGCTGGTGGTCGCGCTCTTGCTGATGAGCTTTGCGCCGATATTTATGGGGATAAATATCGCTTGGTATGCCCATATCTTCGGCTTTATATGTGGTTATGGCTTAGCCAAACTGCGAAATTTAAGGACTTTACGATGAAAAAAATCTACATTATCCGCCACGCAAAAGCGGAAAAAGACGACTCAAAGGGCGATTTTGAGCGTGATTTGAGTAAAAAAGGCGAACAAGAAATCAAAGATATGCTCAAAAGGCTTAAAAATAGGCATTTGAAAGTTAAGCGTTTCATCTCATCGCCAGCTTTACGGGCGGCTCGCACGACAAGGCTTTTAGCAAAGGGCTTGAAACTCGGCGAAAAGGACATAATCTTTGACAAAAGGCTTTATGAAGCCGATGAAAACGCACTTTTTGAGTATATAAAGGCTTTGAGCGATGAATTCAGCGAGCTTTGCATAGTAGGACACAATCCAGCTTTGCGCGAACTTTGTGAGCTTTTGAGTGAGATTTATCTTAGCTCGTTTCCTACCTGCTCGGTGTTTGGGCTTGAATTTGATGATGAAAAATTTGCTACCATTAAGGCGCATAGCGGCAAACTGCTTTTTTTCGAGCATATCAAAAGCTTGAAATAGCCGTGTAAAGGGCTTTTAAGCCTTTTAAGTTAAAGGGTTTTTAAATGGGCTTTTGATTTGCTGTGAATTTTTTAGCTTTTATTTAAAATGATTCTTAAATTTTAGTTTTGATTTCAGTTTGTTGTAAAATTTTCACTTTAATTTAAGTTTGTTCTAAAATTTCGTTTTTGATTTAAATTTACTATAAAATTTTATTTTAATTTTTGCTTAAAATTATATTTTGCCTTTCACTTGAATTTATATAAATTTACATAAAATCACATAAATTCCACGATATATCGTTGTATTTTGGCTGTGAAATTTAATTTTGCTAGTCTTTTTAATGTAATTTTAAGTTTTATGTTATTATCTTTTTTAATTCTAAATGATATTTTTTCCAAAGCCTAACACCTTTAAGTGTAGCGAAATAGCTTATTTTAAGCTATGTTTTTAAATTTTCTTAAACGCTCTTACAAAGAGATGATTTGATTTTTATCGCTAATTTAGTGCATTTGAAAACGAGTAAAAAAAATGGTGCGGTTAGCGAGATTTGAACTCGCACAAGCTTGCGCCCACTACCCCCTCAAGATAGCGTGTCTACCAATTCCACCATAACCGCATAAAAAGTCGCTCAAAAGCCACTCTAAAAACAAAAGCCCTTCCAAAAGTCCTAAAAAAGCACTTTCAAAGGGCTAAATTCAGACTCAAACGCCAAATGGATTTGCGTAAAGTGCGATGAGAGCGATAACAAGTGCGTAAATAACTTGCGCTTCTATCATCGCGAGCGCGATAAACATCGTAGTCATCAGCTTTCCGCCCAAGCCGGGGTTGCGAGCTGTGCCTGCGATAGTCGCTGCCGCTGTGTGTCCCATACCGATAGCCCCACCAAGTGCGGCTACACCGAGTCCCAAGCCAGCTGCTAGGACTGAAAACGCCTTGACAAGCCCATCAGAGTCGATAGAACCCGTCTCAGCAAAGGCTACGCTTGCAAATGCAAGTGTGAGTAAAATGATTTTTTTCATCATATATCCTTTCTGCCCCCTTGCAAAGCTAGTTCGGCTTGCGTTTCCCTACTTAAAACTTCGCAAATTGACTGCAAAATTATAGCAAAGTTTTGTGTGAATTTTCTAAATTTTGGCTTAAATTTCGCATAAAATTCTTTTTTATTGTGATTTAAGAAAAATTTTAGTAATTTCTTGCAAAAATTCAAAAAGGACAAGGCTTTGAGAGCGATTTTCACAAGCTTTTCGCACACTCATCACGGCGCAAATACCATAAATTTAGGGTTTGTTAAGCACGGCGGCACGGCAAATTCAGTGTGGCAAGTATTTGCGGGCGAAACAGCGCACAGCAAATTCGGCTTGGCAAGCGTGGCGAAATGGTGCTTGTGGGTGAAACAATGGGTGGCAACACTGCAAATTCAGCACAGAGACAATGTAGCAGTGCTTGCGGACGAAGCAGGCAAAGCGAAAATGGAGCAGTGTTTGGGCGGGGGACTTCTCTCTCTCTCTCTCTCTCTCTCTCTCTCT
>UQBJ01000038.1 GCA_900539255.1 uncultured Campylobacter sp. | reverse complement strand
CACTTGCAAAAGCAAATTTGCATTTTTTATCACCTCATCTTTGTGCGCCATTAAGGGCAAAAGCCTTTCTTGTATGTCTATGCAAACAAAGAGCGTGTTTTTGGTATCAAGTAGCATTGAGTGTCCTTTTGTGTTTAATTTCATAAATTCTAGCCTAAAATCCGCATAAATTTTGCAAATTTTGCCCTTGAATTTACAAAATTTACCTTGCAAGGTTACAAATTTTTACAATTTTTAAGCCAAATTCACAAATTTAAGGCTGATTTTAGCCCTTAAAAGGCGTTGAAATTTAAAGATTTTTTGTATAATGCTGGGCAAGATTATGTTGTAAAGTGTTGTTATGCTTGAAATTTTACATTATTCATTCTTTCAAAATGCCCTTGTCGCCGCGCTTTTAGTGAGTGTTGCGTGCGGGATTATCGGTTCGCTTGTGATGATAAATCGCCTTTTTTCGATGGCTGGGGGCATTACGCACGCGGCATTTGGGGGCATAGGCGTTGCTTTTTACTTTTCTTTGCCCGTGCTTGCAAGCGTGAGTGGCTTTACGCTCGCACTAGCCTTGCTCGTGGCGTTTTTAAGCAAACGATACCCGCACCGAAGCGATAGTATCATCGCTGTGATTTGGGCGTTTGGAATGGCTTTTGGACTCATACTCATCGATATGAGCGCGGGCTATCAAAGTGATATGATGGGCTATTTGTTTGGCTCGATTTTAGCCCTTTCGCAAGCGGATTTGTGGCTAATGCTTGGCATTGATACCCTTTTCATCGCCCTTGTCATCGCATTTTACAGGCAATTTGTCGCCATTAGCTTTGACAAGGAATTTGCCCTTTTGCGCGGGGTGAGCGTGAATTTTTTTTATTATTTACTCATCGCTATGATAGCCTTTTGCGTGGTGATTTGCATTCGTGCTGTGGGGCTAATCCTCATCATAGCCTTGCTTAGCGTGCCTTGTTTCATCGCAGAAGCCTACACTAAAAGGCTTGGAACGATGATGATTTTATCTTGCGTTTTGAGCGCACTTTTTTGCATTTTGGGGTTGGTGTTAAGCTATGTGCTGAATTTAAGCGGCTCAGCAAGCATTATAATGGTAGCGTGCGTGGGTTTTGCGCTGGCTTTGCTCTTTAAAAAACGCTAAATTTAGACTTTGGTTTGAAAAATTTGCTTTTGAGTGTGTGATGAGCGTGATTTTAAGATTTTTAAAAGCACACACCACAATGGCACTGACATTGCAAAAATCTTTAAAAAACAAGCCCAGCAAGCCAAAAACGCGACACAAATTTAAGGCAAATTTATGAAAGATTGATTGAAAAATGCTAAAATTTGATTTTATTTTAAAATTTGACACTCACAAAGGGGCAAGATGATAAAAATCGGCATTTGCGGTTCGCTTGGGCGAATGGGGCAAGAGATAAGGCAGTGCTTGGAAAGTGAAGCGCACAAGGACACGGCGCAGGATAAAAGCGGCGCACAAAACAAAGATAGCACAACACAAAGCAAAGTAGGCGATGAAAACGCCGCTGTTTTGGGCTTTGCTTACGATAAGGGCGGGGATTTGAGCGAGCTTTTTAAAAATTCAAGCGTGATTATTGATTTTTCGGCTTTAAACGCGACAAAGGCTTTGCTTGACTTTGCGCTTAATGTGCCAAAGCCCCTTGTCATCGGCACGACAGGGCTTGATGAAAGCACTTATGCACTCATTAAAAAGGCGAGTGAAAAAATGCCTGTCTTTTACGCGACAAATATGTCATTAGGCGTTGCGGTGTTAAATTTACTTGCAAAGCAAGCTGCTACCATACTCAAAGGCTTTGACATAGAGCTGGTAGAAATGCACCACCGCCACAAAAAAGACGCCCCAAGCGGCACAGCGATGACACTAGCTCAAACCCTTGCCAAAGCGCGAAATTTAGACTTAAACAAGGTGCGAGTAAGCGGCAGAGACGGGCTTATAGGTGAGCGGGGCAAAGATGAAATTGCCGTGATGAGCCTAAGGGGCGGGGATATAGTCGGCAAACACACGGTAGGCTTTTACGAAAATGGCGAGTTTTTGGAGCTTTCACACACCGCTACTTCACGCGCTACCTTTGCCAAAGGGGCTGTAACTGTTGCCAAATGGCTTGTGAGCCAAAAAAATGGGCTTTATAGTATGAATGACTTTTTAGGAATGTGAAATGTGCGCTGTTGTGGGAGTTATAAATTCAAGCAGGGCAAGTGCTTACGCCTACTACGCGCTTTTTGCTATGCAGCACCGCGGACAAGAAGCGAGCGGCATAAGCGTGAGTGATGGCGATAAAATCACCACTTTAAAGGGCAAGGGCGAAGTAAATCAAGTTTTTAGCGACTTAAAAGCCTTGCAAGAGCTAAACGGCGAGCTTGCCATAGGGCATAACCGCTACTCAACCGCTGGGGGCGCGAGTTTGAGCGACTCTCAACCTATCTTTGCCACTTGTGCTTTGGGCGACATAGCCTTAGCGCACAATGGAAATTTGGTAAATAAAGACGAAATTCGCCAAAAACTCATCGCTGAGGGGGCTATTTTTCGCTCAAATATGGACACGGAAAATGTCATTCACTTAATCGCTAAAAGCAAGCAAAACACGCTTAAAGAAAGGCTCATAGAAAGCCTTAAAGACTGCGTTGGGGCTTACTGCTTTGTAATGGCGAGTAAAAATCAACTCTTCATCGTGCGCGATAGATTTGGCGTTAGACCCTTGTCTTTGGGGCGTTTGAAAGACGGAGGCTACATAGTAGCGAGTGAAAGTTGTGCTTTTGACTTAATCGAGGCTGAATTTATCCGCGACATAAAGGCGGGCGAAATGCTTATTTTCACGCAAGGCGAGGACAAATTTGAAAGCATTATGCTCTTTGAAAGTCAAGCACCGCGCATTTGCGCCTTTGAGTATATTTATTTTGCGCGCCCTGATAGCATTATCGAGGGCAAGAGTGTGTATGAGGTGCGGAAAAAAATGGGCGAAATTTTAGCGAGAAAATTTAAATCAAACCCTAAATTTAAGGCTGATTTTGTAGTCGGCGTGCCAGATAGTGGGGTGAGCGCAGCACTTGGCTTTGCAAATGCGCTTGGTATCCCGCTTGAAATGGCTATCGTGCGTAATCACTATGTCGGGCGCACCTTCATTGAACCCACGCAAGAGCTTAGGAATTTAAAGGTAAAATTAAAGCTCAATCCTATGAGCAAGGTGCTTGCGGGCAAAGAGATTGTCGTGGTTGATGACAGCATAGTGCGTGGCACAACTTCTAAAAAAATCATCTCCCTTTTACGCAACGCAGGAGCGCGTAAAATCCACTTTGCAGTGGCTTGCCCTGAGATAAAATTCCCCGATATTTACGGCATTGACACGCCAACCTTTGAAGAGCTTATCAGCGCAAACAAAAGCGCGAGCGAGGTTTGCGAGTATATCGGTGCTGATAGTTTGAGCTTTTTAAGCATAGATGAGCTTAAAGAAAGCATAGGCAAAGAGCGCGAATACTCACTGATAAGCTTTGACGGGGATTATTTTATCAAAGAGTAAAAAGTCTAGTCATTTTTTGGGGCGCGTTGGGTTTTGTCGTTGTTTTTAAGGTAGTTTTTTAGCATTTCGTTAAATTTTTCTTGCAGGGCTTTTTCTTGCACGCTCACATAAGGCAGCCAGGTTTTGACAAGCTTGAAAAGCTCATCTTCAAAAGCATA
The DNA here is from genome assembly GCA_900539255.1 of uncultured Campylobacter sp. Taxonomy (GTDB): domain Bacteria; phylum Campylobacterota; class Campylobacteria; order Campylobacterales; family Campylobacteraceae; genus Campylobacter_D. The sequence continues at coordinate 11,740 of UQBJ01000038.1, read as the reverse complement.
AAACATACGCACAAAAAGGGCGTTTTCATCGTTTTTGATGATATGGAAATTTTTAGGTAGGCTTTTGCGTAAAAAATACTCTTTGGCTTGCGAAGAGATGATGAGCGTGGCACTTTTTGGGCTAGCTGTGAGCCATAAATTTTGCTGGGCTTTGATTTGCGTGATAAATTCAGCCTTTGGGCGAAATTTTTGCTCGGTAAATTTCAAGGCTTTGAGCTTGTTGAAAGCAAAGTGTTTGAGCGTGCCATTTTCATCAGCGATAAGATACCAAATGCCTTGTATGTGCGAGAGTGTGTAGGGCTTGACTTCTCTTGCCTTGTTTTTGTAGGTAAATTTCAAAATTTTCTTGCTTAAAATAGCGTTTGAAAGCCTCTCAAAACGCTCATCGTCTATGCTTTCAAAGGCGTTTGGCTTGACATTGTAGATGAAATTTGTTTTATCGTCTAAAAGTTCGTTTAAAAAATACTCATCAAGGCTAGGATACAAAGCCTTTATGCCGCTTAAATGGGCGAATTTTTGTATGTATTTAGCGACTGCGTGCAGGCTCATAAAATGCTCGGCAAAAAAATCCCTCACCCTTTTGATATCCCTTTGAAAGGTGCGTTTGCTAATGTCAAAATCAAAGTCCTTTTGGCTCAAAGTGTCCATATCTTTGCCGTTGATGAGCGCTCTGATGATGAGCAGCACTCTTGTGGCGGAGTTGTCTTTGGGTGCTTTTTTGGCTTTTATGCTGGGTGCTGGCTTGGGCGAATTTTGCTCTTTGTTTTGGCTTGGCAAGGCGGACGATTTTTGTGCCTTGCTTTTTGCTTTGCTTGATGATAAAGGCTTGTCTTTGCGTGAATTTGTCATTGTTTTAGCTTTCTTTTTGGTAATTTACGGCTTAAATTCTAGCTAAAATTTGCTTAAAATTTAAAGAATTTTTTAAAAATTTATCTTTAAGGGCAAATTGAGTTTGAATTTATTTTTCTTTCTTTTTCATTGCTTCTTTTTTGCGTTTTTCAAGTTTTATGGCGTCCTGCAAGGCTTCTTCGCTGTCATTGAGCGTGGTAAATTTATACTCATCATCAAATTGCTTGTTTCGCACCGCCCACAAAAACGCGCCCAAAGCGATGAAAAAAACAAACACCGACACCGCTATCATCATCATTATGACACTATTCACCGTCTAATCCTTAACGCATTTAAGATAACCACAACACTACTTAGCGACATAGACGCGGCGGCTACAAGCGGATTTATCAGCCCCACAAACGCTAGCGGGATAGTCAAAGCGTTGTAGCACAGCGAAAAGGCTAAATTTTGCTTGATGATGATAAAGGTTTTTTTGGATAGCCTTATGGCTTGTTCTAGCGCGTGCAAGTCGTTTTTCAGCAAGATAATGTCGCTATTTTGCGCGGCTAAATCAGCCCCTTGCTTTAAGCTCACCGCCACAGCCGCATTTTGCAAAGCCAAAGCGTCATTTACGCCGTCTCCAACCATTAGCACCTTGTGCTTTTGGCTTAAAGTTGTTATAACTTGCATTTTATTTTCGGGCAGACAAAAGGCGGTAAAGTCCGTTATGCCTAGCTTTGAAGCTACTTTTTGCGCGGCTTTTTCATTATCGCCTGTGAGCATTTTTATCGGCATTTTTATCTTTTTAAGATAGCTTACAAGCTCGCTTGCACCAGCTCTTAACACGCTTTCAAATTCAAAATGCGCTAAAATTTCGCCGTTTTTAGCGAAAACAAAATGCGTATCGCTGAATTTTTGGCTCATTTTTATGCCACACTCTTGCAAAAAGTGAGCGTTACCGCCGATAAATTCATCGTTTTTAAGCCTTGCGCTTATGCCTTTGGCGCGCACTTCTTTAACAGCGCTAAATTCTAAATGCTTTTTATCCCTTACTTTTTCTTGTAAAAACTCCCTTATGCTCGCACTTACAGGGTGGTTTGAAAGCCCTATAAAAGCAAAAAGCTCGTTTAAATTTGCCTTTTGGTTTAGCTCATAGTGGGCGATTTTGAGTTTAAAATCCGTTAAAACGCCTGTTTTGTCAAACACAGCATAATCACACTTTGACAAATCTTCGATTTTGTCGCTACTTTTAAAAAGCACTTTGAGTTTTAAGGCTTGAAAAAGGGCGATGAGGTTGCTAACAGGCGTGGCAAGTGCGAGCGCACAAGGGCAAGAGATGATTAAAACCGATATAGCGTTGATGAGCGCGAATTCTGCGCCGCTTTCTCTAACAAAATACCAAAAGCAAAAGCAAAGCAAAGCCACCGCTAAAACAGTGCGCGAAAAATACACGGCAATTTGAGCCACTAGGCTTTGAATTTTAGGCTTTTGAGAGAGTTCAAGCAAGGATATGATTTGGCTAAGTTTTGATTCTACATAAGGCTTTAACGCCCTATATTCCACGCTTCCGTCAAGCACAACGCAGGCTGAATTTATATTTGTGCCAGCTTGCACCAGCACAGGCTCGCTCTCTCCGCTCAAAGATGAGCTATCAATGCTTGCTTCTCCGCGCACGCAAACGCCGTCAATTAGGATTTTGTCCCCTGTTTTAAGCTGTATAATGTCGCCCACTTGCACCGCATAAGCATCTTTTGGGGCAAATTCCTTGCCGTTAAACACCAAAATTTCGCCCTTTAAAAAGTCGTTTAAGCCGTCCATCGTGTCTGTGGCGTGCTTTTTTACCAGCACTTCAAGGTATTTGCCTACAAAAACAAAGCAAATTATCATCGCCACTGAGTCAAAATAAACCTCCCCACCCCTTGAAAACATAGCCCAAAGCGAGTAAGCATAAGCAAGGCTTGCCCCAAAAATCACCAAAAAATCCATAGAAATTTGCCCGTGTTTGAGCGAGAAATAGGCGTTTTTGTAAAAGGCTGAGCCTGTGTAAAAAAGCACAGGTGAAGCCAGCACAAATTCGGCAAAGTTTAGTATGTCCTTAGTTTGAGCGTCCATTAAGCTAAAAAAACCCGCGTATTTGGCTACGGCTATCCACATAACATTCATCACGCAAGCTACGGCAACAACGAGCTTTGAGTAGAATTCGCGCTTTGTGGAGAGTGCTTTTTGCTCTTGTTTTAAGGGGTCATAAGCACTTGGCTTGTAGCCTATGCTTTGTATGAGCGTTAAAATGCGCTTTAAGCTCACCTGCCTTTCATCAAAGACTACGCGGGCTTTGTGTGTGAGTGGATTTACGCTAGCTTCGATGACGCCTTGTTCTTCGATGAGAATTTTTTCGTTAAGCCACACGCAAGCAGCACAAAAAATGCCGTCTATCACAAGATGAATTTCGCTAAAACCCTCATTTGTGGGGCGCACAAAGCTGTCAAATACGCCTAAATTCTGCTTGAAATTCACGGGTTCAAGGCTGTTTTTGCCAAGTCTTTCGTAAAAGTCCCCAAGCCCCTTGCTTTGAACAAGCTCAAACACCGCTTCACAGCCCATGCAGCAAAAAAAATGCCCATCTTTTTCGAGCATTTGCTTTTCATCAAAATCCAACCTACAATGCGAGCATTTCATCGTTTATGCACCCAAAAACTTTCGCGCTAAGCCCACAGCTGTCATTATGATAGAAAAGCTATACACGCACAAAAGTGCTATGCGGTGGGAGTTGAGTTTCATTTTTTCGACTATTTTTATACCGATGAAAACGCCTAAAAGCGAGCCAAGCCCCACGCTCACGCCATTTTGAATCACACTTTCATCGATAACGCCCTCTCTGTAAAAGGACAAGCTACCAGAAACGCTTGCAAAAATCACAAAAAAGAGTGCCAAACGCGTAACTTGCTTGCTGTCATAGCCCAAAAAATACCCCAAAATCGGCGCGATGAGTAGTCCCCCGCCTATGCCAAGTGAAATCGCAAAAACGCCCGTGAAAGCCCCAGCACACACAAGTATGAGCTGTTTGGCGAGCTTGCTTTTTTGACTTTGAACCACGACATTTTTCACGCCAAAGAAGTATTTGAGAAAAAAGATAATGCTAACGCCCAAAAACACGGCTGTAAGCGTAATGTCAGAAAACAAATTCACCACTATACCGCTAAAACTAGCCCCGATAAGCCCGCCAAAGCCCACGAAAAGCCCGTCTTTGAGATTGAGATTTTTTTTCTTATAGTTAAGATACGAGCCAAACACCGATGAGAAAATCATCTGCACGACACTCATCGCTATGGCGTGGTGCGAGCTTATGCCAAAAGCCAGCGCAAAAGGCACGATAACCATACCTCCGCCTATGCCAAACAGCCCAGAAGTAATGCCTGAAACGATACCGATAAGCGCGTAGGGAAGTTGTGAAAATATGAAGTCCATTTTTTCTCCAAAAGCCTTAAAAGCCAAATCTGCCTTGCTTGCGGGCTGAATTTTGCTAAATTTGCCCTTTTTTGCGCTAAAATTTAGCATTTGGGCTAAATTTAGCCTTGCAAAAGCCTTTTATCGCTTAAATTTAACTCACTCAGTACGCTTAAACCAAGCACACCCGAAAAAAGCTAAATTTTTCATCAAAAGCGGTGTTTAAAAGCCAAAAATTTACTCAAAATTCAGCGCAAATTCAAACAAAGCGCGCAAAAAGCACCATTAAGCTTGAATTTAAAGCAAATTTAGCCTAAATTCAAGCAATGAGTGCTTATTTGTCGCGCAAATTCAGCTCAGCCACGATTTTAGAGTAGCTGGCATAATCCTTGCGTTTGAGATACGCCAAAAGCCTTTTTCTGCGCCCGACAAGCTTTAAAAGCCCTAAGCGCGATGAAAAGTCCTTGTTGTAGGTTTTAAGATGCTCGGTAAGCTCGCTTATGCGCGCGCTCAGCAAGGCAACTTGCACCTGTGTAGAACCTGTGTCGCCGTCTTTTTGGGCGAATTTTGCCACTATGGCAGCCTTTTTAGCCGAATCCAAAGCCATTTGAGACCTCCTGATTGGTAGATTTAAAAGGGCAATTATAGCATTTTAAGCTGACAAAAAGCTTAAAAAACAAAAATAATATCAAATTTTAGCAAAAGTTTAAATTCTTATGCCGTTTTTGTTTAAACTGCCGTGCCTTTGTCGTTAGTGCTTTTAAGATAATCAAGCATTATTTGACTTGCTAGTTAGTGATTTTGTTTTGTTTTCTTTTTCTTATAAAGCCAAACACGCCAAATATCCATAACACTAATGTAGTGATAGGCCAAGTAGCAAGCACTATCCCCATATATGTTTCAAGCCTACTCGCATCACTCAAATCAAGAGCAAGAAGCACTATAAGCATTACCCCAAAACCGCCCAAAAGTCCCAAAAACAAACGCATAAAAATCGAAATAACGCTGATTTGTTTTCTTTTGTTGATAAAATTTAACACCCAAAGCACGAGAGTAGCGACAACCCAAGTTATCGGCATATTTTCATTGTCTTTAAACCAAAGTGAAATACTCTTTGCCCATTGAGCTTTGATTACTTCGTTTATTGTTCCACTCACCAAAAACAACATAAGAGTCGTCAAAGCGCCTACCAAAGCCCAAAAAAGCAAGCTCAGCAAGCCCATTAAAAATGAAAAACGCCTTTGAGCATTTTTTTTTGCTTTCATTTTCTAATTGAGCCTGTGTTAGTGCTATGTTGTCAGCCTGTGTTAAGTGGGGGTTGTAGTTTTCGATTATTTTGTTTTGTTTGTCTTTATGCTTTACTATTTTTACCCCTTTAAAAGATATAAAAGACCACAACAAGCTACTTGGAATTGCCACAATAATAAGCGGTGAAACGAAAGCGGCGTATTCTGAATACATTATCGCAAAAAAAGCAAGAACAATTGCCACACAAGCAGACAAAATCCCAGATATAATTCCAAGATAATACCACCATAAAGAACCAAATCTATCACTAGCAAAATAATTCCTTGTAACATTTTTGAGTGTTTCAACCAAATAGTATCCGCGAATTTTTATAGCGTAACAAACGACTTCATCGCCATCTCTTATGGGGTAGTCGCCCCCGAGCTTAATAAAACTCATATTGCCTATATCAAAGGTAGTGTAGTGGCTGTGTGTCGTGTTTATCGAGCCTTCTACTCTTCGAGTAAAAGCAGTCGTGTAGATTTTGCCGCTTGTGGTTGATTCCACGCCTTGATTGCAATTGCTCACCACGCCTTGAAAAAGCTGTCCCGCTTGAAAAAGTTGTCTCATAGTATGTCCTTTGTAAAGAAAATTTTCTTAAATTTTTAAATCTTTTGAGAAAGAGTTTAAAAAATTAAGATAAGCTAATAATAATGCCCCCCAACGAAGAGTAAATGAAAGATGAAATTTTGCAAATTTTTTGAAATTTTTTAAATTTTCTCTGCAAAATTTTAAAACCGTGCAAAAATTTGTAAATTTAAGCCGTGAATTTGGGCGCAAATTCAGCAAATGCCCTTTGATGAGCGTGAATTTTAAACTTGTAGTCGCTAAAATTCATCAAAATTAAATCAAAAAATTTATAAAACTTGATTGACTTGCACTAAACTTTATGTTATAATTGCCGAAATTTTTGTAGTTTTAAAGGATAAAGAGTTTATGAGTAGCAGTTTATACGAGACTTTGGGCTTGCAAAAGGGCGCAAGTAGTGATGAGATAAAAAAAGCATACAGGCGACTTGCCCGCAAATACCACCCCGACATTAACAAAGAAAAAGGTGCTGAGGATAAATTCAAAGAAATCAACGCCGCTTATGAGGTTTTGAGCGATGAAAAAAAACGCGCTCAGTATGACAGGTATGGCGACTCTATGTTTGGCGGGCAAAGTTTTAGCGACTTTACGCGAAGTGCTGGCGGAGCGGATATGAGCGACATTTTAAACGAGCTTTTCCGCAACTTTGGGGGCTTTGGCGGAGGCGGCTTTAAGGCTGGGGGCTTTGGAGCGGGCTTTGGCTCAAATGCTGGCTTTTCAGATGGCTTTGGGGCGGATTTAGACATAAATGCTGAAATCCTAATCCCCTTTGACATAGGCGTTTTGGGTGGAGAGCAAAGCATAAAAGTAAATAACGAAAGCATTAAAATCAAAATCCCGCACGGTATCAAAAACGGCGAAAAGCTGAGAATTCGGGGCAAGGGCAAGGCTTATGGAGGACAAAGGGGCGATTTAATCGTGCAAGTGAAGCTCGGCGCAAGCGCAGAGTATGAAAGAGACGATGATGACTTATACAAAAAGTGCGACATTTCCCTAAAAACCGCGCTTTTTGGCGGTAGCATAAAGGTGCAAACCCCACGCAAAGAAGTGAGCGTGAAAATCCCGCCAAATTCAAAAAACGCCCAAAAAATTCGGCTCAAAGGATACGGCGTGCAAAACCGCAAGAGCGACATTTACGGCGATATGTATCTTACTTTAAATGTGGTGTTGCCAAATTTGGACGATTTAGATGACAAAACAAAAAAAATGCTAGAAGAAAAGCTGCCATAAGGCTTTACACAAAGACAAAAGGCTGGCAAACAAAGCCCTATAAGAAAGGATAAAAATGGAACACAACTACGATGAACCCGTCTATCTCATAAGCGTTGTGGCAAAGGTTTTAAGCATTCACCCGCAAACTTTAAGGCAATACGAGCGTGAGGGGCTTGTAGAGCCAAGCCGCACGGACGGCAAAATGCGCCTTTACTCGCAAAAAGACATTGACCGCATCAAGCTCATCTTGCGGCTTACGCGCGATATGGGCGTGAATTTAGCGGGCGTTGATGTCATCTTAAAACTCAAAACGCAAATCAGTGAATTTGAAAATTTAGTCGATGAACTGCGCCTTGAACTCCACAAAATGCAGGGCAAGCCAAATGCGGTTATCAAGCACACAAACAGCTTTGATTTGATTTTTTACGAGAAAAAAAAGCATTAAGGGCGGGCGTGGAAGCATACATTTTAATCTCCGCTTCGCTTTTTTTAGCCTGCGTGATTTTTTCTAAATTCGGCGATAGATACGGCATTCCCGTGCTTTTGATTTTTATTTTCGTGGGAATGTTTGCTGGAAGCGAGGGCGTGTTTAAAATCAACTTTGACAACGCCAAAGCCACGCAAGACATAGGAATGCTTTGCCTTATCTTAATACTCTTTTCAGGCGGCTTTAACACGAGCTTTAAAGCCGTGCGCCCCGTGCTGAAAGAGGGCATTTTGCTCGCCACACTCGGTGTCGTGCTTACGGCTGCTGTGGTGGCTGGAATTTGCCATTTTATTTTGCAAATTCCCACAAATGACACCTTGCTTTTGGGCGCTATCATCAGCTCCACAGACGCTGCTGCCGTCTTTGCCATAATGCGAAGCAAGGGGCTAAAACTCAAAAACAACATAGCCCCGCTTTTGGAGCTAGAAAGCGGCTCAAACGACCCGATGGCGATATTTCTCACCATAGCGGCTATCGAGATGATAACCCTTTCGCAAATGCCGAGTCTAACGCACTTTTTGCTTACGATGACAAGTCAGTTTGTGCTGGCTTTCATCTGCGCTTATATTTTTGGCATTTTAATGCCGCTCATCATCAACAAAATCAAGCTCGGTTCAAGCGGGCTTTACCCCGTTTTCACGCTCTCTTGGGTGCTTATCGCCTTTGCTTTGAGTCAAAAAGTAGGCGCGAATGGGTATTTGTGCGTGTATTTGATGGGCATAGTCGCAAACACAAAGGAATTTGTCGGCAAAAGGGGGCTTGTGGGCTTTCACGAGGGCGTGGCGTGGCTGGCGCAAGTGGTGATTTTCGTTACTTTGGGCTTGCTTGCTACGCCATCAGAGCTTGGAAATGTCGCTGTGGTAGGGCTTGGCGTGGCTTTTATCATAATGTTTGTCGCCCGTCCTGTGGCGGTTTTTGCAAGCCTTGTTTTTTGCCCTAAATTCAGCGCAAAAGAAAAACTTTTCATCTCGTGGGTAGGGCTTCGCGGCACCGTGCCTATCATACTTGCGACTTATCCGCTCGCTGCTGACATAGAAAGTGCGCCCTTTATCTTTAACGCGGTGTTTTTCATCGTGCTTGTGTCCGTACTTTTGCAAGGTATCACGCTTAATCCTTTGGCTAAAATTTTAGGGCTAAATGACACAGACGAAAAGGCGTTAAGCACGAATTTACCTATATCTTACAGCACTTTTAGGCAGTATATGTTAAAAGAGGATTCTAGCGTCATCGGCAAAAACATAGCTGAGCTGAATTTAAGCGGGGATTTCATCATACTCATCGTAAAAAGAGATGGCGAGTATATCAAGGCTAGCGGCTCGCTCATCTTTGAGCCAAACGACTTGCTACTCATACTTTGCGATGATGGGGAAGTGTTTGAGGAAAATATCCGCAACTTTGAGCCAGAACAGCAATGAAAAATTTAAATTCACACCAAAAATTCAAAGGACAAGCCAAATGAAAGGCGCAAATTTAGGCATTAGCAAGGCAAGTGAAAAAGCCGCTCGCACCAAATACGTAAGAAATTTAGAAAAATTTTACAGCGCCGCCGTGCTAGCCTTAAAAAAAGAAAATTTTGATGAAAAATTGTTTTGCGAAAGGGCGGCAAAAAACGCGCAAATTTTTGACAAAAGCCCAGCGGTGCAGCTGAATTCCACTTACACCAAAGAGCTTGAACGCTTTGTCAATGCTTGCTTGAATTTTACAAGCCAAAGCGAGCTAGTAAGCCTTGCTAACGCACTTAGCAAGCTCAAAAACGCGCAAAATTACAAAAAAGACAAGCACAAAAAAAGGGCAAACGATGACAGCAGTGATTTTTGATATGGACGGCACGCTGATAAACAGCGCAAACGCCATTTGTATGGCGGTGAATGAAATCCGCGCGGACTTGAATTTAGCTCCATTAGAGCATAAATTCATCGTAGAATGTGTCAATACGCCGGGCAAGGACTGGGCGAAAATCCTTTATAATATCGACAATTTCACGCATACAAGCTTCAAAGAGGGCTTTGAACGCTATTTTGTCAAGCATTACAAACAAAGCGTGGTGCTTTATGATGGCGTGGCGGAGCTTTTAGCGTGGCTAAAAGAGCAAAACGCCTATCTTGCCATAGCTACAAACGCCCCGCAAAGCTCACTCACAGCGGTTTTGGACAAGCACGGGATTTTGGGCTTTTTTGACAAGATTTTGGGCGTGAGCTTTGGCATAGAGCCTAAACCGCACCCGATGATGCTTGATTTAATCCGTGATGAGGCTCGCATTTTAGGGGATAAAAGCGGCAACGCCTTGCAAACTTGCGTTTTCGTGGGAGATAGCTTAAAGGACAAAGAAGCCGCCTTTAACGCTAAAATGCCCTTTTTGCACGCAAAATGGAGCGAAAGTGCCGAGCTAAACAGCGAATTTAGCCCCGCTTTAAATGCAAATTTCAGCGTTGAAAAGGGCGAAAATTTAAGCCAAAAGGCTGAATTTGCAAGCGAATTTAAGCTAAATTCAAACACTTTTTGCAACGCAAACGAACTAAAAAACTTACTGCAAGGCATTTTAAAGCGGTAAATTTTAGCCTTTTTGCCCTTGCAAAATTTACCCGCAAAGCTCACAATGACAAAACCCTTGTCATACTAACTTGTCTTTGTCATACTTTGTTATTTTTTGTCATACTTTGTTATTTTTATTTATATTTTGTTATTTCTTGTCATACTGAGCTTTCGCAAGAAAGCGAAGTATCCATAAAATCAAAGCGTGAATTTACACATTATAAGGCGTGGATTTTTTACCTTAAATTTGAAGTGTGTCTTAAATTCTGTGGATACTTCGCTAACGCTCGGTATGACAAGGATTTTGTCATTGCGAGAATTTGCAAAGCATAAGCGTGCAAATTCGTGGCAATCCAAAGGTAAATTTGTGTTTAAATTTGTGGATTGTCGCGCAAATTTTTGCAAAATTTGCTCGCAATGACGGCAGACTTTGTCATTTTGAGCCTTTGCAAAAGGCGAAAAATCTCAAACATTTGCCATAAAAACCTTGTCATTTTGAGTGAGTGAAACGAGCAAAAATCCAAAGAAATTTGAGACATACTTTAATCTTATGGATACTTCGCCAAAGGCTCAGTATGACAAGATTGAGTGTTTTTACATTTTAAAATGTTTGTCATTTTGAGCCTTTTGCAAAAAGGCGAAAAATCCACAAAGAAGTATTTAAGATATACTTTGAATTTGTGGATACTTCGCTATCGCTCAGTATGACAAGACAAATTAGTATTATAAAATTTATTAAGTCTTAAAACAAATTCGGCAAGAAAATTTAAAAATAGCTCTTTTTTAAAGTATTGATTTATGTAAATGCAAAATGTTATCCCAAAAATCCCCAAACCCCAAAAAAAATTCCACGCTTATTCACACTTTCCCCCCACTCACTCACAAATTTTTCTAAATTTTCCTAAAATTTCCCCAAATTTATCTCACAATTTTCCTAAAATTTCTCTCAAAAATTTCTCTCTTACCCACAAAACTTCCTAAATTTATCTCAAAATTTCCCAAATTCCCCAAAATTTTTTCAAAAAATGACACAAAAGCGAAAATTTATGCTACAATTTGACTTCCGTTTAAAATTTTCTCTATTAAACGGATTTACAATGTCAAAAGACTTGACATTACGACAAAAAGGACACACGATGAAAAGATTATTTCTACTCATCACACTTGCGCTTTTTAGCGCAGGTTTCATCACTGAGGCTTTTGCTGCACCAGCACGGGGGGGGGCTGCTAAAAGAGCAGTTACCAAACGACCCTCCACAGCTAACAAAGCAGCACTCAACACCACAGCACGCAAAAAAGCGACTAACAAAAAGCGCACGCGTCAAGCTAAGGTTAAATCCACGCTCAAACTTGAAAACA
>UQBJ01000037.1 GCA_900539255.1 uncultured Campylobacter sp. | reverse complement strand
AAGTTTGAATTTTAGGCGCAAAGGGCTTAAAAATTTAGAAATTCATCTTAAAGGACTCTTATGAGTAAGAACAAAATTGCGTTAAGCCTTGTAGTGGCTGGGATTTTAGGTGCTAGCAGTGCGCTAGCTGAGACGGATGGGGCTTTTGTAGGGCTTCAAGCAGGATACGGCGGCTTGAAATTCAAAAGAGAGTACGAGAATAAAGACGCTGATGTGAGCAACAACGAAAGCGGTAGCGAGTCCATCATCAGTGCTGGCGGCTTTCGCTACGGCTTTGTGGCTGGTTACAAGCAGTTTTTCACGCCTGAATTTGGCGCAAGGTATTATGCGAGCTTTGATTTAGGCACGGACTACAAAAAGGACCAAACCTATGCGGACGACTACAAAAACACTATCAAGATGAATTCCTACAATATCACCGCAAACGCTGATGCGCTCTACAACTTCATATCAAGCAACGACTTGGATTTGGGGGCGTTTTTAGGACTAAGCCTTGGCTATGCGCACCACACCGTCAAAGTCGAACCCGCTACCGAAGGTGTGCCAGACATTAAGCCAAGCGGCTTTGATTTGGGCATAAACTTTGGCGTGCGCACAAATATCGCCCAAAACCACGGCATAGAGCTTTACAGCCGTTTTGGTGTGCTGCAACAAAAGAAAGAACTCAAAGAAACTTGGGACGGTGGCTCTTACACGCAAACCTTTAAGGCACAACAGCCTTATCAAGTGGGCTTGCGCTACACTTTTAGCTTTTAAAAGCAGCTGAATGGGCTTTTGAGAGCTGAACGGGTTGTCGTTTTAAGTGATGAGCGAAAGTTTAATGAGTGTTTGCGTGGAGTGATGAGCGAATTTTGCTTTGAAAGCAGGGCAAACACCGAGTGAGCATTGCTTTGAGTGATGAGTGAATTTTCGCTTGGAGAGTTGGGCGAACTTTTGCTTTGAGTGAATTTTTGCTTTGAAAACCGAGCGGGCTAGCTTTGCTTTCGTTTAAACGGAGCAAACAAACTAACTTCGCCTGCTTAAAGCGATGAATTTAGGCAAAGGCTTGAATTCATCGCATTTCAAGCGGGTTTTCTCTTTCTTTGAAGTATCCAAATTTACCTTGAATTTGGATACTTTGCACTTGCCCATTACCATAAACAAAATTTTGCAAGTGGATACTTCGCTACGCTCAGTATGACAAAAAATAAGTCAAATGACAAGGAATTTGTCATTTTGAGCTTTCGCTAGAAAGCGAAAAATCCACAGAAATTTAAGACACACTTTAAATTTAAGGCTGAATTTAAACTCAACCTACTCCGCAAACTGCGGAGCGTGGATACTTCGCTTTCTTGCGAAAGCTCAGTATGACAATGCAAAGAGTTTTTGGATACTTCGCTTCGCTCAGTATGACAAGAAAATGGTTCAGTATGACACAAAATTCAGTTAAGACAAGTCAGTATGACAATGAAAGTGGATACTCTATTACGCTCAGTATGACAAGGCTCTTGCTTATAGCAAAGGGTTAAGGTGAGCGTTTGCCGCTTTTTGGTTCATCGGCAAAGGGCTGTATCTCAAAGTCTGGAATAATCGGAGTCGATGGAAGCTTGCCACCGCTTGACGAGCCGCTTGATGACAACGCGCCTGATTTACGCTTGCAAAGCATATCGACATAGGAATTTGAGTTGCCGCATTGCTCTGCGGCGTAAATTTCGCCACTTAAAAGTGCTAAAAGTCCAGCTATAAGGCAGATTTGTCGCATTATGCACCCCCTTCGTTGGCTCAATCATAGCACACAAAGGCTAACAAAGAGTTATTGAGTTTGTAAAATGCTTATTTTGCGCAAAAATGCTTTGCGGGTAAGTGTTAAAAATGCGCACTACTGTGTCGTTATGAGCCTATAAAATCGGTGCTGCAAGCTGTTTGCAAATTTGCTTTTGGTGATGGCGCATTTTAAATTTGAGTGTATGAAAAATTTAGTCATTTACTTGAATTTGCCTTGAAATTTGTGATAAAAATTTAGAATTTGCGTTGAATTTAGCGACAAATTTAAGCTGTCGCAAGAAAATTCAGCAAAATGCCTAAATTTTAAATTTAACTTGCTAAAATAGCCTTGATGATAGAGTAAATTTTCGCAAGTTGCAAGACGCAAAAGTGCCTTTGCTAGGGCTTTTGCGAAGAAAGGACAAAAGATGAGGGCTTATCCTTTTGATGAGTTTGAAAGCGATGTCAAAGTGCTTGCAAAACGCGTGCAAGCGGAGTTTGTGCCTGAGGTGATTTTGGCTGTGGCTCGTGGCGGGCTTACTTTGGGGCATTTTTTGGCGATGAGACTCAACAACCGCAGGCTTTTCGTGCTAAATAGCATTCATTATGATGACACGCAAAGGCTTGATGAGCTGCAAATCTTTAATGTGCCTGATTTGAGCGAGTTTCGCAAGGTGCTGATAGTCGATGATATGATAGACAGCGGCGAGACGATGAGTGCCATCAAAAGCCTACTGCAAGACAAATTTCCGCAGTGTGAATTTAAGGTAGCGACTATTTTTTACAAGCAAAATGCGCTTTTTAAGCCTGATTTTACGCTTAAAGAAGCAAAAGAGTGGATAGAATTTTTTTGGGAAAAGCTGTAAATTTAGGCTTTGCGGAGCATTAAATGCGCGCAAAATGCCGTTTTTAGCATAACAGATAAAGCAATTTTCTCAAAAAATTTTAATTTTTGCTTACAAAATTTTAGTGTTTGCCAAGCATTAACCAAAACCGCTTAAAATGCCCCTATGCGTTTTTGTTTAGCAAAATGCGCTGTGTTCTTTCTTTTGTTGGTGTCAGTTTAGTAAAACTGCGATGGATTAGATGTAGGATATGCCTTGCGAGGCGTTTTTGGTAGGATTTGTGAATTTTTGCCTTAAATGTGCTTTTGCGTGGGGTATGTTCTACTATGACCCGATTTATTAAGGGGTGCTTAAACCCCTTTGCGTGAGGATTTTTGCTTTTAAAATTCACAAAAAACGATAAAATCATAAAAATTTGATGATGAATTTTATAAATTTTTTGATGATTGTCGTGCAACCAAAGATAAACAGGGCAAAAAAGATAATCCTAGCGATTTATATCTAAACTCTTGCAAGGCATAAAGCCTTGATTGTGAGGCTTTTTAAGCGAAATTAAAGGCGCAAATTTAGCATTACGACAACAAAGCTCAAAAATCAAAGGACATTTTAAGCAAATTTAAAGGCTTAAATTCAATACCTCACCCCATTTATTTTAAGGAAATCTCGTAGTTTGTCATACTCGCCCTTTGTGAGATAGCGAAATTTACGCTCTTTGAGCGTGCTAAGTGCCAGCGCACCAAAGCCAACACGCTTTAAATCCATAACTTTTAAGTCAAAATACCCAAAAAACCGCCTAAGCTCCCTGTTTTGTCCCTCATTTATCAGCACGCGAAGCTTGGTGTAGCCGCCACTTGCGCCAAAAATTTCATAGTCTAAAAAGGGCGCAATTTTCATCGTGGTGATTTTGCTTTTAGCGTGTGCGCCTTTTAAGCCAGAGATTTCAAGCCCATTTTTCATAGCTTCAAGCACTTTTTCATCAAGCAAACCTTTGATTTTAAGGTAGTATTCGCGCTCCAAATCGCTTTGCATTAAGGCTGTGGCGATGACGGGCGAGTCTGTTAAGAGCAAAAGCCCACTACTCGCATAATCCAGCCGCCCTACGCTGCGCCACGCCCCAAATTCACGCGGCAAACTCTCATAAACCAGCCTGCGCCCGCGCTCATCCTTGCGCGAAACCAGCTCGCCCTTTGGCTTGTGGTAGATGATGAGCGAAAACTGCTTGCGCCTTGCTAGCCTTTTGCCCCGCACGAAAACCTTGTCGTTTTCGCCCACGCTGTCGCTGAATTCAGCCGTTTTTGCGCCGATTTTGACAAGCCCTTGTTTGATGAGTTCGTCCGCCTCTCGCCGTGAAAAGTCGCTGTTGTGCGCGATGAATTGATTGATACGCATTTTTATCCTTGTAAAAGCATAATTGTAGCAGTTTAGTTTTAAAATTTGGATTTATGTTTGTTTTAAAATCATTTTTTAACAAATTTTTGCTAAAATAACCTCTCACAAACACCAAAGGCAAAAACATAAATGATTTTTGAAAAGCAAGATTACCAGCAAGAGTGCATCACAAACATTATCACGCTTTTAGATGGCTTTGATTTTAAGCACCACAATGCTCTAAATCTCAAAGATTGTTTAAGCAAATTTCACGCCACGCACGAAATTCCCATCAAAAATTTAAGCGACAAGCTTAATGTTGATATTTTAATGGAAACAGGCACGGGCAAAACTTTTACTTATTTAAATTTGGTTTTTGCACTTCACAAGGCTTATGGACAAAATAAATTCATCATTTTTGTCCCACGCAAAGCCATTTTAGAGTCGGTTAAACAAAATGTCCGCCTTACGAAAGATTATTTTTACAATGAGTTCAAACGCCACCTTAAAATCTACACTTATGAAAGTGCTAAATCGCAAAACAATATCATCAACCACTACATTAAAAACCAAGATGAACTCAGTGTCTTGCTTCTTACCAACAGCGCGATTGACAAGGGCGCAAACATACTCAACAAAACTAGCGAAAACCTTTTTAACACAAAAAGCATTTTTGAAAATATCGCCGAGTTAAAGCCTATCTCTATCATAGACGAGCCACATTTGCTTAAAGGCGAGGCGTTTGGTAAGTATTTTGGTAAAATAGGCGCGCTTTATTTTCGCTTTGGGGCGACTTTTGCCAAAGAAAAAGAACACGCTTTAAGCAATGTCGCCTTTTGTTTAGACTCAATTAGCGCATTTAGAAATTATCTTGTCAAACAAATCCGCGTTCATTCTATCACACAAGACACCCAAGCTCCGTTTTTACTTAATGCGGATTCAAAAAGCGCGAAATTTGCCTTCTACAAAGCAGGCATTACTAAGCAAATCACGCTTTTAAAAGGAGAAGATTTAGGCAAGATTGATGCTAAATTTAACGGCATTAGTTTGGTTAAAAGCACCAAAGACAAGGCTTATTTAAGCGATGGCACTACGCTTGAAAAGGCAAGTTCTTATAAATTACAACAAAATGAAATCAGCACCCTTTTAGCAAAAGCCATCGACTTGCATTTTGAAAAAGAGGAGTTTTTATTTAGCCAAAACATTAAGGCATTAAGCCTGTTTTTTATCCCGCAAATTGAGGATTTTAGGCAAATTGAGGGCAAAGGCGCACCCTTTATTAAAACCGAATTTGAAAGGCTTTACAAACTTAAACGCACACAAATTCTAGCAAATGCGGATTTACCTTCAAGTTACAAAGAGTATTTAGCAAAAGACTTTGACGAAAGCGGAAATTTACGCGTTCATCAAGGCTATTTTAGTGGCGATAGCGCAACACTTAACAAAGGCAAAAAAGAAAGCAACAAAGAAAACATCGAAGCAAACGACATTAAGATAATTTTAAGCGAAAAAGAAAAGTTGCTTTCTTTTGGGACGCCTTTGCGTTTTATTTTTAGCGTGTGGGCTTTGCAAGAGGGCTGGGACAATCCAAACATTTTTACCCTTACCAAACTAGCAAGCTCCACAAGCGAAACAAGCCGCCATCAGCAAGTAGGACGCGGATTGAGAATAGCCGTAAATGACGAGGGCAAGCGCGTTACACACGGATTTTTAAGGGCAAATGACAACGCTTTTTATGAGATAAATTACCTTGATATGCTTGTAAGTGGCGAGGAAGTGGGTTTTATTGAGAATTTGCAAAAAGAGATTGAAGCAAGTAGTTTTGCAAGCGGTGGCATTGTGCTAGATAGAGAAAATTTAAGCAATTTAGGGCTTAATCAAAGAGAGATAAATAAATTTTGCGATGAATTAGAAACTTTAAACGCCGTAGAATTTGACGAGACAAACGACACTTACAAAATCATCGCGCCCATTTGTGAGACGCTACAAAGCAGCCAGAGCCTAAAAAACCTTTTAGGAGAGAAATTTAGCGCCGTTTTAAGTGCCTTTAAAATGGCTGAAAACTCAACCAACAAGCACGCCCAAATTCTAAACGCCAACAAACCCCAAGAAAAAGTCAAAATCCGCCAAAATTTAGCTTTGGAATTTAAAGAGTTATGGCAAACCATAAACGCACAAGCGCAATTAAGCTATCAAAATATCCAAAAAACCGCGCTGATAGATTCTATTGCAAAGGCGTTTAACCAAAGCCGCGTTGAGCCTGAAAGAATCATCTTTGAAAGCAAAAGATATGATGCAAAAACTAATAGAATTATCACCGAACAATCAAGCACTTTAAAAACCAAAAACTACGCCAACGCCTTAGACAAAGAGCTAAACGCCCTTTTACTTGACTTTGCCAAAGATGAGCGCTTGCCCTTAAATTTCACGCTTGAACTCTACAACACCTTAAACAAAGAGCATTTTGCAAACTCACCCAAAAAAGCCTTTGCCTTGCTTAAAAATATCATCAAAGATGAACTACACGCCAATTTGCTTTCTTGTGTGAGTTATGAATTTTGCCAAAACGCCTTTTCAAACACAGCTTTTGATAAAACAGACCCGCTTTATTTTGAAGATGGCTCACCTAAAACTGAGATTGAAAACCACAAAATAGGCAAATACAAAAGCGCGCAAATTCCAAGTGGCAACTATCTTTATGAGACAATCATTTATGATTCTAACATCGAAGAGCAAATAAGCAAAGAATAGGTGCAAAAAGTAGAAGGCAAAAGCATAGAAGTTTTTGCTAAACTCCCTAAATTTAAAATCCCAACGCCTTATAAAAGCTATGAGCCAGATTTTGCTTATTTGCTAAAAGATAAAAACGGCGAGAAAATCTTTTTTGTTTGCGAAAGTAAAGGCTATGACAAAGAAAGCGCCATTTCACAAGATGAATGGCGTAAAATTGACTACGCCAAAGTCTTTTTTAAAACACTCGCCCAAAATTTAAAAGAAAAACAAGTGCGCGTCATCTTTACCACGCGCATCAATAAGCAAGATTTGCTTACCACAATTCAAAACGCATTAAAGGAATCACAATGATAGACAAAAATCAAGCCATAAAAAATGGCATAACAATTATTGATAGCACAAAGGCTACAAACGCACTTTTTGATATACTACAAGCTCAATTCCCACAGACAATAAAAGATGGGCAAGTAAGCCTAAATGCCATAAAAATGCTTTTAGGCTTAAATGAAAGTGCGAGCAACGCAAGTGGCTATGAGCTAACTTTTACGGGCAAAGGACTTGCTAATGCGCTTTACTCTACACCTTGCCAAAAGGTGCTTAAATTTAAAGAGAGTTTTACGCCTACAAATAACCCCACCCCAAACCCCTCCCGCAAGGGAGGGGCTTCCCATACTTCCCCCTCCCTTGCGCACGGCGATTGTCTTGATTCCCCCTCCCTTGCGGAGGGGGACAAAGGGGGTGGGTTTGATTCCCCTAAAAACGCCATTATAGTAGGCGACAATCTTGACGCGCTTAAACTCTTAAAAGCAGCTTATAGCGAAAAAATAAAAATGATTTATATCGACCCGCCTTACAATACGACAAATGAAAATTTTATTTATCCCGATAATTTTAGGCAAGATTACAAAAAGATTTTAGAGGAAGTTGGCTTAATTGAAATTGACGAAAACGGGCAAGAAGTTGAAAGCGAGGATTTGAAATTTTTTAAAAACATTCAAGGAAGTAGAACGCATAGCGGTTGGCTTTCTTTTATGCTTCCGCGTCTTAAACTTGCGCGCGATTTGCTTAAAGAGGACGGCGTCATTTTTATTAGCATTGACGATAATGAACAGGCAAATTTAAAACTTTTATGCGATGAAATTTTCGGGGAAGATAATTTTGTTACAAGTGTGCCTAGACTTACTTCATCTCAACGCTCTGGGCAAGAAGATTATATGAATATATCACACGATTATATATTGATTTATTCTTATGCTACTGATTTTAATAATTCTACTGCTAGAAAAAATTTGGATAAAAATAAAATAGAACAAGATAAAAATGGGCATTTTATCAAGGGCGACACAAAGGCAATTTTAGC
This sequence comes from uncultured Campylobacter sp., assembly GCA_900539255.1. Taxonomy (GTDB): domain Bacteria; phylum Campylobacterota; class Campylobacteria; order Campylobacterales; family Campylobacteraceae; genus Campylobacter_D. Next base: position 7,655 of record UQBJ01000037.1, on the reverse strand, counting down.
AAGTCAAACGCAAGGTTACTCAAAAGGTGGCGATTATGATTTTGAATACAATGGAAAAATTTACAAACCCATCGATAGCAAAGGAAAAAGAAATCGTTGGCTTTGGAGTTTAAAAAGAATGCAAGCAGCGGCAGATTTGGGAATTTTGGTAGAAACTAAAACGAGTTTAAGGATGCAAATTTACCTTGACAAAAAATTTGATGAAAAAACAAATACTATGATTGATAAAGATGAAAATTTGATTTTTCATACAGCAGATTTAATGATAGATAGTAAATTGACAAACGCAACTGGGACAAAAGAATTAGAAAAAATTTTAAATGCAAAAGTTTTTGATAATCCAAAACCGACAAATTTAATAAAAACATTATTGCAACTTTCAACCACGCCAAATTCAAACGATATTATTTTAGACTTTTTTGCAGGAAGCGGAACGACAGCCCAAGCGGTTATGGAATTAAACGCCCAAGATAAAGGCAATAGAGAGTTTATTTTAGTTCAAATTGACGAAGAGATAAAAGAAGATAAAAGCAAGAGCGCTTATGATTTTTGTAAGAAAGAATTAAAAAGCGAAAATCCTGTAATTAGCGATATTACAATAGAGAGAGTAAAAAGAGCCGCTCAAAAAATAATTCAATCGTCAAAAGACAACGATTCAAATTTAGGCTTTAAAGTTTTTACTTTACAAGACAAAGCGCAAATCACAAACACCCAAAATCAAATAACACTTTTTGCTCACTCAAATTTAACGCCCTTTGACAAAGCCCTAAATTTAGCCTTGCAAAGCGGCAAAACACTAAGTAACGCACTAGAAACTATCATACAAGACAAACTCTACAAATGCGAAGACGCTTATTTTTGCGTAGCGTGCGATAAAGAAGTGGGGGAGTATTTAGCTAAAAGTAAAAACGAAATGATATTTTTAGACGGCTATGAGGATATGGATTTACAAGCCTTTTTTAACCTAAACGCCAGCTTTAAAGAGCGTGTAAGCGTGGTGTATTGATTGTTAAATTTTAAAGCCTAAATTTAAACCCAAAAGTCCCAAAAATTCACAAATTTTGCACTAACTAAAAAACAAAGCCTTAAACACTCACATTAAAACCCAAAAGCCCTAAATTCAAAGGGCTTTTGGGCTATTTGCAAAGCAAACGCCCAAATTTACATTACAAAAATGCTTGGCACTATGGTAGGATATTTTTTGAGCTTGCGGAAAATGTGCTTTCTCAGCACTTGGCGAAACTGCGCCTCCATAAATCTTCTATCATCAAGCATTTCGTCCTTTGCGTTTGCGAAAAAGACGCTCAAAACATCGCTTATATCCTTTGAAAACGCCGCGTCTTGCTTGTCCGCTACCACGCCGTAGCTTAGCACTCGTGGCTTGTTTATCAGCGTTTTGTTGGCTTTATCAAGTTGAGCGATAACCACAACCACGCCATTGTCGGCTAAATTTTGCCTGTCAATCACCACATCATCGGCGATTTGCTTGTTGATTTGATTATCCACAAACACCTTGCCCGTTTTGACGGTTTTTAAGCGTTTTATGTATTTGTGGCAAAGTTCAACTTGGTCGCCATTGCTCATCAAGTAGATATTGCGCTCATCGACACCGCAAGCCACAGCCGTTTGCTTGTGCTTTACTATGTGATTATACTCGCCGTGCACGGGCAAAAAGAATTTAGGCTTTGTAAGGCTTAACATAAGCTTTTGTTCCTCCATACTCGCGTGCCCGCTCACATGAATTTCGCTGAATTCTTGATAAGCCACCTTTGCGCCAGCTTTAAGCAAAAAGTCAAGCACAGCATTTATGCTGCTTTCATTGCCAGGTATTGCTTTGGCTGAGATGATGATTTGGTCTGTTGGCTTGATTTTGATGAATTTATGCTCATCAGTTGCCATTCTGTAAAGTGCGCTCATCGTCTCGCCTTGTGAGCCTGTGGTAACGATTAAAACTTCATTATCCTTGTGCTTTGCTACCTCGTCCGCATCGATGAAAATCTTTCTGTCAAGCTTTATGTAGCCAAGCTCCATTGTGGTGTAAAGGTTGCGCTCCATAGAACGCCCGATGACGCACACTTTGCGCCCATATTTTAGCCCATAAGTTATGGCCTGATACACGCGGTGAATGTTTGAGCTAAAAGTGCTCATTATCACGCGCCCCTTTGCTTTGGCAAAAATCAAATCAAAAGTCGCTCCCACTGAGCTTTCACTCTTTGTAGAGCCTTCTTTATATGAATTTGTGCTATCGCTCAACAAGCACAAAACGCCCTCATCGCCATAATGCGCTAAGCGGTTTAAATCGCTAGGATAGCCATCAATAGGCGTAAAGTCGATTTTAAAATCCCCCGTGTGTATGAGCGTGCCAGCGCGTGTTTTTATCGCAAGTGCGCTTGCATCGATGATAGAGTGAGTTATGTGTATCCATTCTATCTCAAAGTTGCCGATTTCATAGACTTTTCGCTTTTCCACAGGACGAAAGAATTTGCGCTCATCTTTCAAGCCGTGCTCTTCAAATTTGTTTGAAATCATACCAAGTGCTAGTGGCGTAGCGTAAAGCGGATAGGTAAATTCCTTGAAAAAGTAAGGCACAGCGCCTATGTGGTCCTCGTGCGCGTGAGTGATGATGATACCTGCGATTTTATCCTTTATCTTGCGAATATAATCAAAATCTGGTATCACTATATCCACTCCGTGCATTGCGCTGTCGGGGAAACTCATACCTATGTCGATGATAATGGCGCTTGTATCGTCCTCGATGACGGTGAGATTGCCGCCGATTTCGCCAAGCCCGCCAATAGGCGTGATGCGCACCTTGTGCGTGCTGGTGTCGTTGTATTTGAGCGGGTGCAAGCGGTTTTCGTGTATGACTTTGTTCGCTTCAATCACCTTTTGCATTTGAATTTGCCACGGCTCATCGCCTGTGAGTTTTGTGGGTAAATTCTTGCTTTTTTTCTTGCTCTTTTTTTCGCCGCTATCTTGTGGCTTTTGGCTGTGTTTTTTACTCTCTTTGCTGTTTGAGTCGCTTAAATTTACATTGTTTGCGCCGTTTAAATTCGTGCCTTTTTCGTTGCGTGGCGAATTTTTAGAATGCTTTGAATTTGCGCCTTTTGAGTTTGAATTTTGCTTTGAATTCGAGTTTGAATTTGAGTTTGAATTTGCACCTAAGCCCGCACCTGCTGAATTTGCCCTTTCATCTCTTAAAGTCTCTTCGCTTTTAAGCGAGTTTTCAAGGGATTTTCTCTTGCGTTTAAAGCGGTAGTTTTTGTTGGATTTGCCGCTTGAATTTGGGTTTGTGCCTTTTGTGGCATTTTCTGTGCCGCCTAAATTTGCGCCCTTTGCCTTGCCTAAATTTTCGCTGTGGCTTGAATTTAAGCTGTCCTTTGCGCCGTTTAAATTCGCGCCTTTGCTTTCATTTTGCAAGCTGTGGTTTTCTTCGTTCATAATAATCCTTCACATTGTCATAAATTTCAAGGAAAGATTTGACGCTAAGCTCGTGCGCTCTGACATTTGCCCTTATGTCAAGCTCGTTTAAAGAGCGTGAAATTTGCGCTTTGTGCGCTTTTAAGTTGCTTAAAAGCTGTTTGCGTGGGGCTTTAAAGCAGTCTTTTAAAAAGCACTCAAAGCCACTTATGTCGCAAATGTCCTTAAATTCACGCTCTTTTTGCAAAAACATTACAGCTGAGCTTACCTTTGGGGTTGGCTCAAAGCAAGACGGAGCTACTTCAAAAAGCAAATTTGGCTCGCTCACTAGCCTTACTAAAACGCTCAAAGCGCAAAAATCGCTTGTTTTAGCCCTCGCGCAAAATTTCAAGGCGACTTCTTTTTGCACCATCACTAAAATCGCCTCGCACTTGCTGTCTTTTAACGCCTGTAAAACGAGCTTGCTGGCTATGTAGTAGGGCAAATTCGCCACTAAAACATAGTTTTGCGAACACAAATTCGGCGTAAATGCCTTGCTCGCGTCCTCGTTTAAAAGCTCTAAACTTTTGTTTTCAAGCTGCTTTTGGAATTTACGCCTTAAATGCGGTATCAGCTCATCATCTATCTCATAAGCCCTTACCCGCGCAAGCTCTAAAAGTCTTTGCGTCAAATCACCTAAGCCAACCCCAATCTCAACGATTTGCTCTGTGCCTTTGGGAATGGCTTGAATGATTTTGCTTAAAACGCTCTCATCTTTTAAAAAATTCTGCCCGAATTCTTTTTTTGCTTTTATCATCGCTTTTTTAAAAAGTCCGTTTTTCGTTTAAAAAGTGGTATTTTATCTTTTTTTGGTAAAAAATGCAAGAAAAAATTGAAATTTATTTGTTTTTTTAGGGTATAATTTTAACTGCTTGTAAAAACATTGTTTTTAAAGGCAAAGCAAAATTTAAAGAATAAAGGACAAAGATGAACCCGCTCAACAAAAATTTGCAGGTAAAAACCAAAACTTGGATAGCTAACAAAGACGGCGAAATCCTTTTTGGCAAGGGCAAAACCGAGCTTTTGGAGTGTATCGACAAGACAGGCAGCATTTTAAAGGCTGCTGCTATGATGGGAATCAACTATAAAAAGGCTTGGGTGCATTTAGACACCTTGCAAACAAACGCTGGCGAGCAGCTTGTCATCAAAAGACAAGGGCGCAGCGAAAATTCAGGCACAAGGCTTACCGAGCGAGCCAAAGAGCTGATGAAAAACTATGAAATTTTGCAAAAAGACATAGAAAACTACGCTAACAAACGCTTTAAAGAGCTTTTTAGCTAGGCTTTTAAGGCGCAAAAGTGGCGCAAAATAGCTTTTTTGCGCCTAAAAAAATTTACACGCTTGTCGCTACAAAAAATTTGCAAATTTTTTCAAACTCAGCCTTGCGATATAACATTTTTATGCTACAATGCGTTTTTGTTTTCAGTGGCCCATTCGTCTAGTGGTTAGGACGCCAGCCTCTCACGTTGGCAACACGAGTTCGAGTCTCGTATGGGTCACCAAACTTGCTAAAAGCCCTTTTTTCGCAAGACACAATTCGTCAAAGCCTTATAAATCCATTTGCATTGTGAGTCCTTGCTGCCAAAAGTTGCATTCAAGGCGCGTTACGGTGTGAAAAATGTCGCTCAAACGCTTAAATTTAGCCTCACTTACCGAGTCTGTGTAAGAATTTACAAAGTCCTCAAATTCCGCTCCCAAAGGCGCTAGCACCTCATCGCTGTAAGTGCGAATCCAGCTTTCATAAGGGTGATTTTTAAGCCCTTTTTCTCCAAGCCGTGCATAAATTTCGCGCCCTATGTGGCAGTAGCCTGAGGCGCACGAGCTAAGCGCAACTAAAATGTCTAAGAAATCCCCGCTGCTTGCGACATTTACCATATAGCAGGTGTAGGCTATGTTGGCAATGCTTTCTTCGCGGATTTTGAGTTTGCTTGCTTCTTTGGCGTCCTTTTCGCTCAAAATGCTGCGGTGTAGGATATGCTCGCCATCTACAACCGAAGTGGCTATGTTTTGATATTTGGTTGCAAAGGCTAGCTCCACAGCGTTTGTCGCCGCATTTGCGAGCAGCCCGCACACTCTACCATAGTGGAGCAAATACATATAATCTTGCTTCAAATAGAAGTGAAAATTTGCCTTTGGCAAGGTGCCGCTTTCGATTTGTTTGACAAAGTCGTGGTGCAAGTAAGCGTCCCAAACAGCCGCATTTTCTTTAACAAGTCTGTCAAAAAGTTTCATTTTTGTCCTTTGTGATAAAATAAAAACAAATTATAATTGCATTAAGTTAATGTCCTTTTAAATTCACTCATCTTTTATGATATAGCCATTTTTAAATATCCACCAGCTCAATGCTTTGGCTCGTTTTAAATTTTCAAACAAACTTTTTGCAAGGCTTTCATCATCATTTTGTGGCTTTTTGTCTTTAAAATACTCTATTTTGTGGCTATCATACACAAAGCGTTCGTTTGCTACGGCGTTGTATCCTAGCACGCTATGTGGCAAAGGGCTTTTTTTATAGTCATTGCTTAAAAGTGGTGTGCCAAAACTTGCGTATTTGTAGGCATTTGGAGCGACTAGCTCTGTGATAGTTGCCGTTATATCAATGTGTGAGCCTATGTTTGCCAGCACTTTTGGCTTTAAAATAGGCGAGTAGATGATGAGCGGCACGCCATTTTGCACGCGCAAAGGCGCTTGCGGATACTCTCTATCATAATGGTCGCCTGTGATGATGAAAAGGCTATTTGGCAAAGCTTCGCTCATTTGTCGCACAAAGCGAGCGAGCATTTTATCTTGGTAGATGATATGAGTAAAAACCTTTTTCTTGCGCTCATCTTGGGCGATTTGCGGGTGATTTTTAAGCCACGCGCTTATTTTTTCGTCATTTATGCCAAATTGTTGCAAGGGAGCGTCAAAAGGCGGGTGATTTGTGGTTGTCATTATCATCGCAAAGCTCTTTGTGCCTTTATTTTTAAGCGTATAATCCTTGATAAATTCGTAAAGATAGTGGTCATAAGCTCCCCAAGCGTTTTCAAAAGGCGGTTCAAAGCCCTTTTGCTTAGCAAAATTCACTATGTGATTGCTGAATAAAATCTCATCAAAGCCTTGTGATTTCGTGTAGCTGTCAAGTTTTTGCCAAGTGCCAGAGCCTCCATAAAAAAAGCTCGTTTTATAGCCTAAATCCTTAAAAATATAGCCAGCGGACATTTCAAACACAGGATTTTTCCCCACGCTTAAATTCAGCGGAATTTCGGTTTGAAAAAGCCCGCTGATTTGCACATCAAGGCTTTTTATGGTGCTGCTTGCATTTTGCAAAAAAAGCTCAGCCTTAAAGGCGTTTTTTTCTTTGATGAGTGTTTTAAGCTCACTCATCAGCCCCAAATCCTTAAATTCATCATCAAAATGCCACTCGCTCAAACTCTCAGCGACTATGTAAAAAATGTGATTGATTTGCGCCTTGCTAGGATTTGAAACTTCTTTTTGCAAAAGCTCGCTCAGGTTAAATTCGCTTGAATTTAAGTCATTTAAGGCAAAAAATTTGCGCGTAGCAACCAAAGGGCTTTCATCTGTGTAGTCTTTAAAGGCGGATTTGGCGATTTTAGCGTAGCTCATATACACATAAAGCAAGTCCCTAAACGCGCCTTGCGTGATTTGGCGCAAAAAGGCGTTTGGCACAGGCACGATTTCTTTGCCAAGCGAAATGCCTTTAAGCCCGATTTGTCCGTTGATTTCAAAAAGGCAAAGCAAGGCAAAAGCGACAAAAAGGCTTATGCGAAATTTTTTGCCTTGAATTTTAGCTATTTGAGCGTGAAAAAACGCCCAAAGTGCGTAAAAAAGCACGCTCACAACAAGCCACAAAAGCACCTTATAAGTCAAACCATAATCCGCGCCCAAAGCCGTCTCAAAAATCGCCTTTCTATCATCATAAATGAGTCCCAACAAAGAAGCGTTAAAAACATCTTGATAAATGCCGTAAAAGCCTATGTTTGCAACGCTTACAAAGGTGCTGATAAAAATCACCAAAAAGGCGTAAATTTTCACAATTTTTTCTTTTGGCAAAAGGGCTAAAAAGAAAAATACCACGCTCATCACGCCGATGATTTGCCCATCATAACGAAAAGCGTTGTAAAAAAAATGCACAAATTCACCCAAATTTACGCCATTTACGCTATCTTTAAAATAAAAGATAAAAACGGCTCGCAGGC
>UQBJ01000036.1 GCA_900539255.1 uncultured Campylobacter sp. | reverse complement strand
CGAAGTGATGAGAGTGCAAGCAAAACAAATTTACAAAATTTTGGTAAAATGTCGCAAAAACAACAAGGCAAAAGTATGGATTTGAGCGAATTTTTAGACGAACACGGCGCGGTTGATTATCAAAAACTTGAAAATTTAGCTGTGAATTTGCCGAGCAGTCTTAATTATAAAAAGTTTTTAGGACAATTTGACAATGACAGCAAGGCTATCATCAAAACGCCTATTGCGGATTTGGAAGTCAATCCTAGATATATGTTTTATCATCTCACAAAGGACGGCGATAAAAAAGGTAATTTTAAAGGTAATACTAAGGAAAATAGGATTTATCTCAGCGGTGGAGTGCTTGAAACGCTGCAAAAACCGCTATTTATAACGCAGGATAAAAGCGGAACAATCTATTTTTACAAAGCCTTTAAAAACAATAAAGGACTGATTAACCTTATAAGCATTGCCGTGCCAAAAAATAATTCAAAAATGTTTTATAGAACAAGCTATAATGGGAGTAATAGCAGAATTTCAATTTTAATAAAAGAGCATACACTGATTTATAAAGCCGACTAAATTCGGTAGCCAGAAAAGCAGGTTAAACCTGTAAGTTTGTCAAAAGACAAAATACTACGCTTTATAGCCGACTTGTAAAGCGCATTATACACCAAAAAAAATTTAATGTCAAATTTTGACAAAAAAACAAAAAAGGCAGAAAATGGCGTGGATAGAAAGCCCTTATCGCAAGAAAAGGACAAGATACTACAACAGCAAAAAAGCAGAGCTTGAAAGGCTCAATGCAAAATGGACAAACGAATTTCGCAAGTTAGGCGTTGGCAACGCCCTTGATAGAGCTAGCACAGCATATCAAGGCGGACGCACGGACGGAATGCTTTTGAGTTATTATGAAATCCACAACCCCGCTTGGAACTACGCTGAAAACAAAGCCGAAAGCTCGCTTACTTGGTATCAAAGCCTTGTTTCAGGCAACGGCGGCGTGGCTATTTTAAGCTTTGTCATCGCGGTTGTAACGGCGGTGGTAAGCTTTGTTTGTCCTGCTTTTGCGCCCTTTGGTATCACGCTTTTTGGCGGTTTGAGTGGCGTTGGCTTAACGGCTGCGATAGTAAGCGCGACAGCAGCTTATATCGGCGTGAGCGCGGCAAGGCATTACAGCTATAAGGCAAGCGGTTTGGGCGGTTTGGCTATGTTTGTGCAGAGCAAAACGGCTTTTTTGCGAGAAAAAAGCACAAAAGAACAGCAAAGCTACGCGCTCACAAATATGATGATTTACGGCGAGTATGCTATTTATGCAAATGGAAGCATTTACAATCAAGGCGCGGCTGGTGCAGGGCAGAATTTCAGCCCTACCATAGCTTTTGATACCACGAAAGGTTTGCGCGGGGACATTCAAAGAGACGGATTAGATGAGCAAATAATGGGACGAGTGGGCGGGGATTTAGCAGGCGGACAAAATTTTCACTCCAACATAATGAACCTTGACATACCGCTAGCGAAATTTGAGCTTGATATAAACAAAGTGCAAGAAGTGCTTTTTCAACGCTACTATAAGTTTTAGTCCTTGTTAATTCTTTTTATGGTAAAATCTGAAAGATATTTTATGCACTCACAAGGTGTTTTAGTCCCTTGTTAATTCTTTTTATGGTAAAATAACAAGGACAAAGGAACGCCTGCTAAACAGGTTTTAGTCCCTTGTTAATTCTTTTTATGGTAAAATCTAAAACTTGCGCTATCTGCGCCGAGACCGTTTTAGTCCCTTGTTAATTCTTTTTATGGTAAAATTACGAAAACGTTTCAAAAAAAGCTGAACGTGTTTTAGTCCCTTGTTAATTCTTTTTATGGTAAAATATTCCCTTTTACGTTCAGGATTGTTTGCCCGTTTTAGTCCCTTGTTAATTCTTTTTATGGTAAAATTTTTGTTTCAACTTGATAGTTAGGCAAGCTGTTTTAGTCCCTTGTTAATTCTTTTTATGGTAAAATTATTCATCTTTATATGTGTCATCACCATAGGTTTTAGTCCCTTGTTAATTCTTTTTATGGTAAAATGTAAATACACAACATCTAGCCGCAATGGGTGTTTTAGTCCCTTGTTAATTCTTTTTATGGTAAAATAAAAAATCGGTAACCTTACTCATAAAGGCGGTTTTAGTCCCTTGTTAATTCTTTTTATGGTAAAATGTTTTTTATTGTAACATTTTTAATACTATAGTTTTAGTCCCTTGTTAATTCTTTTTATGGTAAAATTACTAGCAGCCTTTGAAGCAGCTGCACTTAGTTTTAGTCCCTTGTTAATTCTTTTTATGGTAAAATAAATTATAATGAATACCGACATCAGGAGTCGTTTTAGTCCCTTGTTAATTCTTTTTATGGTAAAATTAAAAAAACGCTAGCCCGTCCAGCAATGGAGTTTTAGTCCCTTGTTAATTCTTTTTATGGTAAAATCCTGCCAACCGCCATCTGGCGCAGTAACGAGTTTTAGTCCCTTGTTAATTCTTTTTATGGTAAAATCTACCACCTGCAAAAAGAAAACTAGCCGTCAGTTTTAGTCCCTTGTTAATTCTTTTTATGGTAAAATAAGTATCACAAGAAAACGCAAGCCAAACAAGTTTTAGTCCCTTGTTAATTCTTTTTATGGTAAAATCATATAGCGATAATCAATACACAAAGCCGAGTTTTAGTCCCTTGTTAATTCTTTTTATGGTAAAATAACCCGACATTTTTGGCGTTGATAGGAATGGTTTTAGTCCCTTGTTAATTCTTTTTATGGTAAAATGAGAGCTTGCGGCAGTGCATCTTAATTTAAGTTTTAGTCCCTTGTTAATTCTTTTTATGGTAAAATACACCCACCATAGAGTAAGAATTTTTCAAGGTTTTTGCGAAATTTTAGGCAAAAATATACGATTTTTTGCTATACTTATGGCATAAAGAATTAACAAGGGACTAAAATAAGGGGTTGTGGGCGCCCCGCAGGGTTATGCTTGTTTCAAGGGAGGCAAGCTAGTCAATCCCTAAGCCCACCCGATTTTACGCGAATTTTCTACAAGCCTTATGCAGTGGCTTTACAAAGGCTTTTTGCGACACTTTGCAAGGCAAAAGCATTGATTTTGCTTTGCCTAGCTCTTTTTTAGCACTTGCGACAAAGGATAAACGTGCCTTTGCCGTTTTTTGTTTGTAATTTATTGCGATAAAAAGGCACTTTACACTTGCTTAAAAAGGTGTTATCACGCATTTTAGTAGCAAATTTCAATTTATAATAAATCAAATAGCGTATTTACAAGCCTTTAAATAAATTTTAAAACTTAAAAACACATACAAAGCACGCTTTAAAAAAGTTAAATAACGAAAAACACTCAAAATACACTCTTACAAAAGGCTAAATAGCACCAAAACACGCATAATCCACCCACAAAAGCCAAATTCATCAAAGCCATTAACGCTCAATTTACCAGCCAAATTTAAAATATAGCCCACATAAAGCCACTAAAAGCTTAAAATTCAAACAAACTTTGCTCTTGTGGCTTTTTGCGTTTTGATTTGCTTACAAAATCCTCTTTCTCAGCATTTTCGCCCTTTGAAAAATCCAAATTTTCACATTTTGGCGCATTTTCGCTCCCACAAGCATTTTCGTCATTTTTTATGCCCTCATCACGCTCACCTTGTCCGTTGCCCAAATACCGATAATCCCCGATTTTCTCATCAAACGCAAACAGCACGAGATTTTTATCATCATTCACGCTTTCGTTAAAACCCGCACTTCCAAGCAGAATTTGCATATTGTCAAACTGCTTTTCAGTGATGATGAGCGCGCGCACATTGCCAAGCGGCGGCAAAATACCACGCACACGCGAAATCACAGCATTTGCCGAAACCAAGCCCTTGCAAATTCGCATATACACGCTAAATTGCATCATAAAAAAACCAAGTTTTATGAGTTCGTTGCGGAATTTCGCCGCGTGTTTTTGCTCTTTTTTGCTCGTTGTTGGCAGGTCAAAAAGCAGCAAAACGCGCATAAATTTATCTTCAAGCAAAGCTGACATTTGCAAGCTCTGTGCCATTGAGCAAGGCGCTTTTAAAACTTTGCACGAAATGATTTACAGCGCGGATTAAAGGCAGTTTGCGCTCATTTACAAACACCGCTTTTTGCAAGTTTTCAACAAGCGTTCTTTTATGCTCTTTTTGCAAAAACTCATCGCCCTTAAATTCAGCACAAAACCCCAAAACACAGCTATCTACAAAGGCGCGAAAAGGCTCGATTAAATCATCGGCTAGGTTAAATTGATTAAAAGCGTTAGAGTGCTTTACCCCCTCCCAGCTCACAAGCCCGCTCACGCACACGGCACGCACCACAGCAGCGCGCACAACGGCGTAGCCATAGTTTAGAGCTGAATTTTCAAAGCAAAGCTCATCACGGCTAAAATTTGAGCCAAAAAGCGTTTTAAAATAAAGCGCAGCGGCGCGGCTTTCCATATACGAGCCATCATTAAGCCTTACATTTTTAGCTAAATTTTCAAGTTCGCCCGCTTCTTTTTCAAAGCCAGCCTCACGCAAAACAAAGGCTTGATTGCGGATTTTGTTTTTGACAATCCTTTGCCACAAAATAGCCTTTGTTTGAGGCTTTGCCCCAAGTTGTTCTTTGGCGGTGAGTGCGGCTTGAAAGTGCGTTAAAAAGGGCATAAAAACGCCATTTGGCAAGTGGCTTTCATCGCAGCTTAAAAGCACGACATTGTGCTTTGCTAGTGCGCTTAAAAGTGCCGAAGTGAGCGTGATTTGCGGCGATTCAAGGATTATAAAAGCTAAATCTTTTAAATAGAGATTCGCCTCATTGTCGCTTTGAAAAATATGCAAATGATTTTGTTTTAAACTCAACTTCGCATCATTTGCGATAATCACGCTTTTAAAGGCTTCATCAAAGCTCATTGTGTCTCCTTTTTTGTTATGTTAAACTTTATTTTCTTTTTGCCCAAAGTGCCACACAAAGGAGCTTTACCTCGCACTCTATCGCCTTCTTTTATCTCTAATACTTTAAGTGTTTGTCTGTGTCCTAGTGCATTGATATGGCAGAGTTTTAGGGATTTAAATTGACTAATGCTTATAACTTTTTGCGGAAACTGTGATTTTTCCTTTCCATTTTCTAGCGTTTTATCTTTCCAAAAGTCTTGCTTTGGTAAGTATCCACTATGATGATAAATTTTAATTTGTCCATTTTGCTTAAATCCTCTATAATATCCATATCGTTTAATATCATCGCTATACCCAAACTCTATCAAATCCCCGATATGAAGAGAAAACAAAAAGTCTTTATCGTCTAATTCGCAATTATCGGGCTTTGCAATGTGTGATAGCTCTTTATCTGTGATAAATACAGGCACAGCATAATATCTATTGTTGAGACGAAAAATATCAATCCTAGTCATTCCATCAATCTCATAAATATGCCCTCTAATTTCTATCCACACATTGTTTTGAATTTGTCTTTGTTTGACTTCTTTGTATAACTGTTCTTTTATAGGGTATTCTATCTTGCTTTTAATTTTGCCGTATTCCTCGCCACTTAGCTTTCGCCCTAGCTTTTCTTTTTCTTGCTCTACACACAATAAAATCTCACTTTGCGCGTTTTTTAATCGTTTTTTTAATTCTTTTATATCCTCTTTTTTGAGATGTTTTGCTGTGTCTTTATTTTGTTTAAGCGCCTCTTCAACACCTTGCTTTATGTTGATAGGATTTTCATTATGCAATTTACCTGTCGTCTTGTGCTTTTTACTAAAAGTTACAAAAATCCCCTCGCTCGTTTCATCACCATAAATTCTTTTCGTCAAATCAGCAACAAAACCACTAAACGGACGCCTAAACACCCATCGTCCCCTTGCATTTTGTTTCATAATTTTAGTTATCTCCTCGCTATTTAATTTTGCTTGTGATTTGTCCTCCTCAGTTTGCAAAAATTTTGCAAAATGTTGTATCGTCCTACTGCTACAAAAGGCTATGATTACAGCATCTTGCGCGTGATGCAGATGATTTGTCCTATCTTTTTTGCCAATGCCCCAAAAATGCCTTAATGTAGAAGTAAGTCTGCCATTTACCACTTCAATTCGCCGAATTTGCTTTGATTCTCTTTCCTCGTTATCTTGCAAATCATTAGGAATGTCCGCAAATTTCACATATTTTTCCAAATAATTTTTAATATACACAGACGCTGTTTTTGTGTCATTGAGCAACCTGCTTGGCTTAATATCATCTATTTCTTGTTTGAGCAGATTGTCTTTTGCCTTTTTGGATAAATTAGTCATCTTTACCCTTGTTTCAAAAGCCTTCCATTTTGCTTTATCTGCACCAAACCATTGATATGGAGTTTGCGAAGTTTTTGTAGCATTGTTGTTTGTAAAAGTTAAGACTTTATTTGTAAATTCATCGACCAAAACCTTGCTTTTAGGGATAATATGGTCGATTTGCAAGGCATTTTCATCGCACAAATCTTGCAGTGAAATTTTCTTAAAACCATAAACATCAATAGATAACTTATTTTTATAATCAGCGTAAAATTCTTTGGCATTAAATTTATCTTGTGAGCCTTTTTGAATGCTTGGATAAATATCACACTCATTTTGCAAAATCCACAGCTTAACTTTTGTGATATTATCTTTGTTTGTTGTTTTTAGCCCGATTTCCTCGCAAATCTTTGTGGCAACTTCATTAAATTTTTCATTTTCTCTTTGTGTTTTTACTATTTCGGCTTTTTGTTTCTCACTTTGTCCTACTTCTCGCAGTAATTCTATACGAATCTTTGCCACTTCGCCGTGTTTTGCAAAAATAGCATTTGCAATTTGACGCATTTGAGCGCAAATGTGATTAAGATTTGCGTTTGGTGTTTCTTCAAAGGCAGGCAGTTTTAAAGACTTTGTAAATTGACTCATAAATTCTTGATATTTTCTATCCTCGTTGAGATTTGCCTTGTAAGCTGTCGTAGCCTCGTATTCACTTTTTCCCAAACGCATCTTTTCTAGGCACTCCCAAATCACATTAAGACAATACGCACTTGTCCCGCTAAACCCAGCCCCAAGTGAATTTAGAGCCTTTGTTTTTAGATTATCATCAATGCGGCTATATTTATGTTTATTTAACTTCTTTTGAATGTCCTTTTTGCGTTTATTGACAGATAAAATTCCCGTTAATTTGTCAATATCTTTTTGATGACTCCAAAAATCCTTACCAAAAGTCGCTTCCAGCAAAGCTAATTTTTTGCTAGGATTATAAAAAGTCGCGTTTTTCTCTTGTGTAAGAAGTTTGTCGCTATCTTTGTTTTGAGTTCTCTTTGTGGATTTTGGTTTATTTGCTTTTGTCTCTTTTTTGTTAAAACCTAACAATTCTATTTCATAAGTTTGTGCTAGACTTTCTCCGCTTTTTAGATAAATACAACTTCTAATATCGCTAAAATCTAGCTTTTGTTTTTCTTGCAATGCTCTTATCGCACTTTCACTTGTCTTTTCGTAGTCAATATCCAAATCTTTGTGTTGTCCATTAAGATAAATCAAAAGATTAGCAAGTTTTGCAAGTAGATTAAATTCTATCACGCTAGGAGCAAAGGCGCTTGCGCGATATTCTCTCATATCAATGCTGCATTTGCCAAGCAAATTTTGCGAACTTTTTAGCGGACGATTTTGCAAAAACCCAAGCCCATTATCATTTTCTGCAAACAGCTCTGTTTTTAAATTTTCTAGCTTTTGGGCGTATGATTCGTCTTGCTTTGCTTTTGCAATCTGCGTATCTAAAATCTTTTGCAGTTCAGCCTTTATCGCACTTCTAGGCATAGAATTAACATAGCTTTGCTCCTCCACTTCTTTGCCGTTTTTATTTATCCTTACAACTGAACCATTACGCATTTTTATGCTATGCTCGGCGGTTGTTGCTATCCATCTCTCTTTTTTAGCTTCTAATTTATGCACGGATTCGTATTTTGATTCATTTTTAAATTTTTCAAGCAATTTTTGGTATTTAATCTCAGCATTCTCTTGTGCTAGTCTTTTTTGCCTATCGTAAATATACTCATTAAGATAGGCTTTGTCGCTGACTTGCTTGACATTTTCTTTCATCGCAGCTTTTAGTTTTTTCTTATCTGCATTTTTATCTTTTTTCTCATCTTTGTTGTTTGATTTTTCTTTTATGCTTTTGCTATCTGCTTGGATTGTCTCATCTTGCGCTTCTAGGATATTTTCGGCTTCATATTCCTTGCCGCTATCGTTATATGCTCTATGTTTCACAATATGAATGATGATTTGGCAGAGTTCATCAACGCTTATTTGTTCTTTTAGTGCCTTTTTACGCAAAAGATAAGGAGTTGATAGTTCTTGTTCTTTTTGTTCGCTCTCGTTATTTTTGGCAAAAAGTTTCTTTTGCCACTCGTTAAAATCCGCAAAATCACCTTGCGCACTAGCAAAATTCTCAAAAAGATACCTTTTGATGGTATTTAGCCTAGACTTTGTCCGTGCGACATTGCGCCTAGCGCGTCTTTGTTCTCCACGCTCTTTGTGCTTTTCGCCCACAGACTCGAAAGTTCGCACACCACAATCAATGATTTTGCACTCATCTCTTATGATGCTATCCTCCACCAAAGCCCAGCCTATGCTTGCTACACCTATATCAAACCCTAAAACTCTCATCACACACTCCTTAAATTTGCATTATGCTCTCATTATGCCAAATCAACGCAAAAGCACGCTAAATTCGGCGTTTCAAAAGCCTATCGCTTGTTTGCAAGCAGCGTTTTAGCTCAGCATTGACATATTGATTGACGCGTTCTTTGGAGTAGCCGTGCTGCGTTGTCAGTTCGTTCATATACTCTTTGTTGAGTTTGTCGTAGTTAAAGCGCAGTTTGTAGCCAAATTTTTTCATCATTGTTGTGGCGTATTTGTTTGCGATAAGCTCTTCAAGTAGCCTGTAATCGCTTTGTGAGTAGAGTTGGTAAGACACGCGCTTGTTTAAAGAGCCTATGTGATGGGCTATCTCGTGCAAAAGCACCAGCAAATACTGCTGTTTGTCGGGGTAAAATGAGCGCGCTTTCATATGTATGGTGTTGTCTATATGCTTGCCAGCCTTTGTGTTGTCGTTGATGGGGATATCGTGTATGATTTCAATGCCCATTTTATCAATCATCGCATCGACTTGCCTATCGCCCGTTACCGAGCAGCCCGCCATTGAAAAGGCTAAAAGCAAAACAAAAAGGTATTTTTTCATCATCTGTCCTTTACATACGCTTTCACAAACTCCACAAATTCAGCACTATCATTAGGACAGGCGATGACTTTGTAGTCCTTTGCGGCGATTTTTCTATACTCGATTTCTAGTTCAAAAGCGGTTTCACTGCAATCTACGCAAAAAGACAGCGGATAAACAAGTGCTTCATTTGCAAGCTGAGCCAAAAGCTCGCTAGTGCTTGGTTCAAGCCATTTCACAGGTCCTAGTTTTGACTGATAGCCAAGCACTATGTCCTTAAAATAAGGCTTTAAACGCTCTTTTAAAAGCGCAAAATGCCTTTCAATGTGCGTTTGGTAAATATCCCCAGCCTTTATAGTCGATACAGGTATGGAATGCGCTGAAAAAATGAGCGTTTTTTTGCGCGCTTTTTTGTAAGTCTCATTTGCCTTTAAAATGTGCTTTATCAGCATTTCGTTGTAAATTTCGTTCTCAAAAAAAACAGGAATTTCGCTCACTTTTGCTTGAATTTGCGCCTTTAAAATCTCGCCTTTAACGCATTCAAGTGATGAAAGCACGGTGGTTTGCGAGTGGTGCGGATAGAGTGGAAAAAGCACGATTTCATCATCTTTTGTAAGCTCATATTTGCTTAAAACTTCGCTTGCAAAGGGCGGCACATAGGTGTTGATAAAATCAAATTTAAGCTGTGATTTGAACTTTAAATTTTTGCTTTCTTTGGGCGCAAGCTCTAAATTTTCGCCCTTTTTGCTGTGATGAGTTTTTGAATTTAGGGCTGAATTTTGACTCATTTTTTTAGCATTATTTTTTAAATTTTGATTTAAAAATTCAGCATTTAGTTTCTCGCAAAGCCTTGCGCTTATGTCATTTAAGGGCGATTTGCCCCCGATTTTAAGATAATTTTGCCACATTTTTTTAGCGCGAAATTTTGTGATGAAAAATGCCACAAAAGAGCGCAAAATGTCGCTTTTTATCGTCAAAATGTATTTATCATTAAACATATTTTTCAAAAAAAGCTCGCAATCCTCACGCTTGCTAACACCTCCCATATTTAAAAACAAAACCAGCTTCAAGCTCACTCCAAGCACGCTTGCGCGTTAAGCGCATCTTTGATACTTGCCAAACGCCCCATTTTGCCGCTTTTAGCTAAGCCCAAAAGCTCTTTATGCTCGCTAAATAAAGGACTTGCGCCTTGTAAGGCAAGTGGCAAGCCGTTTTTTTGCAAAGAAAAATTGTTTAAATCCGCCTCAAAAAAAGCATTTTCCGTTATCACGCTCACAAGGCGAATTTTTAAGGCGCAGTTCCAGCTTTGATGAACCGTGGCGATGATATTTTGCTTTGAATTTAGCCCACTTTGAAGCGTGATAATCGCCTCTATCTCTCTGCCATCTTTTTTTAGGCTCAAAAGTCCTTGCTTTACAAAGCTTTCTCCACTTAAAAAGCCCACTAAATCAATATCGTGTATGCTTAAATCCTGCAAAATCCCTACATCGCTTATGCGCGCAGGAAAGGGCGAGTATCGTTTTATGTTTATGCTGATGATTTTTTCATTTGCAAGCTCTTTTTTTAAGGCTAAAATCGCAGGATTAAACCTCTCACTAAATCCCACAGCTACGCTACTTTCGTGCTTTTTAGCCAGCTCTTTTATTTCATTCATCTCTTTTAAATTCATCGCCAAGGGCTTTTCGATAAGCACACATTTTACCTTTGCTAAAATGGCTTTTGCCAGCTCTAAATGCGTGCTAGTAGGCGTTGCGATGATGACAATGTCTAAATTTGCCTTTAAAAATTCATCTAAATTCGTGTAAAATGGCTCTTTAAATTCAGCATTTTGGCGCAAATCATAAAGGGCGGCGACTTTGAATTCATCATCTTTTCTCAGCTCGTTTAAATGGTTTGTCCCCATTTTGCCAAGCCCAGCAATGCCTATTTTCATTCAAAAGCCTTAATCACCTCATTTTGATGAGCCTCATCTAAAAAGGCACTCATCGGCAGTGATAAAATCTGCTCGCTTACCAGCTCAGTGTTTGGCAGTGAGCCTTTTTTGTAGCCAAGCGATTTAAAGGCTTCTTGCAAATGTAGCCCTAAGGGGTAGTGAATCGCCGTTGGAATGCCCTTTGCAGTGAGCTTTTCTATACATTTAGAACGCTCTTGCACCCGCACAGAATACTGCGCATACACGCTCGTAAAACCCTTTTTAATGTGTGGTAAAATGGCATTTTGCAGCCGTTTTTGATAAATTTGAGCGATTTGCTCTCTTTTTGCCAGCTCATCATCTAAATGCCTTAATTTCACATTTAAAATCGCCGCTTGAATGCTATCAAGTCGCCCGTTAATGCCGATGATTTCGTGCTTGTAACGCTCTTTTTGTCCGTGATTTAAAATGGTGCGAATTTTTTTAGCAAGCGCGTCATCGTTGGTAAAAACAGCCCCAGCGTCTCCATACGCGCCCAAAGGCTTTGACGGAAAAAAGCTCGTGCAAGAAAGTGGGGCAATAGAACAAGACTTTTTCAACTCCCCCCCCCCTATGTCTTGTGTCGCGCCAAAACTTTGCGCGCCATCTTCTATCAAAACGATATTTTTACTCTTGCAAAATTCATTCAAAGCAAGCAAATCGGGCATTTGCCCAAAGATACTCACAGCGATAACCGCCTTTGTTTTTTCACTCACAAGGTGCTTGATACTCTCAACGCTCACATTATAATCATCTAAACTAATGTCCGCAAAAACAGGCGTTGCGCCCAGCAAACTCACCATTTCAGCCGTAGCGATGAAGGTAAAGCTTGGCACGATGACTTCATCGCCTTGCTTGATATTTAGGGCTAAAAGTGCTAAAACAAGAGCCGAAGTCCCACTCGAACAGCCTATAGCGTTTTTCACGCCTACATATTTGGCTAAATTTGCTTCAAATTCATCAAGCGCCGCCCCACCGATGAAAGAAGTGCTTTGCAAAACGCCAGCTATGGCGGTATCTATCTCATCTTTGTAGGCGTTATACTGAGCTTTTAAGTCGATAAAAGGGAAATTCATCACCCAAACCTTTCTCATAAAATAAAAGCGCATTATAGCTAATTTTAGCAAACCTCGTTTAAATTTAAGCGAAATTTAGCTATTTTTGTCAAAGTTTTCAAACTCACTTCTGTCATAGCCTGCAAAATGCAAGGCGTATTTGGCATTGTTTCTTATAAACTGCTCCGCAGCCACGAGCCATTCATCATTAAGGTTGAATTTTTCGTGCCGTTTAAAGCTAAAATTCAGCAATTTTTGCAAATTTTTGATATGTCTTTTTCGCACAAAAAGCACTATTTGGTCGATAAAAGCAAGGTCAAAATAAGATTTATGCACGCATAGTGTGCCAAATATGTCCTTTAAATCATCTTTTTGCAGCAAAGAAAACAAGCTACAACCATTGTCAAAAATCGGCGCAGGGCGCAAAATCTCGCCCGTTTGCGTGTCAAAAATCAAGCCAAAATTCCCCAAATGCCTGTCCGTGTTGTAAATGAGCGCGTCAAAAAGCATTAAATCTTCAAAATAAATTTAATAAGTGTTCATTTTTTACCCTTAATCAAAGCCAGAAATTTAACCTATAAGCAAACTCACGCAAAATTATAGCCAAAAACTAGCTAAATTTAAATTATTGTGCTATGATAACAAAAATTTTTTAGGATTTTTGATGAACGCAAACCAAAATATAGACATTCGTGCTGAATTTTTGAATTTTTTTGCAAGCAAAGGACACACCATAGTGCCATCAGCTCCGCTTGTGCCTGATGATGCGAGTTTGCTTTTTACAAATGCTGGAATGGTGCCTTTTAAAAGCATTTTCACGGGCGAAATTCCGCGCCCAAACCCGCCACGCAACACAAGCTGTCAAACCTGCATAAGAGCTGGGGGCAAGCACAACGACTTAGACAATGTCGGCTACACCGCACGGCATCATACTTTTTTTGAAATGCTGGGAAATTTTAGCTTTGGGGATTATTTTAAAGAAGAGGTTATTGATTATGCGTGGGAATTCATCACGCAAGTGCTTGAATTTCCAAAGGACAAGCTCTATGTAACCACGCACGAAAACGATGATGAAGCCTTTAAACTCTGGCAAAAGCATTTAAGCAAAGAGCGAATTTACCGCTTTGGCGACAAGGACAACTTTTGGCAAATGGGCGAAACAGGACCTTGCGGACCTTGTAGTGAGATTTTTTACGACCAAGGCGATGCGCATTTTCACACGAGCGAAGATTATATGGGCGGGGACGGAGACCGCTTTTTAGAAATTTGGAATTTAGTTTTTATGCAGTTTGAGCGAAGTGCTGATGGCAAGATGAGTAAATTGCCAAAGCCAAGCATTGACACGGGAATGGGACTTGAACGCGTTGTAGCCTTGAAAGAGGGAAAATTCAGCAATTTTGACAGCTCACTTTTTATGCCACTCATCAACGAGATAGAAGCACTTTGCAAGAAAAAATACCTTTATGAAAGCGGAGCAAGCTACCGCGTCATCGCAGACCATATCCGCTCAGCCGTGTTTTTGCTCGCGCAAGGGGTAAGCTTTGACAAAGAAGGGCGTGGCTATGTCTTGCGGCGAATTTTACGCAGAGCCTTGCGACACGGATATTTGCTGGGCTTAAAAGAGCCTTTTATGTTTAGGCTGGTTGATTGCCTTTGTGCGCTTATGGGCGGGCATTATAGCTATTTAAACGAAAAAAAAGACTTTGTTAAAACCCAAATTCAGCTTGAAGAAGAGCGTTTTTTAAGCACCATAGAAAATGGCATTGAGATTTTTAACGATGAGCTAAAACGCACCAAAAGCCTTTTTAGTGGCGAGGTTGCCTTTAAGCTTTATGACACTTACGGCTTTCCGCTTGATTTGACCGCTGATATGTTGCGTGAGAAAAATTTAAGCGTTGATGAGGCTAAATTTGATGAGCTGATGAATGAGCAAAAAAAACGCGCCAAAGCAAGCTGGAAAGGCAGCGGAGACAAGGCTGTAAATGGGGATTTTAAAATTTTGCTTGAAAAATTTGGCGAAAATAAATTCATAGGCTATGAAAAAATGGAAAATGAGAGCAAAATTCTAGCCTTGCTTGATGAGGATTTTAAGTGCATCAATGAGCTAAAAAGTGGTGAGATAGGCTGGGTGATGCTGGATTTTACGCCATTTTACGCGATGAGTGGCGGACAGGTAGGCGATACGGGCTTTTTGGACAATAGCGAAGTGCTTGATACTCAAAAATTCTTTGGGCTGAATTTAAGCGCGGTGCGAGCGAACAAGACTTTAAAGGCAAATGACAAGGTAAAAGCGCACATTGATGAGATTAAACGCGCTCAAATCGCTCGTCATCACAGCGCAACTCATCTTTTGCACTATGCTTTGCGTGAAATTTTAGGCACTCACATAGCACAAGCTGGCTCACTTGTCGAATTTAACAAACTCCGCTTTGACTTTACTCACCCAAACGCCCTTACAAACGAAGAGCTTGACAAAATCGAAAAGCTCGTCAATGAATGCGTGATAAGGGCTGATAATGCTATTTTGGAAAAGATGAGTTTAGATGAAGCCAAAAAAAGCGGAGCTATCGCGCTTTTTAACGAAAAATATCAAGGCGTTGTCCGCGTTCTCACGCTTGGGGCAAGCAAAGAGTTGTGCGGTGGCACGCACATAAAAAACACCGCCGAAATCGGCTCTTTTTACATTACAAAAGAAAGTGGCGTAAGCTCTGGCGTGCGAAGAATCGAAGCTGTGGCGAGTTTAGCAGCTTTAAACTACGCAAAATCCTTTATCAACGAAATCAAAGAGCTTAAATTTGAGCTGAAAACAAACGACATTTCAAACGCGCTTAAAAAGCTCAAAGAACAAAACGCTGAATTTAAAAACAAGCTCAAAAACGCCGCTAAAAGCGAGCTGGTAAGCATAGACATAAACAGCACGCGTGTGTGCGTGGCTAGGGTTGATGAGGGCGACATAAAAATGATGATTGATGATTTTAAAAATGCCTATGAAAAGGCTGTCATCTTGCTCGTGCAGGTAAAAGATGGCAAGATAATGCTCGCAGCTGGCGCAAAAAACGCTCCCATAAAGGCTGGTGAGCTAGTAAAAGCAGTAGCAGCCGTGCTTGGCGGCAGTGGCGGTGGGCGAGATGACTTTGCCACAGCTGGCGGCAAGGACATAAGTCAAATTCAAAACGCTTGTGAGCTTGCTTTGAAGCTCATCAAAGACAAACTATAAAGGCAGATTATGAGTAACATTGTGAAATTTCTTATCTCCCTAGCGGCGATTGTTGTTATCGGGTGCGGGGTTTATGTGTTTTATCTCTTTTCAAATTCAGGCGTGGAAAACTACACCTTTAAGGACTTTAAACCGCCTTTAAGCACTCAGCTTTATGACAAAAACGGCAACCTTGTCGCTAACATTTTCGACAAAGAACACCGCTTTTATGTCGAATATAAGGACATTCCACCGCGTTTAATCGAAGCCTTAATCGCCATCGAGGACACGGCATTTTTCGAGCATAACGGCGTCAATACCGATGCGATTTTGCGTGCAGGGCTTAAAATGCTACGAGCGGGCAAGGCTGTGGAGGGCGGCTCAACGCTTACTCAACAGCTTGTCAAAAACACCGAGCTAACCCCCGAGCGCACTATTTCACGCAAAATCAAAGAAGCCCTTTTAGCTTATCAGCTTGAAATCAAGCTCAGCAAAGAGCAGATTTTAGAACGCTACTTAAATCATATCTTTTTCGGACACGGGTATTATGGCGTGAAAACCGCTGCGAAAGGGTATTTTCGCAAGAATTTAGACGAGCTGAATTTAAAAGAAATCGCTATGCTTGTGGGCTTACCAAAAGCGCCAAGCAGCTATGACCCCACGAGAAACTTGAATTTATCGCTTTCGCGGGCGAACAATGTCTTGCAAAGAATGTTTAGCATAGGCTGGATTTCAGAGGCTGAGTATAAGCAAGCGATGAGCTTTGTGCCTACTATTTACGATGATACGCTCACGCAAAATGCCGCCCCTTATGTAGTTGATGAGGTGATAAAGCGTTTAGAGCCTGTGCTGCCTGACTTAAAGAGTGCGGGCTACACCATAGAACTCGCCCTTGATTTGCGCGTGCAAAAAATGGCTGAAAACGCCTTGCGCTTTGGCTATGATGAGATTATCAAGCGCGATAAGGACGCGAATTTGAGCACGCTTAATGGAGCGATGGTTGTAGTGGATAATCAAAGCGGCGAAGTGCTAGCCCTTGTGGGCGGCGTGGATTATAACAAAAGCAATTTCAACCGCGCCACGCAGAGTTTAAGGCAACCGGGAAGCTCATTTAAGCCCTTTTTGTATCAAATCGCCATTGATATGGGCTACTCGCCGATGAGCGAAGTAGCGGACATTTCACGCGTGTTCGAAGAGCCAAAACAAGGGGGCAAAAAGGACGAAAAAGAGATTTGGAAACCGCGAAATTTTGGGGGCGGAATGAAGGGTATCGTTACGCTTAAAGACGCGCTCACGCATTCACGCAACCTTGCCACCATAAATTTAGCCATCGACATAGGGCTAAACAATGTCTATAACAAACTGATGGGCTTTGGGTTTAGCCCGAGCATTCCAAACGACCTTTCTATCGTGCTTGGTAGCTTTGGGATTTCTCCACTTGAATTTGCTAAATTTTTCACAATGTTTGGGGACTATGGCACGATTCACGAGCCGATTTTAATCAAAAGCGTCAAGGACAAAGAGGGCAACGAAATCCTGCACTTTGAGGGCAACGCCACAAAGGTAGCCGAGCCAGAGCAAGTTTTCTTAACTCTTTCGATGATGCAAAATGTCGTCGCGCGTGGCACGGGCGCAAACGCACGCGTGGGAGGCATCGAAATAGCGGGCAAAACAGGCACGAGCAACGAAAGCATAGACGCTTGGTTTGTCGGCATAACGCCTGAGATAGAGGGCATCGTGTGGTTTGGCAACGACAACAACAAGCCGATGAAAGCCACAGAGGGCGGTGCGAGAACGAGTGCGCCTGTGTTTAGGGAATTTATCACTCAATATGTGCGCGCCTTTCCAAACACGAGGCGTTATTTTAAAGTGCCAAGTGGCGTAAGCAAGGGCAACTACAACGGCGAAAGCGAATTTTACACGCCTACAAGCCCCTTTCCACAGCGCAGTATCCACGCCTTGCCAAAAGACGAAGAAATGCTTTTTTAGGGCTTTTGCTTAAAACGCTAAAAAGGGCTATTGAATTTTTAATAGCCCTTTTTGAAAATATGGGCTGAATTTTTGCCAAAGTCTCACTGCGAGCGAGCCTTTTGAGCGTGGCAATCCACAAGTTTTCCATTGCAGACGAGCCTTGCAAAATGCTTGATATACTATCATTACGAGAGAACTTTACAAAATGCTTGATACGCTATCGTTATGGGCGAGCTTCGCAAAATGTCTAATATGCTGTCATTGCGAGCAAATTTTACAAAAATTTGCGTGGCAATCTATAAATTTAAACGCAAATTTACCTTTGGATTGCCACGAATTTG
>UQBJ01000035.1 GCA_900539255.1 uncultured Campylobacter sp. | reverse complement strand
TCCTTTAAGATGAATTTCTAAATTTTTAAGCCCTTTGCGCCTAAAATTCAAACTTTTAATCAAAAATTTGAATTTAAAAGGACAAAAAGCGCTTAAAATTTAGATAAGCTAATAATACAATGCCCCACCGCGAGTAAATGAAAAAAGGAATTTTCAAAAAAATTTGAAAATTTTTTAAATTTTTTGGAATTTTTGAATTTTTGTTGCGAAAAAATTTGAATTTTGTAAATTTTTTGAAAATTTCTTTAAATTTTTCTGTAATTTTTTTGAATTTCTTTTAAATTCTTTTTGCATTTCTTTAAATTTCTTTTTGAATTTTTTGCAAGGGTTGAGAAAATTTTGTAAAAAATTTGAATTTTTCACAGGATTTTAAAAATTTTCATACAAAATTTAAAAATTTTTCACGGGATTTTAAAATTTGCATAAAAATTGAATTTTTTCATAGGATTTTGCAAAATAGCACAAATTTAAAAATTTTTTTCATAAAATTTTAAATTCTGCAAGAAATTTAGAATTTTGTATAAAAAAACTTAAAAATTTTTTCCTAAAAAGTGCCGATTTTGTGTCTTGCTTGTCGTTGTGAGCGGTTAAAACGGCGTGGCAATCCATAAAAAGTAGCATTGTCATCAAAATTTAAACAAAACCCTAAGATTTGTCATACTAACTTGTTATCGTCATACTGAGCACAGCGAAGTATCCATAAAATTAAAGTGTATCTTAAAATTCTATGGATTTTTCGCTACGCTCAAAATGACAAAATTCTTATGACAAATGCTTTGATATTTTTGCTGTGGCTATGCCTTGTAACTCGCTTGTTTGCTTTGTGCAAACACCTTGCCTAAAATGACAATGTAAATTTGCCACACCTTGCAAAGCGTGAAAATTTGGTTTAAACCTATCTTACAAAAGCATAAAAATTTAGCTTAAAAAACACCTTACAAAGCATAAAAAAAATTAACTCAAAAAAAACATATTTAGCAAAAGCATAAAAAATTGACTCAAAAAAACATATCTCGCAAAAGCGTGAAAAATTTAGCTTAAAAAAGCATATCTTGCAAGGCGTTTTTATCTAAAATTTGAATTTTGCCCTTTTGCGTGCCGATGAGAGCGGCGTTTTTCAGCTCTTTTATCACGCGAGACAAGGATTCTGCACGCGTGTTTAACTCTGTGGCGATTTGGCGTTGAGAAATGCGGGGCAGGGTTAGTTCGTTGTCAAGCACATAGCGGACAAATCGCTCTTTAAGAGAGACACACGCTTGCGAAAGCTCTTTTTCAAGTATTTTTATCTTTTCAAAAAGCGAGCTTATCATCATCAGCGAAAATTCAACATTTTGCTCGCAAAGTGCCTTAAAAGCACTAAATTCAAGCTCCAAAAGCTCGCAATTACTCTCACAAACGGCACTTGCAGGGTAAAAGCCTTGTTTAAATGCGGGCATTTCGGCGATGAAATTCAGCGGCTCAAACAAATGCAAGGTAATTTCTTTGTTTGACGGGCTTTTATACACGCGAACGCAGCCAGACAAGAGCAAGAAAAAGCTTTTCGCCCGCTCACCCTCGTAAAACACGATATTTCCTTTTTTAAAAAGCCTTTTTGTGCCGATTTTTTCAAGCTTTTTGACAAACTCACGCATAACTTAACCTCAATCAATAAATTTTATGCAAAATTTGCCTACCATTTTAGATATTTTTTCTAAACAAAGGACAAGCGATGAGACACGACACCATCAACAAAGCCGCCATAGACGAGCTTATGGAGATATTTTACGAGCAAATTCGCCATCACAAAGAGCTTGGGGCGATTTTTAACGCTAAAATCAGCACGAGCGATGAAAAATGGGCGATTCACAAGGCAAAAATCAGCAACTTTTGGCAAGGAATGCTACTTGGCGAGGGCGATTACAGCGGACAGCCGATGAAAGCGCATTTAGAGCTGCCATCGTTTCCGCAAAAACTCTTTGACGAGTGGCTTAAACTCTTTGAGATGAGCCTTGATAGAGTTTTTACCGAAGAAAACAAAGCCATAATCCTACAAAAAGCCCAAATGATAGCGCAAAATTTCCAAAGAGTGCTTTACGCTGAGCGTTGAAAGTTAAAGAGATTGATAAGCAAGTTTTGGTTGTGGTTTGCATTTTTTTGCTATACTTTTGAAAAATTTAAATTTCAACAAAGCGTTTCAAAGGATAAAAATTTTGCAAACTAAACCAAAATTCAGCGCATTAAAGAGGCGATAATGTTTTATCACTTGATAAACAACGCTTCAAACGCTTGGTATGACTCCAAAGCCTGCACTATCAACGAGCTTATCGGCTATATGCGAGCGCAAAGTGCGTTAAGAGATGCGCAAATTGACGCAATAAAGACTTATTTATATCTTAAAATCGCTTGCGACAACAAACCTTTGCCGCAACTTTTCTATGAGGGCGCATTCAACACCCTTGACACTGATGCGCTCAACAACGAGTTGATTTCACAGCCTTTGCGTGATTTTCTCACACACAACAAAGCCGCCTTAGCCCTTTATGAATACGCCAAGCAAAATGCTGACAAATCCTTGCTTGAACTTATCTATAAGGATTATGAAAGGCTTGATTATCAAGGCATTTTCGCTAAAATGTTTTATGATATTAGCTATACGGACTATCTTTTTTCTTTGCCTATGGGGGCGGGCAAGACTTATTTGATGGCAGCGTTTATTTATTTGGACTTGTATTTTGCGATGAATGAGCCGAGCAACAAGGCTTTTGCGCATAATTTTCTCATTTTAGCTCCATCAGGCTTAAAAAGCTCCATTTTGCCAAGCCTTAGAAATATCGAGCATTTTAATCCATCGTGGATTTTGCCAGAACCAAGTGCGAGTGAGATTAAATCGCTTATTAAATTTGAGATTTTAAACGAAAACAAATCAGACAAGAAAAGCAACAAAACCAAAAATCCAAATGTCGCTAAAATAGCGCGTTATCAGCCTTTTAGCTCTATGTTTGGGGTTGTTTTGCTGACAAATGCTGAAAAAGTTATTTTAGATAGGATAGACAAAGAACCGACCTTGTTTCGTAACACAAGCCAAAACGACAAGCAAGC
The DNA here is from genome assembly GCA_900539255.1 of uncultured Campylobacter sp. Lineage (GTDB taxonomy): Bacteria > Campylobacterota > Campylobacteria > Campylobacterales > Campylobacteraceae > Campylobacter_D. The sequence continues at coordinate 14,945 of UQBJ01000035.1, read as the reverse complement.
GTGGCAAGTTGCAAATGAATTGCGTGAGTTTATCGGCAAAATTCCAAATTTAAGCATTTTCATCGATGAAGTGCATCACGCCGCTAGCGACAACGACAGCGAAGTAAAGCTACGAAAAGTAGTAAGCAAGTGGAGTCAAAGCAAATCCATCACTATGGTAGCGGGCTTTTCAGGCACGCCTTATCTTAAAAGCAAAGTAAAAATCGCTATCAGCTCAAATCTTACATTAGAACACAAGCAAATCGCCAACACCGTGCATTATTACCCGCTACTGCAAGGCATAGGAAATTTCTTAAAAACGCCCATAGTCCAAATTTCAAGCAGCACCAACCGCCTTGACATTGTAGAATCAGGCTTGCGTGAATTTTTAGAGCATTCAAACACTTATGCAAACGCCTTGCATTCTAAAATCGCCATTTATTGCGGCAGCATAGAAAATTTAGAAGAGCAAATTTACCCAAAAGTGTGTGAAATTTTAAGCGAATTTCAGCTCAATCAAACCGCCGTGCTGAAATTTCACAAAGGCAACAAAGCTTACCCCGAGCCAAAAGACGCTCAAAGTGTCTTTGATACGCTTGATTATGATAGCACTATAAAAGTCATTTTGCTTGTGCAAATCGGCAAAGAGGGTTGGGATTGTAAGTCTTTAAGCGCGGTTATCCTTTCACAAGAGGGCGATTGCCCTACAAATATGGTGCTGCAAACAAGTTGCCGTTGTTTGCGTCAAGTAGAAAAAGGCAAGGACGAAAAAGCACTTATTTATCTTAACAAATCAAACGCAGACAAGCTCTCCGCCCAGCTCAAAGCCGAGCAGCACATTAGTCTTGCGGATTTTCAAAACGGCGCACAAAAAGAACAAATCGCTATTTATCGCTATGACAGGACGGGCAAGCTTAAACTTCCGCCCATTGACTTTTATCAAATTTGGCTAAATTATGACAGAACCATTATCCAAAAAGCAAATCCAAAAGAAAAACTTGCAAATTTAAAGCCCACAAAGCAAATTTCAACGCTTATTACGCAAAAAGACTTTGATGATAACACTCTCAACACCTTTGTCCAAAATCAAAGCCAAAAAGAACTCCACGCGAATTTTTACGCGTGGCTTTATGGCATAGTCAAAGAAAGTTTTATGAGCTTGAATTTGCAGGATTTAAAGGCACATTTTCCAGCCTTGCAAAGGATCTTCAAAGAAATCACGCACAAAAAAAACGGCGAACTTTATTTTAACAACGATTACGATAAACGCGCCACAGAGTCAAGCATTCGCAAGGCATTTAGCCCCAAACGAGACTTTATTACGACCAAAGAAATTCTACCCCAAAGCGCCACACTTTTGCTTGCTGAAAAGCTGCTTTCGCCTTTGATGATAGATACACAAAAGCAAAATAGCTTTTTGCCCGACCAAACAAATGTCGCTCAAATCATAGATATAGACAAAGGCGCAGCGTATCAGCCACTCAGTCAAAATGACAAAGAAACGCTCATCAAACTTTTAGGATTAGAACAAGCTCAAAAATCTATCGCAGAAAAAGAAAGACGACTCAACAGCCCATACATTATCCACAAAGACGAGAGTTTTCATTATCTGCCTTATCGCACAGACAGCAAATTTGAACGAGACATTTTCACGCAAATTTTGCTTTTGCAGGATTTTAAGGATTTAAATTTAGAGATTTTTTACAATGGCGACTCGCACCTTACAGCCTTTCGCATACAAACTTACAAAAACAACGCCAAGCTTGGACTTTACACGCCTGATTTTCTCATACTCAAACGCGAAAAAGGCATTATCTTAAAAGTGCTGATTTTAGAGACAAAAGGCGAGGCTTACGCTCTAAATTTTAAGGACAAAAAAGACTTTATGAGCGAATTTATCGCACTTAACAACGAAAAATGCGGCTATAAAAAATTTGACTTTTTATACCTTGATGATTCATCAAATTTAACACAGCAAATTTTACAAATCGAACACGCGTTAAAAACTTTTTTTAAGGACAAACAATGAGACAAAAATTCCTTCCATTTTTTCCAGACACCATTAAAGGACAAGCGATTTTAGACAACTTCACTCGCACTTTAAGATACAGCGGCAACGACAAGGTCAAAGAACGCATTTTGCGCGGTATGCCCTTGTATGAAAGCAAATGCGTAGAAAAGATTCGCTCCACGCAAGCAAGCGAAAATTTACTTTCAAACATAAATTTACAAGAGAAAACAAGCGAAAATTTACTCATTCGTGGCGAGTGTATTTCAGCTTGTGCTTATCTTAAAGAAAAGGGCATAAAAGTGGATTTAGTTTATATCGACCCGCCTTTTGCAAGCGGAGCGGATTATGCGAAAAAAGTGCATATAAGGCAAAATCCTAAAATAGCGCAAGCCATAGAGCAAGCGCAAATTGAAATGGGCGAAGATTTTCAAAGTTTTGAGGAAAAAATGTATGGCGATATTTGGAATAAAGAAGATTATTTAAATTGGATGTATGAAAATCTAACGGCAATAAAATCCATAATGAGCGAAAACGCTAGCATTTATGTGCATTTGGATTGGCATATCGGGCATTATGTAAAGATTTTAATGGACGAGGTTTTTGGGGAGGATAATTTTAGAAATCATATTGCTTGGAGGCGTGAGGTAACTCGTGGAATGAAACAACACTCCGAATTTTTTGGACACAATCAAGATTATATTTTTTACTACACAAAATCAGAGTTAGGAATTTATCATAAACAAGAAATTAAAAAATATGTTGATGATTTTAAAGAATTCAAGCAAGACAAATTTGGATATTTTACTACTTCACACAAGGGGACATATACCGATGAAAGTCTAATTGAACTCTACGATAATAATAGAATTTTTATTACAAATGATGGCAAAGCAATTATTGATAGAGACAATAAAACTTTCAAAACCACAAAAGGAACTACAAGAATTAAGTATTATTTGGAAAAAGATAGTAGTGGCAAATACTATAAAACGCAAATTATAGATGATATTTGGGAAGATATTAACGGAATTGCAACACAAGAAAGCGAACGAGTAAATTATGCCACGCAAAAGCCCGAAGCATTATTAGAAAGAATCATAAAAGCAAGTAGCAATGAAAATATGCTTGTTGCTGATTTCTTTGGAGGAAGCGGAGTGGCTGCGGCGGTGGCTCATAAACTTGGCAGAAAATTTATACATTGTGATATAGGCATAAACTCTATACAAACTACAAGAGATAGGCTTAAAGCCTTAAATTCAAGTTTTGATATATTAGAAATAAAAGACGGCATAGAGCTTTTTCGCAATCCCGCTCAAACAATGGACAAAATAAAAACGCTCATAAATGGGCTTGTTAAGGCAGATGAACTTGACAAAGAGTGGTGGATAGGCAAAATCATTCACAGCAAAGATGGCGATATACCTGTTTTTGTGCCAAATTTGCTTGATAGTAGTCAAAAGCTACTTGACACAGCCTTTATGCAAGAGCTTTTAACTAGGGCTATAAGTGCGCTAGATATAGAGATAAAGCGCGTTGTGGTGTATTATATCGATATAGAGGACGAAAAGGCTGTGGAAAAATGTATCGATGACTTTGCGCACACAAGGGCAAAGGTGGAGTTGCACCCTTTAAACGAACTGCTCGATGAGGTGATAATCAGTGATGAGTTAGAATTTAACCTTGATGAAAAAAGCGGTGTGTATGAGGTAGAAATCACGCATTTTTTAAGCGATAGAATAAATTCTAAAATCAACGCTTACAACGAAAAACGCATCGCACAAAGCATAAAAACTAACAAGACATACAAGCCCATCGTGCTTAGTGAAAACGGGCTTGAATTGATAGAATTTCTCTCGCTTGATTGCACCAACAAACAAGGCGTGTGGTGCAGCGATAGTGAGATAAAAATCGATAAAAATTCCTTTGTCATCAAAGATGGGGTAAAAACAAAGGAATTTTGGAACGGCAAAATTTCGTGTGCTAAAAAGCCTTTGCGCTTAAAGGTGCGAAATATCTGCGGCGATGAGAGCGTGGTGGAGTTTTGAAACTAGATATTTAAATTTAACCTATCAACAAATTCAACCTTTTTTATAGCTAGATTGATGAGTTTGTTTAAAAAACAATCTCTTAAATCGGCGTAGTTTGGATTGCTGTATTCTAAAAAATTATTTAATAATTCTGCATAATATCCTTTTGCTTTCTCTTCTTTGGTTTGCATTTCTAAATCCATTTCATCATTTTCGCACGAGTCAATTAAAATATCTTCCATTTCATCATCGCTTTTACCAATCGCCATAACAATGCCTTTGATAATGACTTGTTCTATATACTCAAAATCTCTCCATCTATCCGCATAAATAGACACAAACAAATCATTTTTGCTTGTTAATTTTGTGATAAGCTTTTGTGTGTCAGCTTGTCCCTTAATGAGTAAATTATACTCTTTTGGTAACTTCATTTTTACAATCAACAAAAAGGCGATAACTTCGACAAATATATTATCAATCATTTGTGTGGTGGCAAAAATAAGTTTCATTTTGGTAAAAATTTGTTCTATTTCTCGCAAACTCAAATCAAGCGAATAAGCTAAGAATTTTATTAAAAATAATTTATAATCATCTTTGTCCCTTAATCCGCTATCTTGCAACACTTTATCTAATAAAAATTCATTATATAAATACTCACAAAATGAAAATATATCAATGTTTGTTAGTTCAAATTCCAAATCAACAAAACGCCTAAGATAATTATCTGTATCTATGGCGCCGTATTGTGATTTGATAGACTCGGCAAGCTGGTTTTGTCGATACTTAACACAAAAATCAACTTTTCCACACCAAAAATGTGTTTTATCCTTTCTAAAAGCTCGATAGCATACAAAGGACGACATCTATCAAGCTCATCGACAAAAATAACAAAAGGCTTTGAGTCATCTATAATTTCAATGAGCTGTTTTAAAGACTCTTTAAATTTAACCATAAGCTCTTTATTTGCCGAGTGCTGCTCTATAAGCTCTTTTGTGCTTGACTCTATCAATGTGCCGATAGCCCTTTCAAAGCCTTCGTCAAAATTTAATGCGCCTGCTGTCATTCCGCTTAAAAAAGCTGGTAATGCTCTTTTAAGAATTTTTGCGCTACAATCCTTAATTTCGCTAAATTTTGTTTCAAATGTTTGCTTTTTTGTTTCATTTGAATTTTCGTTGATATATCGCCGAATTTCGCCTAAGATGGCTATTAGAGGTTCTTTTGAAAAGTCATCTTCCCACGCACTAAAATAAATGCTTTTAATGCCTTTTTCTTTTTGTAAATAAGCCTGCCACATTTTTACAAAGGTCGTTTTTCCGCAACCCCAACTGCCATTTATGCTTAAAGTCAGTGGTTCGTGTAAATTCTCAATCAAAGCAGATAAGTCCTCAATATAAGCTTGCCTACGCAATTTATCGTTTTTAAAAATGTCATCGTTGGGTATGTCTATCATTTTGTGTTTGCTTATGTATTGTTTAGCTGAATTTTTCATTGTTTTAGCCCTTTGGTTTGTTTTGATTGAGACTATTATAACATACAACATTATAAATTTATGATAAAGTTGATTTTCACAAGATTTATTAAAAAAAAATTCGCTATAATTAAGCTTTTGTAAGTGGAGAGAAAATGACTTGTTTGTATCCTGGGACCTTTGACCCTATCACTAATGGGCATTTAGATGTTATCAAGCGGGCGTTGCGGCTCTTTGACAGAGTGGTGGTGGCTATCGCTAAAAACGAGCAAAAATGCCCATATTTTGACATAGCAAAGCGCAAAGAGCTAGCAAGTATCGCTACAAAGGCACTTTCAGGCGTAGAAGTCATCACTTTTGACACTCTGCTGGTGGATTTGGCAAGAGAGCTTAACATAAACACCGTGATTCGCGGGCTTCGCGCGGTGAGTGATTTTGAGTATGAGCTACAACTTAACTACGCAAATAATGCGCTGTGGAAAGAGTTTGAGACGATTTTTTTAATGCCAAGCCTTGAAAATGCTTTCATTTCAAGCTCCATAGTGCGCTCAGTGAGCGAACACAACGGCGATGTGAGCAATCTCGTGCCAAAGGAAATTATCCCCTTTATGAAAGATAAAAAATGTATGTAGTTTTTGAGGGCATTGACGGAGTAGGCAAAAGCACGCAAATAGAGCTTTTAAAGCGTGAATTTAAGGACGCTGTGTTTAGCTTTGAGCCGGGAGCGACAAAGTTGGGCGTGTATTTGCGCGAACTTTTGCTTGAAAAAAGCGAAAAATTCAGCAAGAGAGCTGAAATTTTGCTTTTTTTAGCCGACAGAGCCGAGCATTTTGAGCAAGTTTTGCAAAAAAATGCCGATAAACTCATCATTTGCGATAGAAGTTTTATTTCAGGCATAGCTTACGCGAACAATGCTTTTGATTTTGAAACGCTCTTTGCTCTAAACGCCTTTGCTTTGGGCGAATTTTTTCCGCAAAAGTGTGTTTTTTTAAGGGCTGATGAAGAGTTGATTAAAGAAAGGTTTGAAAAAAAGGGGCTTGACAAGATAGAAAAGCGCGGGGCGGATTATTTTATGAGTGTGCAAAATGAGCTTGAAAAATGCCTAGAAATGCTTGAAAAAAAGATAAATTTAAGGGTGTTAAGGCTTAATGCGCGTGAAAATATCGAGCTTTTGCACCAAAAAATAAAGGAATTCATCGATGATTAGTGCTTTAAAGGGTATGAAAGATTTGTTAAGCATTGAAGCAAGGCTTTATGAGCGCGTTATAAAGGCGTGTGAAAGCGTGGCGCGAAACTATGGCTTTGAATTCATAGCCACGCCACACCTTGAATTAAGCGCACTTTTCAAGCGAAGCGTGGGCGAAAGTAGCGATATAGTCGGCAAAGAAATGTATGAGTTTATCGACAAGGGCGAAAATTCCGTGTGTTTGCGCCCTGAGGGAACGGCTGGTATCGTGCGCGCCTATATCGAACATAAATTTGACAAAACGCAAAGCGTAAAACGCTGGTTTTATCACGGCTCAATGTTTCGTTATGAGCGTCCGCAAAAAGGGCGTTTGCGTGAGTTTCATCAATTTGGCGTTGAAAGTTTTGGCGTAAAAAGCGTGTTTGAGGACGCAACACTGATTTTAATGCTCGCTCAAATCCTTGCAAAACTCGACATAAAGGCAAAATTAAAGCTCAACTCACTTGGCTGTGAAAAATGCCTGCCTGAATTTCGTGCGAAATTCGTTGAATTTGTAAGTGCAAAAAGCGATTTTTGCGAGGATTGCAAAAGGCGAAAAGAGCTTAATCCCATAAGAATGCTTGATTGTAAAAACGAGCATTGTCAAGGCTTGCTTGTAGGCGCGCCTGCCTTGAAAGAATGCTTGTGCGATGAGTGTCAAAGAGACTTTAAAAGTTTGCAAGGACTTTTAAGCGCAAATGGCGTGGAATTTGAGCTTGATGACAAGCTGGTGCGGGGCTTGGATTATTATTCTAAAACCGCCTTTGAATTTGAAAGCGATGAAATCGGCGCAAAAGCCGCTGTGGCTGGCGGTGGGCGATATGACAAGCTCATTTCTTATCTTGGCGGTAAAGAAGGCTTTGGCGTGGGCTTTGCCATAGGCGTAGAGCGGCTGATGGCGATTTTAGCGCAAAAAGAGCATACTCAAAAGAGAAGTGGCATTTATCTTTGCGCGCTTGATAGTGCTTTCATTACAAGGCTTTTTACCCTTGTAAACAGCTTGCGACAAAGGCACAAGGTGCATTTAAGTTTTGAGGCAAAAAAGCTTGCAAAGCACTTGAATTTAGCTGATTTAAGCGGAGCAAAAATCTTTCTTTGTATGGGCGAAAACGAGGCAAAGGAAAACAAGCTTTTTTACAAGGATTTGGAGAGCAAAGAAGAAAGGCAAATTGAGATAAAAAATTTGGAGAACGAGCTATGAAAGACTATGGTATCGACATTTGGGGCAGTGATAATTTCATCATCAAAAACGGCAAAATTTGCATAAATTTTGGCAAAAATCCCGCACTCATCGACATAGTAGCATTTTTACGAGATGAGGGCTACAAAGGTCCTTTGTTGCTGCGTTTTCCGCATCTCATACAAAAGCAAATTCAGCGCATTTACACGAAATTTGAGCGCGCGAAAAAAGAATTTGATTATAAAGGCTCTTTTAACGCCGTTTATCCGCTCAAAGTCAATCAATACCCCGGCTTTGTCAAAAATTTAGTGAATTTTGGCAAGGATTACAACTACGGGCTTGAAGCAGGCTCAAAGGCTGAGCTACTGCTTGCTATGGCTTACAACAACGACAACGCGCCCATAACAGTCAATGGCTTTAAGGACAGAGAACTCATAAATATGGGCTTTATCGCAAAAGAAATGGGACACAACATAACGCTTACCATTGAGGGCTTAAACGAGCTTGAAAGCATTATAGAAACGGCAAAGGCGCGCTTTAAACCAAAGCCAAACATAGGGCTACGCGTCAGGCTTCACTCATCAGGCGTTGGCATTTGGGCAAAAAGCGGGGGCATAAATTCAAAATTTGGGCTTACTTCAACCGAACTCATCGAAGCCGTGCATTTGCTTAAAAAGAACGATTTGCTGACTAATTTTACGATGATACACTTTCATCTTGGTTCGCAAATCACTGAAATTCATCCGCTTAAAAAGGCTTTGACTGAGGCTGGCAACATTTACACCGAGCTTCGCAAAATGGGCGCGAAAAACCTAAAAGCCATAAATTTAGGCGGAGGCTTAGCGGTAGAATACTCGCAATTTAAAGACGAGCAAAGCCGCAACTACACTTTGAGCGAGTATGCAAACGATATGGTTTTTTTGCTTAAAAGCATAGCCGAGCAAAAAAAGGACATAGAACCAGACATTTTCATCGAAAGTGGGCGTTTTGTCGCGGCTCATCACGCCGTGCTTGTCGCGCCTGTTTTGGAGCTTTTTTCGCACGAATACACAGAAAGCAAGCTAGCCCTTAAAGACAAGGGCAACCCAAAGCTCATCGATGAGCTTTATGACTTGTTTAAGAGCATAAAAAGCTCAAACGCGCTTGAATATATGCACGATGGTATCGACCATTTGCAAAGCATTTTGACACTTTTTGATTTGGGTTATGTGGATTTGCAAGACCGCTCAAATGCTGAAATTTTGGTGCATTTGCTCATTAAAAAGGCGACAAAGCTACTTGGGGACACGCAAAATTCGGCGGATTTTTTAGCCTTGCAGGACGAAGTGCAAGAACGCTACCTTGTCAATTTCTCACTCTTTCAATCAATGCCAGACTTTTGGGGCTTGCAACAAGGTTTTCCTATAATGCCCCTTACTCATTTAGACAAAAAGCCCACAAGAAGCGCGAGTATTTGGGATATAACCTGCGACAGCGATGGCGAAATAAGCTACTCAAAAAACAACCCTTTAACACTGCACGACATTGACTTGGACGAGGAAAACTATTTTTTAGGCTTTTTCTTGGTAGGTGCTTATCAAGAAGTGCTTGGAATGAAACACAATCTTTTTATGCACCCAACAGAAGCGAGCGTTTATATCGATGAAAAGGGCTATGAGATAAAAGACATTATAGAATCACAAAGCATTTTAGACACTTTGGACGATTTGGACTATGATGTGCGTGAGATTATGGACATACTCAACGAAAAAATCGCAAATTCAAAGCTCATCAACGAAAAGCAAAAAAAGCAAATTTTAGGCGAACTTTATCTTTTCTTAAACGACAATGGCTATCTTAAAAGTGTGGATGTGTGATGAGTTTTTGGAGCATTATAAAAGAGGACTTTGCGCAGCCTAAGTTGCAAGACCCAGCGTATCGCTCGGCTTTGGAGCTGTTTTTTAACTATCCGGGCGTTTGGGCTGTGGTGAATTACCGCTTTGCGCACTTTTTGCACGAACGCAAATGCAAGAGGCTTTCTCGTATCATCAGCGGGCTTTCGCAGTTTTTTACGGGGGTTGATTTGCACCCGGGCGCAAAGCTTGGCAGGCGCATTTTTATCGACCACGCAAATGGCGTTGTCATCGGACAAACGGCGATTATAGAGGACGATGTGCTGATTTATCAAGGCGCGACTTTGGGCGCGACAAGCCTGCAAAAGGGCATCAAACGGCATCCTACCATCAAAAAAGGCGTGATTATCGGCTCTGGGGCAAAGGTGCTTGGCGACATAACCATAGGCGAAAACGCTAAAATCGGCTCAAACGCGGTTGTAGTAAAAAGCGTGCCTGCAAACTCCACAGCAGTGGGCATTCCCGCGCGTATCATCAAAAGCTGCGAACCAAAGAATTTAAGAGACATTGACAAATACTGCGAGGAAAAATGCGCCGAACTTGAAAAGGCTTTCAAAGCCGAGCAGCTTGACAAGCTCAAAAAACTTGAAAAGAAAATCAAAAAGCTCGAAAAAGCCCTAAATTCAAGCAAATGAAAAAAAATCTTAAATTTTCTTTAAGTTTATAAATTTTGCAAGGAAATTTAAATTTATATTTTTTGGCAACTTTTGCAGGCTTATTTTTACGCATAAATGAGACAAAAATTCAAAAAATTTGTAAATTTTGGGTTTAAATTCAGCTTTTGAGAACACTTTTTGCTTGTAAAATTCAAATTTTACAAAAAAGGGAGATAAAAGCAAGCGCAAGAAGTGCTGGTTTTGTCGTTTTGGGTTTTCTCTTTGCTGTCATTCTGAGGGAGCGAAGCGACCGAAGAATCTTTGTCATTATTTTTGGATACTTCGCTACGCTCAGTATGACACAAAGAGTGTTTGGTATGACAAGAAAGTCAGTATGACAAAACCCTTGTCATTTTGAGTGTAGCAATGGGTTGCAAGGCGCAAGCCTTTGTCATTTTGTGTCAATTATAGATGTATGGCAAAAAGGGCTTTTGAAACATTTTTCTTGCCACAACTTGACACACTTTTTGCCACACTTTTGTGTCAATTGCAACATACCAAAATTAACATATTGAAAAAAGTTTTAAAAAAGGGGCTAACTACTTTACAAAACGCCTTTTTACCATATTTTTAAAATAACTTTTTGATTTTTCAAATACGAACTCCCTAAAAGTTGCAAAGGCAACGCTGCTTGCATAGTCGCAAAGCAAACAGCTCATCTTAAAAATTGTAAATTAGAGGGTGCGCCAGCAAATGCGCAAGTGGATACAAATTTAGCAAATTCTTACGGCGTAACGAGCTTTACGCAGAATTTAGGCGGTAAGATAAATGAAATGAGCGGAATGGACGGAGAATGCACCAAAAGCGCACTTAACCGCGTAGAAAGCAAGGTAATAGGCACGACAGGCACAAATCCCTTTAACAAAGATAAAATTTACGCCTACCGCATAAATCCTAATCCCACAAAAACTTGTCAAGTGCTTGCTTCACAAACCTACTCCGCCATAAAGATAAGCTACACTTGCGATAGGAAGTTTTATCATCAAAACGATTGGAACAACGGCTATGAGATAGAACTTGTCTCAAAAGCCTTATACGACACACTTGAAAGCAAAGATAGGGGGTTTTACTTTACTTACAAAAATATCGATGAAAAAACTTACAAAAATTTGCCCGCAGACAAAAGACAAAAGGTAGATTGTTATGAAGTTTCAGGCGATAATGCTTCATACACACAATGCACCTACCAAGAAATCATCACAAACTACTATAAGAAAAACTACATTAAAAAAGATTGCTGGGTAGTGGAGGAAAGGAAATTTGGGTAATGGATTATAAAGATAAAGCCGAACTTGTCGAGCTTAAAAAGCTCATCACAAAAATGCAAGAGGATATAAGCAATCTTTATGAACTTTACAATCAAATCATTAACCAAAACACGCTACAATCACAACAAAATTTAGCACAAGGACAAGAAAATGGAGCAAATGCTCAAAGTCGAATTCACAGCCAACACGATGGACAAACTATCAGCCCTACCGACTTACGACAATTTAGTTTCAACTCTCAACAAAATTCATCTAGCCACAGACGAGATGATGAGCGAAATTCCCCTTTGCGCTCTTTACTTGCTAGCACTGATAGCCCAAGAACGCCAAATGAACGAGGCATTAGCGATAGTGGAGAAAGAAATTTCGCTGAATCTCGAAGCACAGCAAGAAGCAGACGAGGCGGAAGCTTGGGCGCAGGGCTTGAAGAATTTGCGAAAATCTATGGAATTGAGATACAAGCAGATGAGCAAGAGTTAAAAGAGCTTGAAAATAAAATCAAAGAATGGAAACAAATCTCTTTGAAATCCCGTGAGTTTGCCGAAAGATTGATGAATAATTTTTTAGAAAAGTCCATACAAGAGCTACAACACAGCCAAAGCGTTTTTTATGCTGATGCTTTGCCAAAAGCGTATGCTAAATTTGCAACAACCATTTTAACCCTTGTCAATTTGGGCTATAAACTAGACCAACAAAATGCCACAAAAATTCAAAAAATCCTTAAAATCGAGCTAAATAAAGACCTTGTAAGATAAATTTTGCTTTGTTTTTCAAAATGTGCTATAATGAGACAAATTTTGTTAAGGGGGCGCAGATGAGAGCAAGAGCTATTGATTACAGCGTTTATAGTGAAGAATCTTTGTTTATGGAGCTTGACAATACAAAGGCGCAACTTGCCAAACTAGAAAGCGAAAAAGAAAGTTTGCTTGATAGAAAAAGCCAAATTGAAGAGACTTTGCAAAAAAAGCCAAAACGATGATATAGTAGAGGTTGATAATGTCTCAAACTATCTTAAAGGGCTTGTAAGCAATGCTTAGAGAGGTTATCTCTAAAAATTCATTCAAGCGAGATTTTAGAAAAGCTCACAAACAAGGACTTATCGGCGAAAGTGAAATTTTAGAAATTCAAAAAATCGTCCAGCATATAGCAAACAATGAGCCACTAGATGCAAAATTTACTAAAACACGATTATGCGGGGTTTAGAGACTGCCACATAAAGCCTGATTTAGTGCTAATTTATAAAATCGTTGAAAATAGCGTGCATTTAACACGCATAGGACGACACCAAGACTTGTTTAAGGGCTATTGAAAAGGTTGAATTTGCCTTGATGGCACAAAGCCTACTTGCACTTTTTTACTCAAACGATAGCGAATTTACAAAAAAACCTCACAATGAGAGGCAACACGCTTTACACGCCATTTCGTAAAACATTTCGCAAGGACGGTTGATGATAAAATCACAGCCCATAAATTCACATTTTGCAAAAAATTTTACGCTTTTAAAAATTGTGCCGTTAAAAAATTTTGCCCTTTATCCTCGCTAACTTTCTCCCAAAAGCCCTTGAAGTAGACTTTTGGCGTTAGCGTTAGCTTGGGCGTTTGGGCTGTTTTTGCCCTTTAACATTTCAGCCCTTATGTCAAAAAAGCTGAATTTTTCGTCAAAAGCGCTTGAATTTAACTTCGCGTTTGATGATTTTGTGTCAAAATTTGCTAAAAATAGCTCCAAATTTTCAAATTCCCCGCTCAAATCCCGCTCATTTTGCCGCATTTGCTCTAAAAATTCTTTGCAAAACTTGGCTTCTTGCCTTTGCTCGTAAAAGGCTTTGAGCTGTTCTTTGCTGAGAATTTTAAATCGTATCTTGTTTTCATCGACCTTCCAAAAAAGTTTGTTGCCACCAGCTAACTCAAATGCTGTGGGGGTTTCAAGCTCATAGTATATGCTGTGTAGGGCTTTGGCAAGCTCGCTTTGTATGTGAGGCTCTAAATACTGCACTAACGGAGCGAAAAAGCTGTCAAGCTGCCCTGTTTGTAGGGCTTGATGATAACTTTGCAGTTTAGAAACTATGCTCTCATAGAGTCTTTCTTCTCTCAAAGGGTTTGTTTCGACTATGTAGTCGTTTGCTGCATCGATGATTTGCCCTTTCAGTTCCTTTCTCGTGGTAACTTGCTCGCTGTAATTTTCCAAAAATCCCCTAAAATACTCACTTTCAACGCTATGCTCTTTGAGTTCGTCAAGCACACTTTGCATTAAATTCAGCAAAAACTGCTCGGCTTGTTTAAACTCGACTTTCACACCCTCATAGGATTTAGCAAGCTCTTTGAGTTCGTTAAGTGCCTTTTCATCAGCATTTGCGTTTAGTGTTTTCAGCTCTTGCCACGCATCAGCCTTGAAATTTGAAGCGAAAATGTCCCTTTTGGCAAAGGCTTTGGGGCTTGAATCCTGCTGTATGGCTTGGAGATTGCTCACAATAGCGGCTCTTGAAACGATTTTTTGGGCTTGTTTGATGAAAGTCATAAAATTTATGTTCGCAAACTGCACGGCTTTGTTTTGCTTGCTTTCTTTGCGTGCTTTGATAGCCTGTGCAAGCGTGCTTTCACGCTCATCTTGCGTGGAAAAAATGCTCTGCATAAGTGCCTTTGCGCTTTGAAATTTGTGAAAATTTGTGTGTTTTGCGAGTTTTACAAGCAAATTTCGTTCCAAATCCGCAAAAGCTAAATTCAAATGGTCGGAGTAGCGGGATTTGAACCCACGACCTCACCCACCCCAAGGGTGCGCGCTACCAGACTGCGCTATACTCCGCACAAAACGCTTTTGTTTGCTGCAAATTATACTTTTTTTTGGTGTGCTTTGGGTAAATTTTTGGCAAATTTAAGCACTTTTTTAGAAAACGCCCTGTTTGTGGCAAAAATTTGCTTTTGTTTTAGGCTGATTGTTGCTTTATTTCAAAGCAAAACTTGCAAATGAAAACTTCGCTTTCTTGCGAAAGCTCGGTATATGAAGAGACAAAGGCGGTATGACAAATTTGTAAATACAATAAGCGACATTTAAAAAAGCCTTTGGAATTTGAAAATTTTTTAAATTTTTAAAATTTTGTTTGAATTTTTAAATTTATTGAGAATTTTTTAAAATCTTGTCGTTTTGAGCGTAGCGACCCAACGGGTTGCAAGGCGCAAGCCGCAGCAAAAAAATCCATATTGTCATATTGAGCGTTAGCGAAATATCCACAGAATTTAAGACA
>UQBJ01000034.1 GCA_900539255.1 uncultured Campylobacter sp. | reverse complement strand
GGGCTTTAATCTTGCTTTCAAGCTCTTTTTTTAAAACGCCATCGCCTACGATGATGAGTTGCCACTTTTGAAATTCGCACTCAAATTTCTTATTTTGTGCTAAAATTTGCCAAATATCAAGCAGCCTTAAAAAGCCCTTTTCTTTTGAAAGTCGTCCTACACTTAAAACTGCCTTTTGCGAGTAAGTCGTGCTAAGGCTAGGAATTTGCGGCAAGAAATTTGGGATTACACGGACATTTTTGTGATAGCGTTGCCAAATGCTAAATTCTGCGTGGCTTAAAATCACAAGCGTGTCGTAGTCTTTTAAGTCATCAAAATATCTTTGGCTTACAAATTTGGTTTTGCTTTCATAAGAAGTATGCGTAAGCATAATATATTTGGTGTTTTTATTTTTGCTGTAAGGGTGATAAATAAATCCTGTATTATCCACAACAATATCGCATTTATCTTTTTTTATTTTGATATCCAACATACGCTTTAATATCTCTTGTGTTTTAAACAATTTTAATTCTAAAAAGAAAAATTTAATTTTAAAGGCTAGGATTTTAAATTTTAGTGTGAGTTTTTTGCGTGGTTTTAATTTTCTCATTTCATCTTTACTTAATGCTTGCGAGTAAAAAGAAATTTTAACATTTTTATCTAGCGGGTAAGCTAAACTTTCGTTAGAGTGATGGATACTAAAAATTTCAACTTCATTTTTATTCATTTGGCAAAGCGCGTTTGCAAGGTTCGTAATCACCCGTTCTGCCCCTCCAACAATCGTAATATCATCAGCAACCAAAATAATTTTCATCAACAACCCTTTGAAAATGTTTTGACATTGTAGCTAAAATTTCCTTAATAAAACAAAATTTAAAAAGTTTTGTTATAATGCGCTTTTGATTTTTAAACAAGGACTTTGCTATGCTTAAAAGCATTTTGCCGCTTTCATTCATCATCGCTACAAGGTTTTTTGGGCTTTTTATCGTTTTACCTGTGTTGAGCCTTTATGCTTTGGAGCTTCAAGGGGCAAATGAGTTTTTAACAGGGCTACTCATCGGCATTTACGCCTTGATGCAAATGCTCTTTCAAGTGCCTTTTGGAGTTTTGAGCGACAAAATCGGACGCAAAAAAGCCTTGTGCTTGGGACTTGTGGTGTTTATAATAGGCTCAGCCGTTTGCGCTGTGGCGAATGATATTTGGCTGATGATGATAGGACGGGCTTTGCAAGGGGCTGGGGCTGTGGGAGCTGTGGCTACGGCGATGATAAGCGATTTTGTCAAAGAAGAGCAACGCTCCAAAGCTATGGCGATAATGGGTGCTTGCATAGGGCTTGCCTTTGCGCTTTCTATGGTGCTTTCGCCGCTTTTGAGTCAGCATTTTGGGCTTGCGAGCTTGTTTTGGATAAGCATTGCGCTGACGGCACTTTGCATAGTGTTGCTTTACACGGCTGTGCCAAAAGAACCAAAAATCATCGCAAAAAGCCCTAAAACGCCGATTTTGCAGCTTTTAAAGCAAAAAAATTTAGCCTTGATGAATTTGACAAGTTTTATGCAAAAAATGCTTATCGCTATCGCGTTTTTCATCATACCGCTTGTTTTGGTGCGCTTTGATTACCCTAAAAATGAGCTTTGGCTTGTGTATGCGTGGGCGATGATAGCGGGCTTTTTGGCTATGGGCGCGGCTGGGGCTTTGGGCGAAAGACGGGGTTTGAGCAAGCTGCTTTTGCTCGTGGGCGTGGGGATTTTCGCCCTTGCCTTTGCTTTGATGAGCCTAGCTTTCGAGCTTGGAGCATATAGCGTTGGCATTTTTATCGTTGGCGTGGTTGTTTTTTTCGTAGGCTTTAACCTGCACGAGCCGATTATGCAAAGTGTGGCGAGTAAATTCGCCCTTGCAAACGAGCGTGGAGCGGCTTTGGGCGTGTTTAATGCCTTTGGTTACGGGGGTAGCTTTTTGGGTGGGCTTGTAAGTGGCTTGGCGTGGGAGTTTTTGAGTATGCTTGAACTCACCGTAGTGCTACTCATCATCATTTGCGCTTGGTTTGTGTTGCTTTGTTTCCTTAAAAGCCCGAGTGATTTTAAAAACCTATACCTTGCATTAGACACAAAGCTCGATACTAACGCACTTTCATCGCACAAAGGCATAGTTGAAATTTACACAAATTCAACCCAACTTGTCATCAAATACGACAGCAAAATCATCGATGAAAAGGCGTTGAAAGGGTTGTTGAAGCTCTTTTAAAAAAGGCTTTGCGTTAAGAATTTTTGCGTGAAAATTTTGTGATGAGTTTTGCGTTAAGATTTTTTGCGTGATTTTTTTGTGATGAGCTTTGTGTTAAGATTTCTTGCGTTAAGTTTTGCGTGAAATTGTTTGCGCGGGGTTTAAATTTAAAAGTTTCAAGCTAAAATCCGTTTTATTTGTAAGCCACAAATTCAAGCACAAAAAGAAATTTGCGCTTGAATTTATGAAGTCGGTAAAATTTTATCAAAATTTGCCAAATTTATGCGTGAAATTCGCACGAAATTAACGGCATAAATTCACGCCATAAATTCAGCAAAGCAGCCTAAATTTAAGCTCAATTTTAAGCTACAAATTCGATAAACGCCATTTCAGCGGCGTCTCCACGGCGAATACGGGTTTTGACAATCCTCGTATAGCCGCCGTTTCTGCCCTTAAAATTCACAGCGATTTCGCTCACTAGCTTTTGCGTAGCGGCTTTATCTTGCAAGCTCGCAAATACCGCCCTGTGAGCGTTAGAATCCCCAACTCTTGCCCTAGTGATGAGCCTTTCTATGTATGAGCGAAGCTCTTTTGCCTTTGGCAAGGTGGTTTCGATTTTGCCCGCATTGATGATAGCAATGCTTAAATTTTTAAGCAAAGCCCCCCTGTGTGCGCTGGTGCGCCCAAGTTTGCGGTATCCGTGTTTGTGTCTCATTGTGTGCCTCCGTGTTGTGCTTTAAGCTCGGCGATTTTTTTGCTGATAAGCTCTTTGTTTTCGCTAAATTTAGAAGTGCCAACGGGCATTCCTATGGACTCCATCACGCTTTTGATTTCTTCAAGCGACTTTTTGCCGAGATTTTTAAGTGCTGCAAGCTCAGTAAGGCTCATCAACGCAAGCTCGCCTATGTAGCGGATTTCTGCTTTTTCAAGGCAGTTAAAGCTTCGTGCGCTTAAATTTAAATCCGTTATGCTTTGCGTGAGCTTTTGGTTTTCTAGCTCATCAGCAGCAGCTTGCTTTTTGATGATAGCGCCTGCGTTTGTGATTTTGTCAAACACGCTTAATTGCCTATACATAGCTTCCAAAGCGTTTTCAAAAGCCTTGTTTGGCGAGATTTGCCCGTCTGTGGTGATGGTAAAAACAACCTTTTCATAGTCTGGGTTGTCCTCGAAAAGCACCTTTTCTATGTCATAAACGGCTTCTTTTACAGGCGTGAAAAAGGCGTCAAGTGCTATGTAGCTTATGTCTGGGTTGAGCGCGCGTGTCTCTTCGCTTGGCACATAGCCTATGCCCTTTTCGATGATGAGCGTGAATTCAAGCTCGGCGTCCTCGTTGATAGTGGCAAGATAATTGTCAGCATTTACCACTTCTACGATATCGTTGTTTAAATCCGCCCCGTGAATTTCTTTGGGACCTTTGAATTTAAAACTTACGATTTCTTTGTCCGCATCATTTTTAAGCTTGAAACGAAGTTTTTTTAGGTTGATGATAAAAAGCGTTACATCTTCAAGCATTCCTCGCATACTATCAAATTCGTGGCTCACGCCCTCTATATGCAAGGCTGTGGGCGCAAAACCCACCGTGCTAGCGTAAAGTAAGCGGCGCAAAGGGTGCGCAAGCGTGATACCATAGCCGATTTCAAAGGGCCAAGCGGAGATTTTAGCAGTGGTTTCATTGACTTTTTCAATGCTAAATTGCGTTGGCGTATAAGCTGTTGTAGTGATATTTCTCATATTAAAGCCTTTATTATTTAGAGTAAAGCTCGACTATGAAGCGTTCTTCAACAGGGATAACCACTTCCTCTCGCTCTGGTGTTCTTGTGAAAATGCCAAATCTCTTGTCCTTTTCGACATCTACCCACGCCACAATGCCCGTTTGCGCCGTCAAATCCACAGCGCGTGAAATTTGCGGGTTGTTTTTGCTCTTTTCAGCCACTTCGACCTTTGCGCCTGCTTCTACGCGAAAGCTTGGTATATCGACTCTTTTGCCATTTACCAAAATGTGTCCGTGCGTAACAAGCTGCCTTGCAAAGCGGCGAGTTGTCGCAAAGCCCATACGATAAACGACATTATCAAGCCTTTGCTCCAAAAGCTGTATCAGCAAAACACCCGTGTTGCCCTCTCGGCGTGCAGCCTCAGCAAAAAGGCGGCGGAACTGCTTTTCGCTCAGCCCATACATAAATTTAGCCTTTTGCTTTTCGCGCAGTTGCAAGCCATATTCGCTTATCTTGCCACGCCTTGCGCCGTGCTGTCCGGGCGCATAAGGGCGTTTGTCAAGCGCACTTTTTCCCGCTAATCTTCGCTCGCCTTTAAGCGCAAGGCTCACGCCAAAGCGTCTTTCTAGTTTTTCAACAGGTCCTCTATATCTTGACATAACTTATCCTTTCTCACACGCGGCGGCGTTTTGGTGGGCGGCAGCCATTGTGCGCAAGTGGCGTGATGTCCTTTAAAAACAGCACTTTTATGCCCTCGCAAGCTCCGACACTCTTTACAGCGGTTTCTCTGCCGCTTCCTGGTCCTTGCACCTTGATGCCTACTTCTTTGATGCCGTGTTCTTTGGCTTTGTTCATCGCATCTTCAACCGCTTGTTGCGCTGCGTAAGGGGTTGATTTCTTTGAGCCTTTAAAGCCAAGCCCACCAGCACTGCTCCACGCTATGGCGTTGCCCATTTCATCGGTAACTGTTACCATAGTGTTGTTGAAAGTTGCGCTGATATAGACTATACCGCGAGCGATATTTTTTTTCGCTACTTTTTTCTTTACGATTTTTCTTGTTGCCATAGTCTATCCTTTACGCTTTGGCGGCTGCGCCGACTGTTTTGCGTTTGCCCTTGCGGGTTCTAGCGTTGGTTTTGGTTTTTTGACCGCGCACAGGCAAGCCTTTGCGGTGTCGCAACCCCCTATAAGAGCCTAAATCCATAAGCGCTTTAATGTCCATAGCCACTTGCTTACGCAAATCGCCTTCTACCATATAATGCTCTTGGATTTCCTTGCGGATAGCTGCTGCTTCTTCCTCGCTCAGCTCGCTCACTCTTTTGTCGTAAGAAATTCCTGTCTTGTCAAGGATTTTCCTCGAACTAAACAAACCTATACCATAAATATAGGTTAATCCATACTCCACCCTTTTTTTCTTGGGTAAATCCACACCTGCAATACGAGCCATCGTTTAGCCCTGCCTTTGCTTGTGTTTTGGGTTTTCGCAAATAATGCGAACCACGCGTTTGCGGCGAATGATTTTGCATTTGTCGCACATTTTTTTGACTGATGGTCTGACTTTCATCGTCTTCTCCTGTGTTGAAATTCCACTTTTTCGCGGCATCAATAGGTGTCAAACCAACTATTTTCAAAGCAAGTGGTGAATTTTGAAAATACTTCTTTGCTAGTTCTTAATGTCGCAAAACGCTAATTATAACAAAAAAACCTTTAACGAAACTGAATTTTGTAAATTTTTAACGCAAAAATTTAAGCTAAATCAAAAAAAGCCCAAAATTCACAGCCTTTTGCGCTAAAATTCAGCAAAAATTTTCAAACCACAAAAAGACAAAAAGGCTTGAAAAATGCTTTTCATTGTGCTATAATGCGGCTTTTGATTTTATGATGAAAGTGATTGTTTGAAACGCCTTAAATTTAGCCTTTTTATCCTGTTTGCCTTTGCTCTTGTGTTTTGGCTTTTTACTCTAAACAAATCGCCGCAAACGCCTGCAAAAAGGGACGATGAGACAAATGCCAGCAAGCAAACACAGCTTATTTTAAATGCTCAAAATTTATCAAATTCAGCCCAAATTTTCGCTCAAAATGCCACAAAAGTGCAAGAAAAAAAGCGCGTTAAAGGCTTGTTTGTGGATTATTATGCGGATAATCCAAATGATAAAAGTGGCGTTATGATGAGCGATAAATTCAGCGTTAAAATGGGGCAAGATGGAAATTTAAGCACGAATTTAGACGCAAATTTAAGCCTTGCCAGCAAAATCGACACAAATCTTATTTTTGACAAGGGCAAAACCCTGCTTTCTTTAATGCCGCACAAGGGCTATGTGAGCGTGTTTAGCCCTATTTTGCGCCTTGAAAAAAGCGACAAAAACGCAAGCACAGCAAAACGCCCAAAACCCAAACTTTGCATTATCATCGATGATATGGCAACGCACGAGCAGGTAAA
This sequence comes from uncultured Campylobacter sp., assembly GCA_900539255.1. Taxonomy (GTDB): domain Bacteria; phylum Campylobacterota; class Campylobacteria; order Campylobacterales; family Campylobacteraceae; genus Campylobacter_D. Next base: position 12,809 of record UQBJ01000034.1, on the reverse strand, counting down.
AGCGCTCAAAGCCACAGGGCTTAAACTCACGCCCAGCTTTTTTCCCCCAGACAGCACTCACCCCAAAACGCCCATTTTAGCGCGTGAATTTGAGTTTTTTATGGTGCATTTGCCCTTGTCAGCGCAGCACTACGCAAGCGAAGAGTTGCAGACACTCTATGTAAGCGACACTTATGAGTATATACTTGCCGAGATAGCACGGATAAAACGCTCTTTTAGCGGCTTGAAATTCATCAACAACCACACAGGCAGTCTTTTCACAAGCGACACGCAAGCGATGAGACGGCTTTTTCGGGCTTTGCAAAAGCACGAACTTGTTTTTGTGGATTCTGTAACGACAAGCGCGACAAAGGGAGCTTTTGTGGCAAAAGAATTCAACCAAAAGCCGATAAAAAGGGATATTTTTTTAGACAATGACAACAAAACGCCCGCCATAAAGGACAAAATCAAAGAAGCGGTGCAAATAGCACACAAAAACGGCTTTGCCATAGCCATCGCGCACCCTAAAAAAAACACTTTCAAAGCCCTAACGCAGAGCAAGGATTTGCTGCAAAGCGTGGAGCTAGTGTATTTGGACGAGCTTTATGAAAATCCTTGAAACCCTACCAAACGAGCTTTTAAACCTTGATGAGCCTGTGAAAAAGCTCTATTACAAGGGCGATTTGTCGCTTTTAAAGCGCAAAAAAGTCGCTATCATCGGCTCTCGCAAGATGAGCATTTATACTAAAACTTGTGTTTTGGAGCTTGCAAGCCTTTTAAAACAAGCTGGCGTTTGCGTGGTAAGCGGCGGCGCACTTGGGGTTGATATAAACGCTCACATAGGCGCAATGCCCTGCACCATAGGCGTTTTCGCTAATGGGCTGCACCAAATTTACCCCAAAAACAACGAAAAAATCATCAAGCAAATTTACACGCAAGGCTTGGCGTTGAGCGAAAACGAGCCAGATTATATGCCGCACGGCTATGATTTTTTGCTGCGAAATCGCCTTATCATCGCTTTGTGCGAGCATATCATCATCGCTCAGGCTGATTTTAAAAGCGGCTCGCTCCAAAGTGCGAATTTAGCGGTAAAACTTGGCAAAAAAGTCTTTGTGCTGCCGCAAAGAAAGGGCGAAAGCGATGGGACAAACAGCCTTTTAGAGCAAGGCAAAGTCGGGCTGATAAATGATTTCAAAGCCTTTGCAGCGGGCTTTGGCACGCTTTTTGAAACTGATGAGTTAGAAAGTGATGAGCTTTTAAATTTTTGCAAAAATGGGGCGAATTTAAACGAGGCTTTGGCAAAATTTGGCGATAAAATTTATGAGTATGAATTAGACGGAAAGCTCGATATACAAGGTGTTTTAGTAAGGACAAAAAAGTGAAAAGTGCATTAAGGCTTGAATTTAACCTGCTTTTATCCTTGCAAAGCGTGGCAAAAAGGCTAAATTTACGCTTAAATTTAGCAAAAGGCACGCTCAAATGAACGCTTTGGCACTTGATATAGGCTTAAAACGCATAGGCATAGCACTTTGCGTAGATGAAAAAGTCGCTTTGCCCTTAAACGCCGTGCTTCGCAAAAACCGCAATCAAGCCGCAAGCGAAATCAAAGCACTTTTAAGCACGCACAAAGTCTCCACGCTCATCGTAGGCGTGCCAAAAGGCGGTGCGAGCGAGGACGAGATGACACGCAGAATAGAGCATTTTGTGAATTTGCTTGAATTTAAAGGCGAAACGCACTTTGTCGATGAGAGCTTTACGAGCAAGGAAGCAGCGAGTTTGGGCGCAAAAAATTCACGCAAAAAAGACGGCAAAATGGACTCACTTGCCGCACTTGTGATGATAAAAGAGTATTTTAAGCTACTCTAATGCCCTTTTTATGGGCGTTTTAATGTCCCAACCTTTTCATCAACCACACGCAAGCAAGGCAAGCAAGGGCTACAAAGCTCATATAATACCCCAAATACCGCTCATAAAGGGCGTTGATGACAAAGGGCGAGATGAAAACAAAAAAGGCATAAGACACATTGTAGGCAAATGAAAGCCCACTGAGTCGCAGCTGGCTTGCAAAAACCCGCGTCATAAACACGGGTGCAAAGGTGATGATACCTTGACAAAAGCACGCCAGCAGGTAAAATGCAAGGAAATTTTCATCATAAAGCCCCACGCCAAAGCCAAAGAACGCGAACAAGCACGCAAAAATCGCGCAGATTTTATAATCACCAAAAGAGCGCGCCAAAAGCCCTTGCACCAGCGCACCGATGATGACAGCGACTATGGCTAGGTTGGTGTAGAGTAGCCTTTCGCTAGCGTCAAAGTCCAAGAGTTTGTCGAAATTTTGCGGGATTATAGTGAGCGTAGCAACGCCAGCTGAAAGCACTATACTCATCAAAAAGCACACGAGCATAGGCGTTTTATGCGTTTTGAGTGCTTCAACAAGCGGAAATTTAAGGATTTGCTTTGTTTGTTGTAGCTTTTCAAAAACGGGCGTTTCACTGAGTCTTTTACGCAAAAAGCAAGCCAAAATGCCGAAAAATCCGCCCAAAATAAAGGGCAAACGCCACGCATACTCCAAAACTTCATCGTTTGTAAAGCTAGAATTTACCCAAAACGCTACAAGTCCAGCTAAAAGTAGCCCAAAAGTCGTGCTAGCCGAGATGAAACCGAGCGCTAAACTTTTGTTTTTTTCGCTCACAAATTCGCTCACAAAGACCCAAACCCCGCTCACATCAGCCCCCACAGCTAATCCCTGTATAATGCGAATCGCAAAAAGTGCCAGCGTAGCGGCTATGCCTATGCTCTCATAAGTCGGCAAAAACGCTAAAACAAAGCTTGGCAGCACCATCAAAAGCATAGAAATGTAAAAAATCTTTTTGCGCCCGAATTTATCGCCAAAATGCCCAAACACCACTGCTCCAAATGGGCGCGCTAAATACGCCACGCCAAAGCTCACCCAGCCGCCCACGCTCGCCCAAATGTCGCTGTTTGGGGGGAAAAAAATCTGCGGAAAAATCGCCACCGCAAAAAACACATAAAGGATAAAGTCATAAAACTCCAAAATTCCGCCCAAAGAAGCGTAGATAGTGTTTTTGATAGCCTTTTGACGCTCAGTTGTGTAGGCTGTTTGTGGAGTAAAATTTTCGCTTAAATTCGCGCTGTGAGCTGAATTTGCGTGGTTTGAGTTTTTCATTTTTGCCTTTCGTTCGTGTGAAAAAATTTAAAAAACGCATTTTAGCACAAAGAAGTAAAGATAAAATAAATCTCATTTATGCAAAGCTGCTGAAAGTGGCTGTATGGAGTTGTAAATTTGTTTGGGTTTGTAGCTTGCTTTTTTGCAAAAGTGTTGATTTCGCGCCTTGTTTTTCATCGCAAGACTCGTGGCAATCCGCAAGCAAACGCAACGCTTAAATTTAGCTATTTTGCCCTTCTTGACTTTGTTTTTGAAAAGTGCTACAATTCATCTTTGAAAGGCGAAAGGAATTTAAGCTTGCATTTTTATGGGAATCCGTCTTTTGGCGTTCGGGGTTGCTTACCGAATTTCGTCTTTCGTTATATATCGTTACTTTTTACACTCTTTTCATCTGCTCGTAAATCTCATCGCTTTTCATTTCGTTGCTTGCGATGATGATTGATGAAATTTTTGACATTTTGCAAGATTTTGCCACGCAAAAAGCCAAATTTCGCTCAAAATTTTCATCTAAAATCAAGCAAAATTTTGGGGTAAAATTTAGGCTTTGAAAAACTTTGCGGCGTGAATTTTAGCAAATGATTTGAGCGCAAAGTAAGCGGAATTTACGCAAAGCAAACGGCGCAAAATTTAACAAGCTACTTAAATTTAAACAAACAAGCACAAATTTAAAGCAAATGTTTTAAATTTAAGCAAGCAGTGGATTAAAGCGAGTGATTTAAATTTAAAAAAAGCTGTTAAAAAGTAAAAAAGCAAGGCTTTTGAAGGAGACTAAATCTCAACCTTGCTTTGTTGTGAAAGCGACTTTGTCGCATTTTGAAAGGATTGTCAGGCTAAACCAACTTGAATTTAGCCCAACATTCATCTTTTGCATTTAGCACAATGCCTAAATTTCGCCATTTCAAGCCACTTTAACGGCACGCAATGACAAGGGCTAGCCAAATCAAGCCAAAAGCCCTAAATTTTGTCATACCAACTTGTCTTGTCTTGCCGATTTATTTTCCCTTGTCATACTGAGCGTAGCGAAGTATCCATAAATTTAAAGTGTGCCTTAAATTCTGTGGATTTTTCACCTTTTTGCAAAAGGCTCAAAATAAAAAATAAGCCGTCATAGCAAGCAAATTTTTGAAAAAATTTGCGTGTCAATCCAAAAAATCAAGCACAAATTTAAATTTTCGGTCGAAATTTAACATTCAAACAAAATTTTAAATTTTCAGTTCAACTTTAACATTTAGGCAAAATTTTAATTTTTTAGCTGAAATTTAAAATTCAAGCAAAAATTAAATTTTTAAACAAAAAATTCAAAAATTCAAAGCCAAAAATTTAATTTCGCTTGATGAGCGTTTTTGCTTTTTCCCAAAGGCTTATGCCGAGTTTTTTTGCCTGCGTGGTGTTAAAATCCTTGTATTTTTCGCCCACAACCCTTTCTAAATCGCTCATTTCTTTTTTGAAAACATTGATTTTGCTTTGCGTAAGGCGCGACAAATCATCGACTTTTGGATTTTTTTTCAGCTCGTTTATACTCAGCAAAATCTGCGCTCTGCTCTCGCTGATAAGGCGTTTGAATTTCGCAAAAATCGTGTCTAGCTCGTTTTCAAGTAGATTTTTGAGTATATCCCTCACGGGGTTTTCATAGCTTGCAGCAAGTGCCTTTAAAAGCGTGATAAAGCCATCTTCTAAGTCTATCAGCTCTTTTTCCTTGCGCGTTAAATCCTCTTCAAAAGCGCAAAAAGCAAAGCTCGTCCGAAACTTCTCCAAGCCAAGCCCTATGCCCTCTTGCGTGCCTTTGACGACACCCACGCAAAGCTCGCGGGCTAAATTTTTGGACTCATTTGCCAGCTCAAAGGCTGCACTCAGCACGATTTTAGAGCTTTGCAAAATGTTTTCTTTGATGAAATCCGCCTCGCAAATAGCATTATACATTAAATCCTTTGAAATTTCACTTATGGTAAGCTCTATGTCCTCGCCCTTTTCAAGTGTCGTTATAAAGGCACTTTCAGCCGTTTCTTTAAGCAGCCCTAAAATCTCCACTTCAAACAAAAACGCCTCATCAATGCTGCTTGAAATTTGAGCCTTGTAAGCCGATGAATCAAGGCTTTGTTTGAGTTCAAAAAAGGTTTGGCTGATTTCGTTTTTGATGACATTTTTTTGCGCTTCGATTTTGCCGTGCAAAATGTCTTGCTCGTTTATCAGCGTGTAAAGGGCGTTTTGCTCGCCTTGCACCTTAGCTTTGATGAGCGCTTTGATGACTTTTGTGGCGTTTTGTTTGTCAAGCATTTTGAGCTTGTCAAGCACCCTTAAAAACTCATTTAGCGCCTTGTCAAGTTTTGAATTTGGCAGCTTTTGCACGGCTAGGTTGAAAGTCAAATCCTCCAAAAGCTCGCCAGCTCGCTCTTTTTGCGATGAAAGTGAATGCTCGAAAATAACCAACGCGTTTTGCATTTTTTGTCCTTTTTGCTTTGAATTTTACTTTAAATTTGGCAAAAATTTAGCTTTTTTGTGAAATTTTTGCCCTTTATAAATTTAAGCCCTTTTTTAAGGCTAAATTTTACTTCAATTTTTCTCAATTTAAAGCACGAATTTAGCCCTTTTTTTAAGCTTTTCAAAAATGTCAAGCCTGTCCTTTTCGCTATCAACAAAGACTTTGAGCGTGTAGCTTTGGTATTTGCCACTGCTGCTTTGCTGGGAAGGGGCGAAGCTAAATTCTCTTTTGCCTAAAATCTCGTCAAAAACCCCGTGAGCGTTTTGTTTGCTATCAAAAATGACGCGGTATTGCCAAAATGTAGGGTAAATGATAAATGGCTTTTCATTCAGCTCGCTTAAATTCACCACTTTTGCCCCCTTGCTTGCTTTCAAGCACGATTTGACTTATCCTCATACCCTTGTCTATGGCTTTAAGCATATCATAAATCGTTAAAAGTCCCACGCTAACGCCCGTGAGAGCTTCCATCTCAACGCCTGTTTTGCCCTCGCATTTTACCTTGACAAAGAGCGTAAAGCTCAAATCGTGCGCATTTTCCTTTATATCCACTTCTACCTTTGAAATCATCAGCGGGTGGCACATAGGTATAAGCTCGCTCGTTTTTTTTGCGCCCATAATCGCCGCTACCACAGCGGTTTCAAGCACAGCTCCCTTTTTTGCACTGTTATTTTTCACGGCTAGAAAGGCTTCCTCGCTCATAAAAATCGTCCCACTCGCCACAGCTTCGCGCTTTGTGATAGCTTTATCGCTTACATCGACCATTTTAGGGCGGTTTTTTTCATCTAAATGCGTAAGTTTCATCGGCTTTCTTTTTGTAAAATTTTTTAAAAATTATAGCAAATTGAGTAAAATTTAAGCTACAATATCGCCAAGATTTTACAAAAAGGAAAATTATGGCAAAGTATGATGACGACTTTGAGGGTTATGAGGACTTGCTGGATAACGAAGATAACGAGAATTTAGACGAGTTTGAGGATTTAGATGATGATTACTCAGGCTATGGGCGCAAAAGCTATGCTTATGATGACGATGATTACAGCTTTGACGATGAAGACAGCGATGACAGCTATGAAATGGAGTAGTTTCAAAGCGTAAATCAAAGTTTGTGCGTGGTAGGGCGTGAATTTTCGCAATGGATAAAAAATATCACTTAACACAAACTTTTTCTTAATCTTTTTTAGCTATGATTGTAAGCAAAAAATGAGGTTTTGCTATGGATTTGTTGAAACTACTCAAAGAAAACGACTTAAAAGCCACTCCGCAAAGGCTTTGCGTGCTTAAAATTCTCAAAAAGCACGAACACCCCAACATTGACGAGCTTTATACCCAAGTAAAGAGCGAGTATCCGTCTATTTCGCTTGCCACAGTGTATAAAAATCTCAGCACACTCGAAAGGCAAGGCTTAGTCGTGGAGGTTAATGTCCCAAACCAAAAGGCTTGCTACGACATTTACGAAGAGCCGCACATTCATATCGTTTGCAGCAAGTGCGGGCGCATTATGGACTTTGACTTCAAGCACGAAAATTTAGGCAAATATCAAGAAGAGCTTGAAAAAAAGCTCGGAAATTTCATAGAAAAACTCAGTGTCATAGCTTACACGAGCCGTTGTGATAGGTGTTTGTGATGCAAAAACAAGAGCAAATCGTGGAAATGTTTGACAAAATCGCGCCAAGCTACGACAAAGCAAACCGCATTTTGAGCTTTGGCGTGGATACAAGCTGGCGAAACGCTGGCATAAAGAGCGTTTTAAGCCTAATAAAGCCCGCAAAACTTGACATACTCGACATAGCGTGCGGCACGGGCGATATGATAGCCCTTTGGCAGCAAAAATGCCCCAAATTTAACAAGGAAATTCAAAGCATTAAGGGCATAGACCCAAGCTCGGCTATGCTTGAAATCGCAAAAAGCAAGTTTGAAAAGCTTGAATTCATCAGGGCTTTTGCGCAAGATTTGCCCGTAAAGGACGGCAGTGCGGACATTGTGAGTATAAGCTATGGCTTGCGAAATGTTACCGAGCGGCAAAAGGCTTTGAGCGAATTTAACAGAGTGCTGAAAGATGAGGGCATTTTGCTGATTTTGGAATTTACCAAACGCGACAAGGGTGGGCTTTTGGCGTGGTGCAGGGATTTTTATTTAAAGCACATTTTGCCAGCACTTGGCGGGTTTATCAGCCACGACAAGGGCGCTTATGAGTATTTGCCCCTTTCTATTGATGGCTTTTTAAGGCAAGATGAGCTAATAAAAGAGCTAGAAAGTGCGAATTTTAGGCTTTTGAGCGTGGAGAGTTTTAGCCTTGGCATAAGCACGGCGTTTATCGCGCAAAAAGTTGGCAAAAACAAATGACTGTCAGCGAGCTGAATTTAAAGGCAAAAAGCCTACTTGAAGCGCATTTTGATGACATAGTTTTGAGTGGGGAGATTTCAAAAATCACCCTGCATAACTCAGGGCATTGGTATTTCGAGCTTAAAGACGAGAAAGCAAGCCTTGCTTGTGCTATGTTTAAGGGCGCAAATTCGCGTGTGAATTTTAAGCCACAAGTTGGGGATTTAGTCGATTTAGTGGGCTTTGTGAGCTTGTATGAGGCAAGCGGGCGTTTTCAGTTCATCGCCAAAGAGCTTAAAAAGGCTGGTGCTGGGGACTTGGAGGCGAAATTTTTAGCCCTTAAAGAAAGGCTTGAAAAAGAGGGGCTTTTTGACAACGCTCACAAAAAGCAAATTCCCGCTCACCCTGTGAAAGTAGGCATCATCACAAGCTTTACTTCGGCGGCTTTGCAAGATATGATGAAGCTCATCAGCCAAAAAGAGTGCTTTTTAGCTAAATTTTTCATCTTTAACGCCATTACGCAAGGGACAAGCGCGCCAAATTCTCTCATCAAAGCCTTGCAAAAAGCGGATTTAATGGGGCTTGATTTCATCATCATCGCAAGGGGCGGAGGCAGCAGGGAGGATTTGTTTTGCTTTAATGACGAGGGCTTAGCCCGCGCCATTTACAACGCCCAAACACCCATAATATCAGCCATAGGACACGAGATAGACTATGTCATCAGCGATTTTGTCGCAGATTTGCGCGCACCAACGCCAAGCGCAGCCATAGATATGTGCTTTTCAAGCAAGAATGATTTAGCTCAAAGCCTTGATTTGCTTGATGATAAATTTAAAAATTTAATGCAAAACAAGCTTTCATCGCTACAAAACGAGCTAAATTCACTCCAAAAGCTCTTAAAAGCAAACTCTTTAAGCAAAATCATCAGTGAAAAGCTCACAAATTTGAATTTTTTGCGCCATAATTTTGAGCTGAATTTAAGCGCGAAATTCGAGCAGGGCGCGCTAAAATTAAAGCAGTGCGAGCAGGCTTTTTCACAGCACGCGCATTTTTTTGAAAAAAGCAAGGCTTTTGTGTCGCTTAAAAAGGACGGCAAAACCGTGTTGCTTGAACATTTACACAAAGATGATATAATCACCTTGCATTCACAAAATTTGGGCAAAGAAGCGCAAATTCTTTAAAAAGGACAACAATGAGAAAAATCAATTTTAGCGCAGGACCTTCAACACTGCCTGAAAGCGTGCTAAAAAGGGCGCAAGATGAGCTTTATGATTATCAAGGCAAGGGCTTTTCGATAATGGAAATAAGCCACCGCACCAAAATCTTTGAGGAAGTGCATTTTGGCGCGATGAGTAAGGCAAAAGAGCTTTACGGGCTGAATGATGATTATGAAGTGCTGTTTTTGCAAGGCGGGGCGAGCTTGCAGTTTGCGATGGTGCCGATGAATTTCAGCAATGGTGGCGTGTGTGAATACGCTCACACGGGCGTTTGGACGAAAAAGGCTATAAAAGAAGCTCAAATTTTGGGCGCAAATGTCAAGGTTGTAGCAAGCAGTGAGGACGCTAAATTCAGCTTTATCCCTGAGGTGAAATTTAGCCAAAACGCTGATTATACCTACATTTGCTCGAACAACACCATTTACGGCACGCAGTATAAGAGCTATCCAAAGAGCAAAGCCCCGCTCATTGTCGATGCGTCAAGCGATTTTTTCTCTCGCAAGGTTGATTTTAGCGATATAGCTGTCTTTTATGGCGGAGTGCAAAAAAACGCTGGCATTTCAGGGCTAGCGTGCGTTTTTATGCGTAAAGATATGTTAGAAAAAAGCGTGGCTAAAAATGTCCCAAGTATGCTTAAATACGCCGTTCATAGCGAAAATAACTCACTTTTTAATACCCCGCCCACCTTTGCGATATATATGTTTGCCCTTGAAATGCAGTGGCTTGCCGCACAAGGCGGGCTTGATGCTATCAACGAGCAAAATCAAGCCAAAGCAAGGCTTGTGTATGAGTGTATCGACACTAGTGGCGGTTTTTACAAGGGGCATAGCGAGCCAAACTCGCGTTCGCTGATGAATGTGAGCTTTAATGTCGCGGCAAATGCTGATTTAGAGCCGCTTTTCGTGCAAGAGGCTGAAAAGGCTGGTATGATAGGGCTTAAAGGACACCGCCTTTTGGGCGGCATTCGCGCGAGTCTTTACAACGCCATCACCTTAGAGCAGTGCCAAACTCTTGTGGAATTTATGAAAGAATTTGCTAGGAAGAACGGCTAAATTTCGTGCCTTACCACGCCTTAAATGCGCAAATTCACACTTTGAATTTATGGATACTTCGCTTTCTTGCGAAAGCTCAGTATGACAAGGATTTTAAGGTATAAAAAAAGGCGAGAGTGTTCTCGCCTTTTTTGTTTGTTCGCAAAGTCAGCGTATCCTTGCTTTGAAGTGCTTTTACACTAACAAAGTCTTTGTCTAGTCCTAAAAAGTCCTAGACAAGTGAAAGGCAACTTTCAGTATTTAAAAGTCGCCTTTCAAAGTCCGCTTTCTGTTTTGTGGATACTTCGCTGCGCTCAGTATGACAAGAAATAGCAAGGTATAATAAAAAATAACGAAAAATAGCAAAGTATAACAAGACAAGTTAGGTTTATCTACACATTAACATTCAAGGCGTTAGCCTTGAATGTTAAGTGTTTAAAAGCAACCTTTTCAGTATTTAAAAGTCCCTTCGACGAAGACGGTTCTGCCGCGTCCAAAGACAAAGCGGTTTTCATTCACGGCGGCGGAGCGGTCGTTGTTGTAGTAGTCGTAATAAACCGTGTCAAAGACATTTTTCACGCCTGCTGTGAAGGTCCCCATACCCTTGTTTATGCCTATTGTCAAGCCAAAGTCGCTGATGAGATAGGGTTTGAGTTTGAGCGGGTCTTCATTTACGATATTAAAGGCTGGGTCGCCATTAGCCTTTTTAGTGGCTTCCGCGCGCTTTGAGACGATTTGTTGGTTACCATAAATGGAGTTTTGCAGCCACACGGCTAGGCTCACATTGACTATTTCTAAGAAACCACTCACATCGACACTCGCGCCAAAGGTTCCCTTGTAGTCGTAGGTGTAAGGCATAGTCTCCCAGCCCTCGCCTTGGTCTTTTTCGGCTTTAAGATACATAAAGCTTTCATTAAAGCGTATTATTCCGTTAAAAAGGATTTGCTCTAAGGCTACTTCTCCACCTAAACGGCGTGATTTGTCGTAGTTGCCCACGGTTAGTCCTGAGTAGGTGTCGCCCTCAAAGAAAAATTCATTTTGGCTTGCGGTGTAAAAGACATTTGCGCTAAACAAAAGCGCGCTTATGTCTATGTCCATAAAGCCAGCGGGGATGATGCGTTTGCCGATGATTTCTTTCCAGCCAAGTTCAGCGGTGTAGTAGGTTTCGTTTTTTAGCTCAGGCGTGCGATACGCAAAATGAAAAACTATCGGGTCAGTAGCACCTATATCGCCTTTGTCAAAGCCGTTTGCATTTGTCTTTGTATCGATGAAACCATAGCGTTGGAGCATAGCCCAAGCAGGTGGGGTTATGTAGCCTAGCTCACCTCTTGCATAAATCGCGCCCGTTTGAGAGTATTTAAAGACAGGGGCGATTTCGCCGATGAAGTTGTCGTGGTTCTTTTTATACTCGCCTGTGGGGCTGTTGGCTGGGTCGTTATCATCTGAGAACTGGTCTCTTGCAAATAAGCCTGTGTTGTTAGTTTGTCCTTTATTAACCGAGCCATCCGCATTTGTGAAAATCATTCTGTTGGCTTTGTAAAGGTCGTGTGCTTTGACGCTATAATTTTTCATCTCATAGCGAGCACCAGCCATAAAAGAAAACTGCGGGTTGAAGTCGTATTTTTCTATCGCATAAACCCCAGCGGTGATGACATTCATATCTAAATGGTCATCTATATAAGCCTCCATAGCGCGAAATGTTTCTGTTAGTCCTATACCGCCGTCAGTGTTGCCTTTTATCCAAGGGATAGGTGTGCGTAGGTATTGTTTAGGGTTTCGTTTGCTCATATCATACTGCCCGCTTAAACCAAAGACAAAAAGGCCGTTTTGGTGTTTCCAGTTTATCTCAGCCTTGCCGCCGAATTTCATTTCAGTGAAAACGGAGCCGTTTTGTTCTAGGTAGGGCTGCTGTCCGTCTTTGCCATCAACTATGGGGTTAATGTTGTTAGGGTTTCCCTTAGGCAAAGGACGGGGTAAATACCAACCCGGGTCGTATTCAGCTCCGCCTTGTGCGGTTGGTTTGATTTGCCCCAAAACAAAAATAGGCACGGCAATGGCGTATTTGTCAAATTTAATGCTTTCATAAGCCATAAAGGCATCGGCGTTAAACTGCAACCTAGTGGCTAAATCGCTTGTGTAGCCTACTACTGCTGAGCCACGAAGTGTGGTGGTCTCTATCTCGCCATCGCCTTTTTCAGCGCGGGCGTCTGCGCTAGACTCTCGTGGGAGTTGGTTAAACACCTCTATGTTGCGTTCTACCTCTTTCCAGTTGTCTGGATTCCATTGCGTGTTTAAGATAGCCTCAAACATAGCCTCTTTGTCAAAAAGGCTGTTGTAGGGTGTGGTTTTGGTTTTGCCGTAAAAGAAGTCAAGGTCCGCATCGATTTGCTGTCCTAGCCCAAGTGGCACGGTCGCACCTAAAACGGCTTGTCCGCCCAAAAAGCTGTCATCTTCGCGTGGTCCGCCTAAAACGCTTGCGGCAAGTCCAGCATTGACATTTGCAAAGCCTAAATTCTCAGCCGCTTGCGCAAAGGCGTTGAAGCTGTTGCCCTTGCTTGACACGGTATTGACATAGCCACCGCCTACTAAAAAGT
>UQBJ01000033.1 GCA_900539255.1 uncultured Campylobacter sp. | reverse complement strand
ATTTTTCGCCACTTGCGTGGCAAACAAATTTAAAAATCAAAGTAAAATTTAACGCGGGGCTTGGAAATTTAGGCGAAAGAGCGGAAAATTTGAGTAAAGAGATGAAAAAATTTAAGTAAAAAGATAAAAAACAAACAAGGAGATGAATAAAATTTATATATCGATAGAAAAATTTAAAATTTCTACAAAAAAATTTTTTAATTTAAGCTTAATTAAATAATTTTATGCTACAATTTCAAAACTTAAATCTTTAAAGGAGCAAAAAATGGGAAAATTTGTAAATAGTGTCGATGAATTTTTCGACTATTGCAAGGCTAATGAAGTCGTTTTTATCGACTTTCGTTTCACGGATATGATAGGCACTTGGCATCATATCACCTACAACGCAAGCGTTATCGGCAAGGAGCATTTTGAAAATGGCGTGCCGTTCGATGCTAGCTCGATTCGTGGGTGGCAAAGTATCGAAAAATCCGATATGATTTTAAAGCCAGATGCGCAAAGTGCGTTTTTAGACCCCTTTACAGCGGACTCTACCATAGTGGTGTTTTGCGATGTCTATGACATTTACAAGGGACAAATGTATGAAAAATGCCCTAGAAGTATCGCTAAAAAGGCTATGGAGCATTTAAAAAACAGTGGCATAGCCGACACAGCATACTTTGGACCAGAAAATGAGTTTTTCGTCTTTGACAGCGTGAAGATTGTCGATAACATACACTGCGCAAAGTATGAAATAGACAGCGAAGAAGGCGAGTGGAATGATGACAAAGACTTTGTCGATGGCTACAACACAGGACACCGCCCGCGCACAAAGGGCGGCTACTTCCCTGTCCAGCCTGTCGATAGTATGGTGGATTTGCGCGCTGAAATGGTGCAAACCCTTGAAAAAGTGGGGCTTGAAACCTTTGTGCATCACCACGAAGTCGCCCAAGGGCAAGGCGAAATCGGCGTGAAATTCGGCACACTTGTCGAAGCGGCTGACAATGTCCAAATTTACAAGTATGTCGTCAAAATGGTAGCGCATTTAAATGGAAAAACAGCGACTTTTATGCCAAAACCGCTTTACGGCGACAATGGCAACGGAATGCACGTGCATATGAGTTTGTGGAAAGGCGGAGAAAACTTGTTTTACGACAAGGACGGCTACGGAAAGCTCAGTCAAACGGCGATTCACTATATAGGCGGGATTTTAGGACACGCTAGAAGCGTGGCTGCCTTTACTAATCCTAGCTCAAATTCTTATAAAAGGCTGATACCGGGCTTTGAAGCGCCCTCAATCCTTACATACTCGTGCCAAAACCGCAGTGCAAGCTGCCGCGTGCCTTATGGCGGGGGCAAGAATTCAACTCGTATCGAAATGCGCTTTCCAGACAGCACTTCAAACCCATATCTAGCCTTTGTAAGCCTGCTTTTAGCGGGACTTGACGGCATCAAAAACAAGACAAAGCCTGTGGGACCGATGGACGAGAACCTTTTCGAGCTAACCCTTGATGAGATACGCGAAAAGGGTATCGAGCAGCTGCCGCACACCTTGCGGGGCAGCCTTGAAGCGCTGATACGCCACAACGCTTATTTAAAGCCCGTGATGAGCGACATTTTCATCGATGATTATCAGCACCTTAAATTTGAAACTCAGGTGTGGCCTGTCGAAGCCCGCCCAACGGCGTATGAGTTTAAAACCTGCTACTCGTGCTAGCAAGCCTTTTGCCTTGAATTTTTCAAGGCAAGGCTGAATTTTAGGGCTTGCAAAATTTGCGTTTGTTGCTAAAACCGCTTGTAATGGCGAGTTGAAACAAAAGCCACTTTCGCCGCAAGCCTTAAATTCACGCTTTTTTAATCTATTTCTTTATAAATTCGCTCGCAACTTGCCTTGTCGATGAGCTTTAAATTTGCCCTTGCCTTGTGTAAGCCCAAAATGACAGAGCTTTGCACGCAATAAATGCGCTTGGGGCGTGGCGTAAAGATGATATACGCTTGCGTTTCCGTTTGAGTAAAGAGCAGCAAGGGCTTGCCAGCGTCAAAGTCCTTGTAAAACTTGCTTGCGTTTGCAAATGTGCCAAAGACATTATTTTCATAGGCATTTAGCTCAATGATAGGCTCGTTTTCTCCCTTGATATTTGGTTCTATTTTAGGTTCATACTGATAAAACACCTTATAAACAGCCTTTTCGCCTAGGTAGTCCTTGTTTCTCACACCATAAATGCGCGCTTTGTTTTGGGGTGGATTTTGCAAAATGCCGTTTTTATCGCTACTTTCAAAGGCAAATTCATCACTTTGCTCGCTCGTGTAAAAAAGATGATTTGGCGTCAAAAGCTCGGCACAAAGCGCACTTTGAGCGAAAGCCATCATCACAAAAATCACAATTTTCATTTTGGTTCTTTCTTTAAATTCTTTGCATTTTTGGCTGAAAAATTAACAAATTTTAACATTTTAAGTTTAAATTTAGCAAATTTCGGCTATACTTTTTGGCGAAAAATCAGGTTGATTTACACTAAACAAAGGACTTTCAATGACTACTCGATATTTTATCATCTCAGGTGCCGTGCTGGGCATAGTTGCGGCTTTTTTGGTGTATGCGGGAAATCCTGCTAATATGGGCATTTGCGCCGCTTGCTTTCTGCGCGACACGAGCGGAGCGTTGGGCTTTCACAGCGTCCAAACACTGCAATACCTGCGCCCAGAACTCATCGGGCTTGTGCTAGGCGGCTTTTTAGCGAGCCTTTTTTGGACGAAAGAATTCGCCCCAAAGAACTCCACAGCGACATTTTCGAGCTTTTTCTTGGGCGTTTTTGCGATGATAGGCGCGCTGGTGTTTTTGGGCTGCCCGTGGCGAGCGTTTTTAAGGCTTGGCGGTGGCGATATGACGGCGATTGCTGGCTTTTTAGGCTTGGCTGCTGGCGTTGGCATAGGGCTTTTCTTTAAAAAGAATGGCTACAAAGTCGATGAAAGCGTGAGTGTCTCCAAAAATATAGGCTTTTTGCCCGTGATTTTCAGCGTTTTGTTGCTTTTAGCCCTTGTTTTTGGGCTTAAAATCGGCGAAAACGGCGCACTTTTTAGCTCCGTCAAAGGACCAGCGGCACAGCACGCAGCACTTTTCATCTCACTCATCGGTGGCTTGGTAGTTGGCGTGTTTATGCAAAAGAGTAAATTCTGCTCTGTGGGTGCTTTTGCCAGAGCTTACAAGGGCGATTTTTCTATGTTTTGGGGCGTAGTGGCTATCATAGCCTTTGCAAGCATCGCAAATTTAGCACTCGGGCAATATAAATTTGGCTTTGAAGCCCAACCCATAGCACACAACGACTTTGTGTGGAATTTCTTAGGTATGGTGCTTGCGGGGCTGTGCTTTTCGCTCAGTGAAGGCTGCCCGGGCAAGCATCTCGTGCAAATGGGCACAGGCAACTTGCACTCGGGCATTTTTGTCATCGGTATGATGGCAGGAGCGGGGTTTGCGCACAATTTCTTGCTCGCAAGCTCGCCAGCAGGCATAACGCCTTATGCGCCGTGGGCTGTGGGGCTGGGCTTTGTTTTTGCGGTGTATGTGGGCGTTTTAAATCGCGCAAAAGCCTAAATTTAGCTTTTGCGTGCCGCTTTCACACTAAAATTCGCCGTTGTGCTGTCATCTAGGCTGATTTATCAGCGTGGCATCCATACAAGCAAATTTAATTCCTATGGCTTGCCACGCTTGCTTTGTGGCTCACTCGCAATGACGGCGAAACTTTGTCATTTTGAGCGTAGCGACCCAACGGGTTGCAAGGCGTAATCCTTTGTCTTTTTGAGCGTTAGCGAAAAATCCAAAGAAATTTAAGGCACGCTTTGAATTTGTGGATACTTCGCTGCGCTCAGTATGACAAAATTTATCGGTATGATAAAAATTTGGTCAGTATTAAAAAATTAAGGTTTGTTTAAATTTTAGTGGCTTGCCACGCAAAGCGGTAAGTTATGTTTGTGCGGTTATTTGCTCTTGCTCTTTTTGCTTGCGATGATGAAAAGGCTGGGTTTGCGTGCTGTTTTTTAAAAAAGTAACAGAGCAAGGTTAAACGCTTGTTTTGTGATTTAAGTTTTTTGGCGACAATGTTTGTGTGAAAATGCGTGAATTTGTGCCATTAGCTCGGCGTTTGCATAGTTTTCGCAAAGATGATTAAAAACTTAGTCGCCACAGATAAAGAAACAATCTCACACAAAAAGATAAATTTAAGCAAAAATTCAGTTTAATTTTAATTTTACTTTGCTAAAATTTGGGTTTAATGTTGAGAGTGAGGAGATGAAATGTTTGAAATCATCGAAAAATCCGTGAAGCATTTTTTTGAAGAGATTTTAAAATGCAAGTTAAAGCCCACGAGGTGCATAAGAGGCGAGCTTTACGGCTCGTCCATACCGCTTACAAGCAAGGAAGAAGGGGAGTTTGAC
The DNA here is from genome assembly GCA_900539255.1 of uncultured Campylobacter sp. Lineage (GTDB taxonomy): Bacteria > Campylobacterota > Campylobacteria > Campylobacterales > Campylobacteraceae > Campylobacter_D. The sequence continues at coordinate 14,757 of UQBJ01000033.1, read as the reverse complement.
TTTTATTTGTTCTTTCCAAAAGGCGTTTTTGAGCGATACAGAGACATTTTTTTAAAGGGCGCAGAGCTTAAAGAGGACGATTGGTGCGACTTGTCAAGGGAGTTTGCAAACCAAATCATCGGCTTTGCGAAAATCAAACTCAACGAAGATACCAACGAATTCAAGCTTGGCATACCTGAGTATCTTGGGCGCGTTGAATTTGCGGACTTTAAGCTCGACAAAAAGGCGACTTACTCTGTGGGCGAGTTTGCATTTAGGATAGGCTACAAAAAACGATGAGTGCGAATTCTAACGAGGCGCAAAGCCCGACAAATTCGGTTTCTAGCGACAAAAGGCTTAACGACTACGGCGAGCCTATGGGGCTTATCGAGTCTTATGAGGACATTTTGGACATAGCTGTGGATTTTGTGAGCGAACTTGGCACGACAAGTATGAGCGTGAGTGATTTGCTGCGCCTTGAAGTAGGCTCAGTTATCGACCTTGAAAAGCCAGCGGGCGAGAGTGTGGAGCTGTATATCAACAAGCGGATTTTTGGCAAGGGCGAAGTGATGGTGTATGAGCGAAATTTAGCCATTCGCATCAACGAAATTTTGGACTCTAAAACCGTGCTTCAATACTTTAAAAAAGAGATTTGATGAAAAAGTTGCGAATTTTTGCCTTGCTTTTGCTTGCTGTGCCGCTTTTTGCGGTGAAAATCATCGACATTAAAACCCACACGGACAAAAACGATAGCGTTAATATCACGCTCTCATTTGACGGCGCATTTAAGGGCGAAATCATCGAAAAAAGGGACAAAGAAGCGATTTTATTTACCCTAAATGGCGTAAGCTACGACAAAAAGCAAACCAAAAGCATAAATTCATCTCTCATCGGCGAAATGTTTATAAGCCCTGACAAGGGCAAAACAAGCATAATGCTCGAAGTTAAGGACAATGTCCGCGTAAATGCTGAGAAAATCAACCAAAACACAGGCATTATGATAAGGGCGTTAAGTCAAAACGCACAAGGTGCAGGGCTTAATCTCGCCGCACTCACTCGCCAAAATTCACAACAAAGCCCACATTTTGAGGGCTATGATTATAGCAACTATGCGCTGATACTTGGGCTTTTGCTCTTGCTGCTCGCGCTTTTTTGGTGGCTAAATCGCTCTTTGAGAAAGGGACGCTTTAACGGCAGGGAGTTTCGCATACTTTTTCAACGCCCGCTGGATAAAAACAACAAATTCGCTATTATAGAATTTGACTCCAAACGCTACACGATGATACTTGGCACTTCAAATATCCTTTTAGATAGCATAGATTTAAACGAACAAGGCGAAAATCAAGCCTTAAATTCAAGCGCGAATTCAAAAGGCAACGCAGATTTAAGTAGCGGCACAAACGCAAACAGCGCAAATTCAGCCACAAATTCTACGCGTCAAAAAGAGAGCAAAAAGCAAAAAAGTTTTGAAAGCTTTTTTGAAGAAAACAAACAAAGACTGCAAAATCTCATCAAAACTAAGCTACAAGGCTGAATTTAGGGCTTTTGGTTAAGCGCTAGGGCAAGGGCTTCGGGCTGGGCTATCTTTCGCAAGGCTTCTTTTGGTATGTTAAGCGGCTTTTGGGCGCAAAGGTATAAAATGTTGTCAGCATAGCTGAATTCAAGCCTTTCATCGCTAAGATGGTTTTGCGCAAGCAGTTTTGCAAGCGCAAGGGCGAAATTCAGCCACATAAGCGTGTCATTATCAGGCAGCAAGTCCTTGTAAAGCTCACAAAATGAGCTTGTCCGCTTGCCATTGAGCCTAATCAGCGTGGCGATAAGGGCTTTTTCCTTGTGGCTTATGTTGAAATTAAGCGCGTTTAGGATAAAATACGAGCTGTGTTCGTTCGCGTAGTAAAAATCAAGGCAAGAGCCTATGTTGCAAAGTTTTGCGGCGTTGATTAAATTTGCCTTATACGAGTCATCAAGCCCGTGCAGCACGCTTAAAGCGTCAAAAATTTGCGCCGCATACAAGGGCGTTTTGTCCTTTTGCTTGCCTAAAAATCTATCTTGCAAGGACTTTATGCTGGGGTTGAAATTCGCTGGAAATTTCTTGTGAGCGGGCAAAATGTCGCTAAGATATACGCCTTCTCTTATGCCAACGCCGCTGGTTATAACTGCCTTGCAGCTAAGCCTTTGGGCTACTTTGAAAAAGATTAAAGCCCCTTCTCTTATGGTGTCAAAGCGTTCTTTTTTTATGTAAAGCTCTGCTAGCTCGTCATTTGAAGTGTTTATGATTTGCTTGATGAAAGGCGATTCGTCCTTTAAGTCATATTCAAATTCGTGCAAGGTTGCCAAAGCGTAGGAATTCTTGTCCATTATCGCGCTTGAAATCGCCCGCAAACTGCCACCTATGGCGATGAGTTTGTCGTTTTGAAAATGCTGTGGAATTTGCGCTAAAATCGGCTCTAAAAAGCTGTCAAGCTCGCTTTGCTTGCCCCTGTCATAAAACAACTCTTTAAGCCGCACCGTGCCTATGTCTAGCGATATGCAGTCCTTTATGCGCCCGTTTTCGATGAGACAAAGCTCGCTCGAACCGCCGCCTATGTCCAAAGTCGTGGCGTTGCGGACATTTGAGAGTAGATTAAGTGCTGCAAGCCCGCCCAAATAAGACTCCATTTTGCCATCAATGCAACGGATATTTAAATTTAGGCTTTTTTGAATGCGTTTGATGAAATCATTGCGATTTGGCGCATCGCGCAGTGCCGAAGTGCCTACTATAAGGATTTTCTTGCAGTGATATGCGCTGGCGACTTCTTTGAAATGCCTTAAAGTGCGCTCAGCCCTTGCCATCGCTTCTTCTTGTAAAATCTTGCCGTTGTTGTAGGCGTTTTCGCCGATTCTTACCTTGTGTTTATGCTCGCAAAGTATGTGAAAAGCGTAACGCGAAGTTTTTTCAAAGATAACTAAACGAACTGAATTTGAACCCAAATCCACAACTGCCGTTCTTTTCGCCATTTCGCTCTCCCACAAACCCTAAATTCAGCCCCTTTTTATGATTTGCTAGGCGTGCAAAAGCGGTATCCACGGCGGCGCACGGTTTCTATGGTAGCGATACCTAGCGGTTTGTCCATTCTTTGACGAATTTGGTTGATAGCGACTTCAATGACATTTGGCGTTACCAGCTCAGGCTCTTCCCAGATAGCATCAAGCAGCTGTTCTTTGGAGACAACTTGGTCGCAGTGCCTTGCTAAATGCACCAGCACTTCAAAGGGCTTGCCTTTAAGGTCTAGCTCATAGCCCTTGTAGATGACTCTTTCTTCATTTATGTGTATGGTTAAATCGCCCGCTTTTATGGTATCGCCGCCGTCAAGCCTTAGCCTTGCTTCTACCCGAGCTGCTAGCACATCTAAATCAAAGGGCTTTTTAAGATAATCATCAGCACCGAGCCGAAAAGCCTTGATTTCGCTGTGTTTGTCGCTTTTGGACGAGACGAAAATGACTATGGTTTTGGGCGATTTTCGCTTCACCACGCTCATAAGCTCAGCACCATCGCCATCAGGCAGAGTCCAGCTTGAAACTACCATATCGTAGTTTCTGATGCCCACCATATACTCGCCGTCTTTGAAATTCTCCGAAGAGTCCGTCTGGTAGCCTGTTTGGTTGAGATGCTCTACCATTTTAGCGTTCAAATGGCTGTCATCTTCGATAACTAAAATTCTCATTGCATTTCCTTTTGTAAGACTTAAAATAAAATGATAGCATTTTTTAAGTTAATAAGCAGTTAGCTTAAAGTTTTTTTAAAAAAATCATTCAATAAATTTTCATTAAAATTTAAGCAAAATTTTTCTATAATGCTGACAAAACTTTGTCAAATTTGACAAAAACAAAGGCAAAAAATGAACAAAATCAAGCAAATTTGGCACTTCGTGCTGCTTTTTAAAGACAAAGAAATAATGCTCTACTCGGCAGCTTTGAGCTTTTACACCGTGCTTTCTTTAATTCCGCTTTTGTTTGTGGGCTTTTCGATTTTCACGCAAATTCCTAGCTTTAAAATTTACTACGAAAAGATGAAACAGCTTATTTTCAATTTTTTAATCCCCACTCAACAAGAAATGATAGCCAGCCATCTTGACACCTTTTTGAAAAACAGCGTAAATTTAGGTATCGTGGGGCTTGTGGCTATGGTTCTTACTTCGTTAATGTTTTTTTCAAGTTATGATTTTATCATCAACCGCATATCCAAAAATCCACCCAAATCCTTGTGGCAGAGCATTAGCTCGTATTGGACGCTCGTAACGCTCACTCCGCTAGGGCTTGGGCTGAGCTTTTATATCTCAGGCTACATTCAAAAGGTGCTTGATGATTGGCAAGTGAAATTCAACATACTTGAAATCCTGCCTTTCATCATCATTTGGGGGCTTTTCTTTGTGAGTTTTTCAAGCTCTTTCACCAAAGGCACGCTCAAAATGCTCGCCCTTACTTCTTTTGTAAGCTCGGCGATATGGTATATGGGCAAAAGCGTGTTTGTGTATTATGTCGTGTATAACACCACTTACACCAACATTTACGGCTCTTTTTCTACCCTGCTTTTTTTCTTTGTGTGGCTTTATATCTCGTGGGTGATTTATCTTTTTGGACTTAAAAGCTACCATTTTTTAAGCGGCGAAAAAGATACACAGCCCGCTAAACGCCAAGCACGCAAGGTTTGAGCCACTTTTGCTCGGCTTGTTTTTGCGCTTTGGGCTTGATTTGGAACGGAATTTGCTAGCATAAAGTTAGCATTGTTTTTGATAAAGGATTGAAACCATACCAACAAGGAGCAAGTTATGAAAAAATCATTGATTTTTCTCATTATGGCTGCGTTTTTAGCAAGTGTCGCCTTTGGTGCGCCAGCTAAAAATGCCACAACGGGGGGGGGCAACAAAGCAAGTTCTGCTAAGAAAGCAAAAGCCAAAACCCCAAGCAAAAAATCCAAAGCTCGCGTAAGCAAGAGCGTAGATGAGCCAGAAGAAACGCGTGGCAAACAAGGACAGCTCGGGCTTATGCCAAGTGAGCTTGACAAGGCAAATCACAATGTGTATTATGCCGATGCGGACGCGATTCGTGGCGCGCGCGACACTGAAAGCGCACTTCGCTACATACCCTTTGTAACGATTACCAACACAGCAGGCTTTGGACAAGCCTTTGACTTTCGCTCACAAGGGCGCGTTTCGGCAAATGGTGTTAAATTTTTCATCAACGGCATCGCCGCAAACCCGCTTGACAACTACTATGGTTTTATGCCTATCAACAGCGTTTTGCCAAATCTTATCCAAGAGATAAAAGTCTATCCGGGCAGTGGTGCGGTGCTTTATGGTAGTGGCGCAAAAGGTGCGGTGCTTGATATCATCACAAGCAAACGACAAAAGCCTTATTATCTAGTCGGTGCTGGCTATGTCAATACCACAGGCGGCGACAACAGCTACTATGGTGTCGCGCAAGCGGCTGAGAAATTCGGTGCTGTGCGCCTTAATGCTGGGCTTGGCTACTCGCAAAAAGGCGGACCGCGCGAAGATGACAACACTCAAAGCATACAAGCCGTGCTTGGCGGGGATTATGAGCTGTTTTTGGGTTCAAGTATCTTTGCCGATGTGGATTTTTACAACGGCAAAATCAAAAGCACGCCTTACAACTCGTTTTGGGACACTGAGGCTGTGGGCAAAGCCATAGCAGGACAGACAAATGACGACATAAAAGCAGGTTTAGCCCTTGCGACAAAGCCTATCGACCCAGAGCAAACAAACAGAAGCACCAAAGGCGATGGAGAGATACAAAGCAAGCAAACGCGCCTTACTGCGAGTTTAGGCTACACGAGCGAGGTAACTCGGGATTTGAAATGGGAGCTTTTAGGCTTTTTTGCCCTTGACAACCGCAAATACGACATTTACACCGCTAGAATTCCACTTTATCGCTACACTTACAAAAACACCACGAGAAATTTCGTGGGCGTGGGCGAAAAGAGCAATATCGCCGACCAAAGCGGTTCGCAGTTTAATGAGATGAAATTCGGGGGCAAATTCAAGGCAAATTTAAGGCACAACAACGGCGAATTTCTCTTTGGCATAGACAGCTACTATGAAAAAGCCAAAAGACAAGCCAAGCAGTTTTTGAAATCATCAGACACAAACGATGACCCAACTATGCTTTACTCAGGCACTTTGGTAACCATAGACAACACGCTGAATTTAAGCAAATGGACAAACGCCCTTTATGGCGTGGAACGCTATAATTTCAACGACTTTTTCTCCATAGCAGGCGGACTTCGCTATGAGATGACAAAATACCGCTCAGAGTCTGATGATTATGTCTATGCTCGTTTGGCAAATATCGATTTAAACGGCAACGAACTCGTAGCAGGTGGTAAGGAAACCAAAGACCCCGCTATCCCGTCAAAATCACTCAAACAAGACACGGGCAACTTTGTCTTTGAGCTTGCCCCAGCCTTTCGCTACTCGGACACAGGCGTAGTTTATGCAAGGTATGAACGCGGCTACACCACACTGCCACCTTATGCGATGAGCGACAGAAAGGGCGGTATCAACATTGACTCAAATTCAGCAAATGCGTTTAGCCACGATTTCACTTATGAAGACACAAATCTCAAAGATGAAACTTACAACACTTATGAACTAGGCTGGAAAGAATTCATCGGCAAAGAGAGCTTGTATTTTGCTGATGGCTTGTTTTTCTCACTCAATGGCTTTTACACAGAGAGCAAAAACGAGTTTCATTTCTCAGGAGACCCTTATGTAGGCGTGAAATACGACACTTATGACAAATCCCGCAGATATGGCGGCGAAGCAGCCTTTGAGCAATACTTCTTAGACGGCGTCATAGGCTTTAACGAGAGTTTTACCTATGTCAAAGCGCAGTATCAAGATGATATAAGTGGCGAGTGGAAACAAATCCCTTACACTTACGACTACAAAGCTACCTTTGGCGCAGCGCTTAATATCACCGCTATGGTAGAAATCATCGATGTGAATTTAGGCGTATGGTTGCAAAATTCATTTTATGGCAAGCAAAAAGTGAGTTACAGCGAATATGACCAAGCCACGCAAAAAGTGGTAAGCGATGATGAGAAAAAACTCGCGCCTTATCTTGTGTCTGACTTAGGCATAAGCGTGGGCTTTAACAAAAATATGGGCGTGATAACTGTGGGCATCAAAAATGTCTTTGACACTTTTTATTATGATTACTACAACCACGACTTAAACTCGGCTATCGGCGAGTATCGCTACCTCATCGGGCAAGGACGCACCGTCTTTTTGGAAGGGCAGTTTAAATACTAGCCTTTTGAATGGCGGTGTTTAACTACTGACTTGCCAAAGCTAGCTAACCTTTTAAAAAGGCAACTTAAATGCTAGCTAGCTTTAAATTTAGGGCTTTGCCCTGAATTTAAAGCGTTGTGTTTTGACTTTTTTAAACTTTTATTTTTTTTAACTTTAAAAAACCTTTTCGTTCATCATTTTTACTTCTTTATCAGCTGTAAAATTTCGTTTGGAAGCTCGATTTGACCGCTATAATAAAAATACTTCGCCATCACTAAAATCCCCAAATGAAACTCCATTTCATCGTCCAAAAACTTCGCCACATAGGCGTGGGCGTTGTCGATGATAGCCTTTGCCTCGCTTGTGTGCGTGTTATAATACTCCACTACCTCGCCCAAATTCTCATTATCGCACAGCACAAAATGCTCACCCGCTTTTAAGCACCCCTCCATAAACCAAGTTTCATATTTTAACTTTTGTGTGATGACAAGGGAGTTTGAGTGCATCGCCCATTTGAGGTTGCTGGCTACATCGTTGCCTTCAAGCGAAATGATATATTTAAAGCCCATTTGAGCGCGCTTGTTGAGATAGTTTGCCCTTATATGCACTTTGTTGGTGCGTGCATCGGCTATGTCGCAAAAATCAAACCCAGCATAAGCACGCAAAAACGCCTCTCTATTTGCTTGAAAATTTGCGCCGCGCCACACGGCTTTGGGTTTTTTGTCCTCAAATTTAAGTCTATCCTCGACAAAATCATAGTGTCTGTCCTTGCCGAGCTTTAAAAGTATGTTGTTTTCGTTACCCTTTTCGATAAGGCGACTTTTGCAAATGCTTGGCACGCTCAAATGCTCGCGCACATCGCCAAATCTTTTAATCCACCATAATTCGTCCTTAAAATACTTGGTGATTTTATAAGAGTCAAAATAATGCGTGGTCTTGGAAAATGGGAATTTGTTGATATGCTCTTTATCCTGTGCGCCTTGCAAAATGTCGCTAAAATCGCTTGAAATTTGGTTGTAGTAGTGTAGTCTTTTTTGCATTTGACTTAAAACCTCATCATCACGCTTGCAAATAGCTTCAAAAACCTTTGCAAGCCTTGCGTGAAAGAATTTGCGTGGCACGCCATACGCACTAATGCCCTTTATATTTAGTATCAAGCGACTATCAGCCATTTTGTCCTCTCTTTGCTTTGTGCTGAATTTCTTGTAAAAATTTAGCAAAATCATACTGAATTTCGCTTGAAATTTAAGGAATTTTTGCTAAAATTTGCCAAATTTTAGCAAAAGGCTCAAATCACAATGACGAAATTTCAAAAATGGCTCACAAATGCCTTGTTTCAAGTGTCTGATTGTCCCGTGCTTTTCAGGGATTTGCTCGAAGCAAACGCCCTTTTTAACGAGAAAATGCCCGTTGATATGGCAAAACTACACTATAAATTCAAGCCTTTCAACACTTATGCGCTTTACACAGCCTTGTGCGCCTTAGTTTTGGGCGCATTGCTTTTATTTACGCACTATGGGCTTACGAAAATCGATGTGCATTACAGCTTTGTCAGCACCGTCATCATCACTTCGCTGGTGTTTTGGGGCTTTGATGCCTTTCGTATCTACGCGCAAAAACTCATCACAAAAGCGCTCATCAAAAAGGCGTGGGCGGTGCATTTTCCGCACTTTGCGTATGAAAAATACTCCAAAATCGTGGCTGAAATTTACAAAGAAGCCACCAAAAAAGAAATTCCCCGACAAGCCCTAGAAAACTATGTTTTAGAGCAAATCATTCAGGTGCAATCACTCTAAATAATCCAAAATTTGGTTTTGAAAGCGCATATTTTCGAGCTTTTTGTTAAGCTCTTTGTTTTCTTCGCTCAAAACGCTTTCTTGCGTGCGGAGGCTGGCTATGTCGCGGCTGAGATAGTAAATGTTGCTTGTAATGTAGATTTTAGGCACAAAGACAAGCACTGCAAAGGCGATACACAAGGCGGCGAACAAAAGCTGGTTTTTGCCTAAGTTTTTTTCGTCCTTTGTGGCGTGTTTATGTCCTTCGAGCAAGACGGACTTGATTTGCGAGCTGTTTTCATCGGCGTTTTCGCTTTGTAAGATGAAATTTGTGGCTATGTCCGACAGGCTTGGTTTTGATGGTTTTGGCGGCTTTTGGCTTGTTTTCGCGCTCAAATCCTTTAAATTCGGCTCATTTTTTTGAATTTTTGGCTGAATTTTGGGCGAAAATTCAGCTTTTTTGGCATTTGCTTCTTTCAAAAGCTCGGGTTTAAGGTAAGTAGAGCGGAAATTTATCTTTGAGCGTGGCTTTGGCGTGGGCTTTGGGATACTTTCTTCAAGCATTTTTTGGCGGTTTATCATACTTTGTCTTGCAGGATTTGCGGTGTTCATTCTTGCTTGTATGTCGCTGATTTTAGGCGGTTTGGGCGCATTTTCTGCGGGCGTTTGGTTTTTGGTTTTTGTGTCTTTTTTTTCGCTTTTTGGCTTGGTTTTTTTGAATTTTGACAGCCATTTTGCGCTCAGGGATTTTTTTTCTTCTAACTTGACATTGATTAAATCTTCTTTGAGATAGTTTTTCTCCGCTTTGCTTGGGCTTTTTACGCTGTTTTCAAGCCGTTTTTTGATGATATCATCGCTGCTTTCATCGCTTTCTATCAGCTCGCTAACGCTCTTGCCCTCGTTGATACCCTTTGAAAATTTAAGCATTTTCTGGCGAATTCGCTGTCTTTCTAGCTCAAAAGCCTTATCCATCGCTGTCCTTAAACTCAAAAACCCGCATTTTCGCGCAATGTGAGCGCGAATTTGCCTTGCACTCTGCCGCGCGTGGCGTGATGGGTTTTTTGCTGAGTATTTTACCTAAATTATGGTTGTTTTGGCAAGTGCAGCGAAGTGCCATTTCATCACAAATGCAAGATTTCGCCCACTGCTTAAAGGCGCATTTTACGAGCCTATCTTCAAGCGAATGAAAGCTGATAATCGCCACTTTGCACCCACTTGGCTTTGCGTTTTGTAGGGCATTTAAGAGAGTTTGCAAGGCGCAAAGCTCGTTATTTACGGCAATACGCAAGGCTTGAAAGCCCAAAATCGCTGGCGAAACGCCCTTTCTGCCTTTAAGCGTGTGCGTGCCTAAAATTTGCGCAAGTTCTTTCGCGCTTGAAATTTGCTTTTTAGCGCGAAATTCGCAAAGTTTTTGCGCTAAAAAATGCGCTTCTTTGAGTTCGCCAAACTCACTAAATATCCTTTCTAACTCACTTTGCGAAGAAAAATTTACGATTTCAAACGCATTTGTAGGGTTTTGCAAACTCATACGCATATCAAGCACGCTAGAATTCACGCTAAATCCGCGCTCATCTCTGTCAAGCTGCCACGATGACACGCCTAAATCCGCTAAAACTCCCTTAACTTCCCTTAAATCAAGGCTTGGCACAATCTCAGCAAAATTACCCAAATGAAACTCCGTCCTATCGGCAAAGGGCGCAAGCCTAGTGCGCGCAAAGTCCAAAGCCTGCTCATCTTGCTCGCAAGCTATGAGCTTAATGCCCTTGTGCGCCTTTAAAATCGCCTCACTATGTCCGCCAAAGCCCAAAGTAGCGTCTATAACAACGCCCTTTTCTATGTCGCTAAACGCCCTCAAAACCTCATCAAGCAAAACAGGCGTGTGTGGAATTTGCCCCAAATTTGCTGATAAACTCAAATTTTGGGCTGAATTTAAGGCTTTTTTCAAGGCAAAGTCCTTAAATGCTAGCTTTGTTTGCGTAAGATTTGCGCTACTTCTTTGGCGTGATAGCTGATGATGAGCTTTGCGCCCGCTCGCTTAAAGGCTGTCATCGTTTCGAGTAAGATTTTTTCATAGTCTATGACGCCTAGCCTTTGTCCAGCCTTTAAAAGAGCGTATTCTCCGCTTACATTATACACGCAAATAGGCAACTTGCTGTGGTTTGACAAGTCTTTAACTATATCAAGGTAAGCAAGTGCGGGCTTTATCATCAAAATGTCAGCACCTTGCCGCTCATCTTCAAGGCTTTCAAGCAGGGCTTCCTTGCCGTTTGCAAAGTCCATTTGGTAGGATTTTCTGTCCCCATAGCTTGGCGTGGAGTCCGCTACTTCGCGAAATGGTCCGTAAAAAGCGGAGGCAAACTTCGTAGAGTAAGCCATTATCGGCAAATTTTCAAAGCCGTTTTCATCAAGTGCCTTTCGCAACGCCTCGATAATGCCGTCCATCATACCGCTCGGTGCTATCATATCCGCACCAGCTTTTGCGTGAATGAGAGCCTGTTTTGCGGAGATTTCAAGCGTGGCGTCATTATCAACGCTCTTGTTTATGGGGTTTATGATACCACAATGCCCGTGGTCTGTGTATTCGCAAAAGCACAAATCCGTGATGACAAGCAAATTCGGGCATTCTTGCTTGATAGCTCGCACAGTTCTTGCGATAAGCCCGTTTTCATCAAGCGCATCACTGCCTACGCTGTCTTTTTTAGCGTTTTCTACCACGCCAAAAAGGATAATCGCCTTTATCCCCAAGTTTTCGCACTCTTTACACTCGCTCAAAATGCCGTCAATGCTTTGCTGAAAAACGCCACTCATCGAGCTAATCTCGTTTTTAACGCCCTTGCCATCAACCACAAAAAGCGGATATATCAAATCCTGCACGCTCACCGCACTTTCACGCACCAAAGCGCGTAAATTCTCGCTCATTCTAAGCCGCCTGAACCTTTTAAACATTGTCTATCCTTTCGCTAAATTTTTATCAAATCGCCTTTGCAAGATGATTTAAGCCTTTTAAAATTCAACCGTTTTTTCAAAATTGCCAAGTTCTTTTGGCGGAGTGGTGTTGTTGGTGTCGATAAAGCCTTGTAGCTCGGCTTCATAAGCCGCCATTACCTTTGCAAACTCTTCTTTGTCGTTGCCTTTAAGGGCGGCTTTTGTGATTTTTACCATAGAAAAGGGGTTTATCGCCTTGTTGTTAAGATACAAGCCAAAGTGCAAGTGCGCCCCCGTGCTAAGCCCAGATGAGCCTACATAGGCTATGTGCTGCCCTTGCGCGACTTTTTGCCCGCTTCGTATGCTCGCAAAGCGGCTTAAATGCGCATAAAGCGTGCTGTAACCGCTGCCGTGTCGCACGATGACCGTTTTGCCATAGCCTGTTTTCGTGCCGACAAAGCTTATCACGCCACTGCCTGCGCTTTTGACGGGCGTGCCGTGCGGTGCAGCGTAATCCACGCCCAAATGTGCGCGGTATTTTTTGAGTATGGGGTGATAGCGCGCGCGGGTAAAATGCGAGCTAATGCGCGTGAATTTCACGGGCGTGATGAGCAAAAAGCTCTCCATTTCCTTGCCGCTCGTGTCAAAATAGCTGTCCTTGTAGAAAAACACCTTGTAGGCTTTTTTATTGACTTCGATGGTTGCCATTTTCAGCACAATGTCGCCAAATCGCTGTCCCATTCGCTCTTTACGCTCGTAAAGCAGCAACACTTCATCGCCCTTTTGCATAGCGCGAAAATCCACGCTACCCGCAAAGGCATTGAGCATCGCCCTTGCCACAGGCGTGCTGCCCGTGGCGTTTTCGACATCTTGGTAGGCTGAATTTTCGATTTGCAGGCGCAAAACTCGCGTTTGCGTGTCGTAAGAAATGGGCGAGTAAATCATCACATACTTGCCCTCCAAGCCCTTGTAAATGTGGATTTGCAAATCTGAGCCGTTGATGGGTATCAGCACTTGCTCGATTTGGTTGTCATCATTCCACAAAATTTGATATTTTTGCCCCTCTCGTATCTCGGTAGCTAGCTCTTTGTCGTGATAGTCTAAGTCCCAGTAAAGCGAAGTGGGCAGCTTTTGTCTGTCTAAAAATTTCAAAAAAGTCTCGTTTTTCACCCACTCGACTTCCTCAACGCTCGCCACACCAAGCATTTGCGCTACAAGCAAACACAGCAAAAATCCCTTTTTTATCATTGCAAACCTTTATAAAATCATAACGCGTTATTTTACTTTAATTTTCTTGCAAAATTGTAAAATTCACAAAAAAAGAGAGAAAAATTTGCAAGCAAGTTGGTTTTATCTTTTTTGTCGTATCGATAAATCTTGTCATACTGAGCGCAGCGAAGTATCCATACAAAAAACGGAGAACGGACTATCAAAACGAAATTTGTGTGGATTTTTCGCCTTTTTGCAAAAGGCTCAAAATGACAAGATGCGTTTTCTTTGTCCGTCATTGCGAGCGAGCAAAGCGAGCGTGGCAATCCATAGCCTTTTTATAGATTGCCACGCAAATTTTCATCAGCGAAAGCAAAAGTTACGACAAATAAAAAAATCAAAAAGCCCTTTGTCGCTCTCATTAAACTACGCTTTAAAAAAACTTCCCACGCCCAAACTAATGACATTTGAGACTATTTCTACCGCTACTTTTCCAGCTACTGCTTTTATATCGTCTTTCTTTTTGATTTTATACGCTTTCATTGTTTTATTTAGGGCATTTTCAAGCACTGCACTTTTGCCACGCTTTTGTGCCTCCACTTCAAGCACGCTGATAAAATCCACACAAGGAATTTCCACTTTTTCAGTGTTAAACTGCGGCAAATCAAAACTTTCTTTGGTAACTTCTTTTAGTCTCGCTTCAAGCGCACTTTGAAACACAGGATTTTCCAAAGTGATTTTAAAGTATCCTTTTTTGCTCCCTGATTTTAAAGCGATTTTGCCTTGACTTAAAGCGAATAAAAATTTCTCAAAAATTCCCTCATACTCATCATTTTCCATAAATTTCACCACGATATTTTTCTTACTTGCTTTGATTTTGCTTGCGTTCTTTTTGAGTAAGCGCTCGTTTTCTGCGTTTGAATTCATATCCAAAAATTTCCCTTTATCGTATTTATTAAAAAGATAAAGCAAATAATCGCAAATATCATTCTTTTGATAGCTAAAAAGCCTATCATCGACTATCTTACTCCAAAGTTTTTCGACAAATTCACTTTCATCGAAAAATGAAATTTTTGTTGATGGATTGTCTTTGTTTGCCATTGTTTTGTCCTTTCTGCGTAAGTTGGCACAAATTCATCAAGGCAAAGTTGCCTTGATGAAATTTTTATTTGAACTTATAAGTCAAATGTCCGCCACCATTGACGACAAGTTCGACTTCGATGATTGTATCTGCACGGCATACATATCTTAGCCAGTTACCAGGGACAAATTCTTCTCCATAAGGCAATTTTTTAGGATACATAGGTTTGCATTCCGTCTTTCCGTTTTTTCTGCAAGCCTCCTCTGTCGCATATATGTTCATATCGTCGCGTATCCATTTAAAGACAGCACAATTACCACGGTTGATAATGATATCTTCGATAACGGTGTCATTATCTTGGGACTGAATGCGCAGATAAGGAACACCACTATTAGTATAGGCTATCTCCACCAAAGGCTCTTCTATACTCACGCTTGCTGCAAGCCCTTTCACCTCATCGCAGCCCGTAAAGGCAAACGCCACAAAAGTTGCTAAC
>UQBJ01000032.1 GCA_900539255.1 uncultured Campylobacter sp. | reverse complement strand
ATTCTAGCTGATTTCAGCAAAAAAGTCCTGTGCATTTGCTACATAATATCGGAAATTTTTGCTTTGAAAATTTAATACTGAGAATTTTACAAACCTTTGCTTTAATTTTTTAAAATAATTTGAGAGATTTGTAGAAAATTTTACTTTGAAAATTTAGAAGTTTGAATTCAAATTTTATAGAATTTGATGGATATTGTTCGTCTAGTTTTAGACCTTTTAGTTTAAATGTTTATCTTTTTGGTAGTCATTTTTTACTCATTTTTACTTATTATTTATTTTCACTTTCTTAATAATTTTTCATTTACCTTTCTTTTTTGAATTTTAAAGTTCATCAAACTTCATTATAGCAATGCTTTGAGATGAATTCTTGTGCATTTGCTACATATAAATTTTCACGCTTTGTTTTTGCAAAAAATGGCTCACAATGGCGGACAAAATGACGGCAAGCGGATTTTATTTGTGCTTGCAAGCTCTTGGTAAATCCCCGCAAAAGCGGGGATAAGGCTCATTTTGGTGTGCCTTTGTAGTCAAATTCATAGCTTACTGAAAATGGCTCAAACCACTTGCCAACGCCTGTTGCCTTGTCTGTGTGTCGTCCAAAGCCGTTTGCTTCGGGGTTTTGTATGACATAGGTTACGCGGTATTTGCCTACCTTATGCCCTGCCTTTTCTATGGCGACATTTGCGCCATAGTGCGCCCCATCTTGTGCTACCATAGGCATAAACACGCCCTCTTTGACAAGCTTTTTGGTGCTAAGATTTTCTAGCTTGTAGGCTATGCGTAGGTAGGGTATCCAATCGCCCTCGCCAAAGCCGTTTTTGTTGCCTTTGATGGCGTGAATGTCAGCTTCTAGGTGAATGTCAGCCTTTGAAGCTGCCAAATCAATCCCGCGCGGCTCCATTTCGATGGGCGCAAGATACACAGCGGCTATTTCCATACCATTTTTTTCGATAGGCTCACCGATAGCGACTTCTCCACCCATTAACTCAGCGCCAAATGCGCCACCTGCGATGACAGCTGCTGCTGCCACACTAAATAATGCTTTTTTTAACATTATTTTTTCCTCCTCGTGTAAATTTGTGTGTTATAAAAATGCCCACAATGAGCAAGATTAAAACCAAAAGCTGCGGAACGAGCGTTTCGTAGTAAGGATAAAGCCCCAGCCACGCAAGCGGCTCGAATTTGACGGGCAAAAAGCTAGGCGTGATGAATTTGCCCTCGATAAGCTCTGCCACGCCCTTGCCCGTAAAGACAAAAACCATATAAAAAATGATATAAGAAGTGATATAAAAAAACTGCTTCACAGGCAGGCGAATCGCCCCTGCTTTGAGTAAAAAATACAAAACGACAATGATAAACAAGCCCACGCCAAGCCCCGCAAAGATAGCCGAAAAATCCGTGCTTGTCTTAGCGTCAAAAAATAAGGCTTGATAGAAAAGCACGGTTTCAGCACCCTCGCGATAAACAGCCAAAAACACCGCCCACCAAAGCGTGGTAGCTGAATTTTTAGAGATAGCCTCGATGGTTTGCCCCTTGATAAAATGCGACCATTTTTGATTTAAAGCGTTTGAAAGCAGCCAAAAGCCCACATAAAAGAGTAGCACAACGGCTAAAAGCATACAAACGCCTTCTATCAACTCTCTGCTTTGTGCGGCGTTTTGCTTAAATATCCACGACACCAAAAAAGCAGTAGCAAAGCTTAAAACCACGCCCGTTAAAACCGATGAATACACTATATTTAGGCGTTTTGCGTTGCCACTTTGAATGAGATATGAAACTATGGCGACAACGATAATGAGTGCCTCCAAGCCCTCTCTTATGATGATACCAAAAGCCCAGATAAAGAGCGACACGGGCGTTGAGTCTTGAATTTTATCAAGCATTCCTGCCACAAGGGTGTTGAGCGCGTCAAAACTCTTTTGTAGCTCCTCTTTTGGCGCACTTGCCTTAATGAGCGCCACGCCTTGTGAGAACTGCGCTTCGATTTTGAGCTTTATACCGCTATCAACCGCGCCGATTTTGTTTTCCATACCGCTTGCTTCAAAAATGTCCAAATACACGCTTTGCAAGGCGTTGATACTGCCTTGATTAAAGCCCACATAATCCTTTAAAATCTCATCAAGGGCGATTTTTATGTCGTTGGCGACCTTAGCGTAATCCTTGCCTGAATTTACACTCTCATCAAAGCCCGCTACTTTTATGCGCGAAAGCTGTTCGCTTGGGATTTGCGAAAAGGCGTCCGTTACAAGCTCCTCGACTTTTTCAAGCTCGTTTCTCAGCTCTTTTTCTGTCAAATTTTCATCGTCCATTTTAACGATGAGCGCACGGATACCGCGCTGAATCCTTTTGTTTAGCCCCTTTGTGGTGTGCTGATTGACGACAACTTCGGCTTGCGTGTTGCGATAATCCTCAAAAAGAGCTGAATTCAGCGCGTCTTTGGCGGCTTGAATTTGCCCGTGCTTAAATTCACTAGCGGCGAGTGAAAATTTAAAGGAAATGTTGTCGATTAAAAACTGCAACTTTGGCTGCAAGCCATAAGCTGCTTGCAATTCTTCGCTGATAGTCGTATCAACGGCGTTTTGCTCGCTTTGGGCTAAAATTTCACTTTGGGCGGATTTTTCGCCTTGTGCGGGGCTTGAATTTGCTAAATTTTGAGTGCTGTTTTCATTTAAATTGAAGTCATCTTGTGCTGTGCTTGAATTTCTTTTGTCTAAATTTTGCTGATGAAAATTCTCGTTTTGTGCAGAATGCGCATTTTGAGCTAAGCTCTTTTCGTCATTTGCTGAATTTATTAAAGTGTTAGAAGCTGAATTTTCGCCACTTGCCGCTTTGCTTAAAGCCGCAAAGATAGCCGCCGCTTCATCTTGCTGCTTTTGCTGATTTTTTGCGTAAAGTGCGTCTATCTCGGCATCGCTTTTGCCATCATCACTTTTTTCAGCCACAAGGCGAAAGCCCGTTTGTATGATGGGCGCAACCTCGTCTAAATCAAAAATAAGCCCATCAACAAGGGCTTGAACGCGCTTAATGTCTTGCTTTTCCTTATACATACGGCTTAAATTTTTGAATTTGCGCTCCATTTTGTAGGCTTTGCGCCCTAAATTTATGCTTATGTCGCCCTCCATACTCTCAAAGTGCTGAAAATACACGCTATCACTCATCATCTTTGCCTCATCAGCCTTGCCTTGCTTGTATAGCTCAACGCTATCGTTTAAAAGCCCCTTAATCAACTCCGCCCCAGCGATATGGTCTTTTTCCTGCGCAAAGGCAAAGCCTATAAATATAAGCATTATCAACAAAATTTGTCGCATTATTTCGTCCTTAATTTGATATATTTTTGATAAAATCAAAAAATTTTTGTGAGAGTTTAGCAAATTTAATCTTAAATTTAGATAAAAGTTATCAATATCCAAGTTGTATTGATAAAAAAATTTTTAAAGCCCAAATTTTAGGGCATTAAAAAGGCAGTTTTTTAAAATTTGGATTATTCGTTCAAGTCATCGCCCACTTTTGAGGTTACTTCAAGCAAGTCAAAAGCATCGATGAATTGGTCTAAATTTTCGTAATGCAGCACTAACTCTTCAAGCAAAAGCTCTATGTCATCGCGGTTTAGCTCTAAATAAGCCGTTCTATCGTTTGGATTTTCAACCCTTACAACCATATTTTATCCTTTATTATGTCAAATTTAATGCGTGATTATACTAAAAATTTCTAAGATTAAGCTTATATTTTTGAATTTTTTGAGATGAATTTAAATTTTACACACAAATGAGGCAAAAATTCAAAGCATTTACAAATTTTATGCTATACTTTTGCTTTTATTTTAAAAAGAAAGGTGGTGATGACCTTGCCCGGAATTAAGGTGCATCCAAACGAAAGCTTTGAAGAAGCTTACCGAAAGTTTAAAAAACAAGTCGATAGAAACCTTGTCGTTACCGAAGTGCGTGCTAGACGCTTTTTCGAGCCGATGACTGAGATACGCAAAAAGCAAAAAATCTCAGCCCGCAAAAAAATGCTCAAACGCTTATATATGCTAAGGCGATACGAGTCAAGGCTTTGAAATTTAGGGCGTGGCTTAGGCTGCGCCTGTTTTACTCAAAATTTCTTTCAACACGCTTTTAAATTTGCAAATTTTAGCTAGAATTTAGCCAAATCAATTCCACGAGGAAAAACTATGAAACATATCAAAAAAATCCTTGAACTCACGGCATTAGGCGGTTTGAGCGCTGTTGCAGCTGGGGCGTTAGCAGGCTGTGGCAACGAGGGTGTAAAGCAAGAAGCACCCCAAGCAAAGGGCGCATTTGTCATCATCGAAGAGGTGTCAAAGGGCGAGTATAAGATAAAAGACCAGTATCCAAGCGATGAGACACGCGTGATTTTACGGCAGCTTGACGGGAGCGAGCGCATTTTGAGCAAAGAAGAAATGGATGCTTTGCTCAAAGCAGAAGAAGCAAAAATCGACAACGGCACTTCTAAACTCACACAAGATAACGCTCAACTAAGCAGTGGCGGGCTTTCTTTGGGCGAGGCACTGCTCGCAAGTGCGGCGGGTGCGATAATCGGCAGCTACATAGGCTCAAAACTTTTCAACAACCCAAATTTCAACGCAAATCAGCGCGGGGCG
Source organism: uncultured Campylobacter sp. (assembly GCA_900539255.1). Taxonomy (GTDB): domain Bacteria; phylum Campylobacterota; class Campylobacteria; order Campylobacterales; family Campylobacteraceae; genus Campylobacter_D. Next base: position 17,319 of record UQBJ01000032.1, on the reverse strand, counting down.
TTTTCTAATCAAAGCGCGTATCAACGAAGCGTAAATAGCTTTAACCAGCAAGGCGCAAGGGCTGGAAACGCAGGCAAATCGGGCTTTTTTGGCGGCGGACAAAAAGCGACAAATTCAGGGGGCTTTGGCTCGTAAGCGCGGAAAATGGAGTGCGAAACAGCAAGTTTGCGGTGTAGAAATTCGCGCAAAAAGCGTGAATTTGCAAAGGCAAATGTGGAGAATTTACGCCTTGCTTAAATTTTGAAGTGAATTTTTGCGAAAGTTGTGCGAATTTTTGTCAAAATTCAAAGGAAAATCGCTAAATTCATAGAATTTGGCTTGAATTTAAGCTCAAAAAGAGTAAAATAACATTTGCATTTAAAAGAGGGTAAAATGAAAAAATTTCTTTTGTGTGTGGTGTTTGGATTTTTGATGATAGGCTGTGCGACAAAGAGCGATGAAAAGGTAGCTAGCAAACAAATAGATGACAAACAAAATGCCGCTTTTTCAAAAGTTTTTGAACAATGCGTGAAAAAACATACAAGTGATGATTGCGATGATTGCTTGTTTGTTGAATACAGTTGCCTTGCGGAGACATTATACAATGATTGCACTCAAAACAAAGATAAAGTTTCGTGCGAAGAAATTGTCAAAGTATTACCAAGCGTAAAAGAGTGTGGTAAAGAAGAATGTAGCGATATAGGCGTCATTTATGGATATGCTAAAAATCATCAACAAGCTGCAAATTACTACGAAAAAGCGTGTAAAGAATTTAATAGTGCACAAGGTTGTGCGAATTTAGGTAATTCTTATTGGGAAGGAAAAGGTGTAAAACAAAGTTTTGTTAAAGCCGTTAAATTCTATCAAAAATCTTGTGATTTAAATTTTGGAGCAAGTTGTTCTTATTTGAGTGATTCTTATAGGGACGGAAAAGGGGTAAAACAAGACATATTTATGGCAGCCAAATACGCTAAAAAAGCTTGTGATTTAGATAGCGCCCACGCTTGCTATAATTTGGGTGCTTTTTATGTAAATGGCTTGGGTGTCAAACAAAATTTATCAACGGCAAAGAAATTTTGCGGTAAATCTTGTGATTTAGGTGAGCAAATGGGTTGTGATTGTTATAAGGCATTGAACGAAAAGGGTGTAAAATAATTTAATGGAAGTGTTTGTTTTTGTTGCATTTTGTTTAGCCTATGTTTTACCCGCCATTATCGCTTCAAGCAAGGCGCACCCAAATTCTGGTGCTATATGGCTTTTTACTTTGTTTTTGGGCTGGACAGGGGTTGCGTGGATTATAGCTTTGATATGGGCTTTGAGCTTTAAATTGCCTAGACTTGATGAGTAGATTTGAATTTTGCGTGAATTTAGGGCTTGCGGGGCTGTTTTGAGCAAAACGGCTTGAAATGATAAAATGTCAGTTGATTGCAAATCTTGCAAAATTTGCTCCAAAGGACAGCGAATTTACAAATAAAATTATTTACAAAAAACCTTTTAGCCTAAATTTACTTTTTAACTCCCGTGAAGTTGCCGTCTTTTAGCTTTATGGGTTGTGGCGGTATGTCCTTTACTAGCTCTATATCGGGTAGGGGTAAAATTTTAGGATTTATGTCATCGACACTCAAATCAAAAACAGCATCACTCGCCGATAAAGCATTAAGCGCATTGTTTGTTGGCAACGCTTTGTTTGACAAAGCCTTGTTGATAAGCGCGGCGTTGTCAGGCAAAACGCCATTTAAAGCACCGCCCTTTGTCAGAGCCTTTAAAGCAGCCGCAGGCAGTGCGTTTAAGGCTTCATCGCTTAAAGCGTTTGCGCCGCTAGCACCGCTTAACAAGGCATTTAAAGCACCGCCTGCTGCATTATCATCAAGCAAGGCGCTCACATTTGGCAAGGGCGGAATTTGAACGCTTTGTTTTGCGCTAAAATTCTGCAAAGGCGCATTTTTAGGCGCTGGCGTGGCTTTTGCGCTTGAATTTGACTCTTTAAAAGCCTTTTTGAGTTGCCTTTTTCTCGTGTTTGCAGGCGTTTCGCTGTCCTCTAAAAAGCTTTTTAGCTCGTCCAAATCAAAGCTCTCTATGCCTTTGAGCGACAAGATAAAGACATTTTTGACGCTTATGCCATAATGCGAGCTGGCAAACTTGCTCAAAGCCTCTTTAAAGCGCATTTTGCCAAGCTCCGTGAAAATGTCCTCGTAAAAAAAGCTCGCTATGACGGTGTTTGTGGAGTCTAAAAGCCTGTTTTCGTTCGCGCGTAAATTTTCGCCTTCAAATTCTAAGGACAGCTCGATTTTTTTGAGCGTGTTTTCGGCTGCCTTGCTGTAAAGCTCCGTGCGCAAATGCTCTATTTTCAAGCTCTCCGCATACACAAACAAGGGCAAAAGCCCTATTAAAAGCCATTTTGTCATTTTGTGTCCTTTTCTTTTAAATTCACAAACTCACTTTGAGCGTAAAATTCAAGCACGCTTTTGTCAAATTTAAGCGCGCCCGCAAAATACGGACGAAACTTGTCCGCGCGTGAGTAAAAAATCCGCAAATTCTTTGGCTCCACAGCCCGCGAAAGCGCGACATAAAGCTGCCCGTTCTCAAAAATGTTGTCTATATCGCACACCAGCCGCTCTATACTCATACCCTGCGACTTGTGTATGGTGATGGCATAAGCTAGCTTTATAGGAAACTGCGAGAAAGTCGCTCGCACCTCGCCATCTTCGCTAAAATCTTCAAGCAAAAAAGTGTATCGCGCGAGCTTTATCTGCACGCCGTTGCTTTTGGTGATTTTGATAAATGCCTTGCCGTCTTCACTCTCAACGGCGGTGATTTCGCCCTGCTCGCCGTTGTAATACCCAGCTTCGTAGTTATTGACACAAAAAATCACCTTCGCCCCCACTTTCAAGCGCAACTCATCAAGCACGCTCAAACTTTTTATCCACTTCTCAAAGGTTTTATCGTCCAAATTCTCATCGATTTTATCACGCAAAGCCTTAAAAACAAGCAAATCTCCGTCAATTTTAGCAAGTTTTTGCTCATTTATCAAATCCGCCTTTTTGTTTATGCCGCAAAGCAAGGTAAATTCATCACTTATGGCGTTTAGCTCGCCAGCTTTGATACACATTTTTTCAAAATAAGCTAAAATTTCATCACTCACCGCGCCCTTTCTCATCAAAGAAAGATACTCATAAAACCGCTTGTTGCTCGTGCGTTTGGCGACATTTAAAAGCACATTTTTAAATTTAAAGTCCGCCCACGAAAGTGATGAAAAGGCATAATACCCCTTAAAAAGCGAATTTTGCGCCTTTTGCTCTTGCTTTAAGACAGGGGGCAGCTGAAAAAAATCCCCCACCACAAGCACCTTACCCGCAAAGTCGCTGTGCCTTAGTCTGTAAGCGATTAAATCAAAAATTTCCGCACTCACCATAGAAATTTCATCGATAATGAGCAAATCAAGGCTTTTTAGCACTTTGCTGAGCTTTTTGAGCTTGTCTTTTTGCTTTTTATCCAAAAGCACCAGCTCGTGCAAATTCGCGCAAAGTGCAAGCGCAAAAAAGCTATGCAGGGTAACGCCGCCCACATTAAAGGCTGAAATCGCCGTAGAGCCAAGCGAGATGACATTTTTGCCCGCCTTTTTGTAAGCAAGTTTAAGCTCGTTTGTAAGATAGGACTTGCCAACGCCCGCCCCACCGCTCAAAAAGACATTGTCATTTTCTAAAATTTTTTCAAGTTGATTAACCAAATTCATTTTATAATTATAACGATTTTTCTTTATTTTGGGGTTTGTATGCGGTGTTTTTTTGCGTTTTTTTTAGCTTTTTTGTTTTGCGCTTGTGCTGATAAGGCTAGCCCTTATGCGACTTTGACGCTTAAACAAAGCACGAGCATTTTGGGCGCGGTTAAGGATTCATATCAGCTTGATGATAAGGCTTATAAGGCTAAATTCTTTGCCGCGTGGCATTTTAAGGGGCGAAATTTAGACAAAAAGGCTATTTTTTGGGCTTTTGATGGCTATTTAAATGGGCGGTATTATTTTTTTAACAAGCAAATTATCCCGCAAAACTTTTTTACAAAAGCTATCTCAAACGCCAACACACAGGCATTTTTGACACTCAAACAAAAGGCTATCATCACGCAAAACAGCTTTTTGAAAAACCTGCCCGTGCAAACGGCGATTTTAAAAGACCCTTTCAAGCAAGGCGAGGGCGTTCCCTTTGACTACGCCCTTGATAGCGTGCTGAATTTCGGCTCGCCCGTGCTTATCTCGCACTTTACGCTTGATAAAAAATTCGCCTTTGTGCTGAGCGAATCGGGCTGGGGATTTGTGCTAGCAGCGCATTTAGAGCCGCTTTCAAACGCACAGGCTAGGCATTATGAAAACTCAAATTTCATCACGCCCCTAACAGAACGCCTTGCCGTGCATAATGAGCGAGGCGACTTTGTCTTTGAAGCGCGCATAGGGGCGATTTACGCTTATGATGAGCTGTCAAATGGGCGTTACAAAGGGCAAGCTGGCTCGGTGAGCTATGAAATTTCGGCTCAAAACGCCGAGCCTTTTCCGCTTATGTGGGGTGATTTTAATGTCAAAGCCTTGATAAATGAGCTTTTAAACCGCCCTTATGGTTGGGGCGGGTATGATTTTGAACGCGATTGCTCAGCGCTTACAAGGGACTTTTTCGCGGCTTTTGGGGCGTATTTGCCGCGCAACTCTCTGGCTCAAAGCGAGTTTTCAGGCTGGACGCGCTTTGACATAAGCCACCTAAACAACGAGCAAAAGCTCAAATTCATCGCCCGCTACGCCAAGCCTTACGAGACTTTGCTTTATCTTAAAGGGCATATTATGCTTTTTGTGGGCGTTACAAAGGGCAAAAACGCCGCATTTCACGCTGTGTGGGGCATTCGCACCAAAGATGACGGGCGCGCACTCATCGCCAAAAGCGCACTCACCACGCTTGACATAGGCAAAAACGACAGCGGCGTGGCAAAAAGCGACTTGCTTTTATCACGCCTTGAAAGTATCAGCATTTACAGGCTTTCGCCACAAGAATGGCAACGCATAGAACGAGCTTTGAGTAAATTCTAGCGGATACTTCGCTGTGCTTAAATGACAAAGTCCGCCGTCATAATTTGTAAAATTTTCATACTGACTAAATTTTATATACTGAGCGATAGTGAAATATCCAACTTATAAAGAATAGCTTAACTCCGCAAAAAAGTGGCTAAAAAGTCGCGCTCACACATTCGTCCAGCAAGATGGCAAGCCTAGCAAAAAACAAGCCTTTCGCACCAAAATAAAATATAAGTTAATAAATTGTTAAGAAATTTAAAGTAAAATTCACCCAAAGACAAAAATTCAAAGCAGGTTGCAGGGTGATGAAAAGCAAAGGGCAGGCAACTTTAAAGCAGGCGCAAGCAACAGCTCAAACGCAAAAACAAGAGCGATTGCAAGAGCAAGCTCAAAAGCAAGCACGCCAAAGCAAAGCGCCAAGCACGCTCAGCTCCGCACAAGTAGGGCAGAGTGCACCCACAAAGCAAAAAGCAAAAATCGCATCAAGGATTGAGCGAGCAAAAGCCTTTTTGATAGACATTTTTTTGCTCTATGTGCCTGTTTTGTATGTTTGTTATTTTGTTTTAGGCTCGAAAGAGGCTTTTTTAGGCAACCAAGCGGTGATTTTTGCTTGCAGTGCCTTTTTTGGCGTAGTCCAAGCTCTTTTTTTAAGCACAAAGGCGCAAAGCCCGGGGCTTAAAGCCTATGATTTGTATTTGATAGACATAAAAAAGGGACGGAAACTGAGTTTTCTTAGGGTTATCCTAAGATATATAGCGTTCTTAATTAGCGCATCGTTGCTATTTGGGCTTTTGATGAGCTTTTTAAGAAAGGACGGCTTGGCATTGCACGATTTGCTGAGTCAAAGTTGCATTGTAAGAAAGGTATAAAATGCAAAGAAAAAAAATTTACAACCCAAGTTCAAACGAGTCATTGACAGACAGACGCGTTTTTGAGGGCAATCCGCACGGGATTTTGAATTTCACAAAAGCCAAGTATCAATGGGCTTTAAAACTTTGGGATTTGATGGAGGCAAACACTTGGTTTCCGCGCGAAGTGGATACGACAAAAGATGCGTTGGATTACAAGATGAATTTAACGGCGGCTGAAAAGCGAATGTATGATTTGGTGTGGTCTCAGCTCATCTCAATGGACAGCTTTCAGACAAACAACCTAGCTGACAACATAAACCCCTACATAACAGCGCCCGAGATAAATGCGATTTTAGCGCGTCAAGCTTATGAGGAAGCAAACCACTCAAAGTCCTATGCGGTAATGGTTGAAGCCATTTGCGAAAACACGGATTTGATTTACGAGATGGAAAAGCACGATGAAACCCTGCGCGAGAAAAACGACTTTATATCAAGCCTTTACGAGAAACTTGCGGGCGATGTTGATGACAACAAACTTTTGCTTGCGATGGTAGCAAATCAAATTTTAGAGGGCATTTACTTTTACAGCGGCTTTACGGCTATTTATGCGTTAGCGCGTGCGGGCAAAATGCTAGGTTCTGCGCAGATGGTGCGTTTTATCCAACGCGATGAGATAACGCACTTGCTACTCTTTCAAAATATGATAAATTCAGTGCGCGTTGAGAGGGCGGATTTATTTCATCAGCAAAATATCGACACCATTTATGATATGTTTAAAAAGGCGGGCGAGCTTGAAATCAAATGGGGCAAATATATCACGCAAAACCAGATTATGGGCTTTACGGACGATATCATCGAAGAGTATATCCACTATCTCATCGACCAAAGGCTTGTGGCGATTCACCTTGACAAACTTTACAACGCTCATCACCCGATAAAATGGGTAGATGAGTTTTCTAAATTTAACGACCAAAAGGCGAATTTCTTTGAAAGCAAGGTTACAAACTACTCCAAAGGAAGCATTACTTTTGATGATTTTTAAGGCTTGCTTGGGGTTTTAGTTTGCTCTGCGCTTTTGCTTTTTGTAATTTGCGTTTGCTTGGGTTTTAGCTTGCTCGTGCTTGGCTTTTTATGGGCTTTTGCAATTTTCTTGCAACTTGCCCTTTGTGTGCTGAATTTAAGCCTTGATTTTTAAGGTTGAATTTTTATGCCTTTTTCTAAAAGGACTTTTGGCGTGTCTTTAAAGCATTCATTAGCACTTTTTAAGAAAAGGGCAAATACACAGCGCATAAATTTGACATTAAATTTATTTTGTGCTATAATTTGCTCGTTTTCATCTTTCAGCAATGAGAGAAATCGGCTTGCCCGCAAGGGTAGGTTTCCCCGTCTTTGTGCGGGGGTATTTTTTTATACAATCTCTTTTTGAATTTTTTCCCTTATCTTTTCAAAATCGCTCTTTTCTATCTTGCTGATATAATTTGCCACTCGCTTAATGTCAAAAATCCTTATTTGTCCCAAAAGTGCTACTTGTAGCCTATTTTTACTATCGATAAATTTATAATAAAGCCTACCCGTTTTATTTTTCGCCTTACTTGTAAGCGGCACACCCAAAAATGTATCATTGAAAAACACTTTTACCACCAAAACGGGACGAGCAAAATCCTTGCCCTTGCCATACACTTCACTACCGACATTTTGCCCTATACTTACCCAATAAATCCTTTGAATTTCAACTCTTTGTCTAGTTGTGCTGCTATCTATATGCTTTTTTACAACATTCCACCTATCTAATTTTGTTTGATTATCCATATTGCAGTCCTTTGTAGAATTTAAAATTGAAAGTATAGTAGAAAATTGTAAATTTTAGAAGTCAAGGCAGAATTAAATTCCGCCTTGATTAAAATGATTTAATCCTCAAAGCACGCAATCATTCGTCTTTTTAAATCCTTAAAAGATACTTCCTCAACTTCAAAATCCCCAGAATCTAAAACATAAACCTTTGAAATTTTTATTTCACCATTGGGTAATTTGGCAAAATATGTATTACTTTTTAGACATTCTTTGAAATTCCTAGAACTCGTAGAGCCTAGCTCTTTTTTCGCCGCCTCATAGCTCAAAAATTTAGCATCAGGATATTTTGCTTTAACCAAAGCAAATTCAGCCTTTTCCGTATCATTACTCGGCTTAAATTCATCGCCGCCCCCACCAAGCACTCAAAAACAACCCAGCACCGATTAAGGCACTTGCTACGCCTACTTTTGCTACATTTATAGCATTTACCGCCACACTGATTTTAGTAAGATTTTTCACCTTTTGTCCTTTAAAAATAAATTTCGTGTAATTATGCACTTTTTTGGTTAATGAAAGGCAAAACGCAAAAAATTTAAGCAAATTTGCCAAAATTTCGCTATAATCAAAGGCAAAAAACAAAGGACAAAAATGTGTAAAGATTGCGGTTGCAGTATGAATTTAAACGAACACGGCGAACACTCACACACTCATTCGCACGGTGATTTGGGCGAACATACTCATCATCACAGCCAAGCGCACGAGCATACTCACGCTCACCCTACCCTTACTGAGCAAAAGACTATCGAGGTTATCGGCAAGATTTTGAGTAAAAATGACGCACAAGCTCAGCACAACAGAGAGCATTTTAACGAAAACCGCGTGCTTTGCCTAAATTTAATGAGTTCGCCGGGCAGTGGCAAAACCACGCTTTTAGAAGCTACAATCAAAGCCTTTAAAGGAAAATTCGGCATTAGCGTGATAGAGGGCGATTTAGAGACTGAAAATGACGCCAAAAGAGTGCGCGAAGCGGGCGCAAACGCTTATCAAATCACCACAGGACAAAGCTGTCATTTGGACGCTTTTATGGTGCATAATGCCTTACACCATTTAAATTTAGGCGACACGGACTTGCTTTTCATCGAAAATGTCGGCAATCTCGTGTGTCCAGCCAGCTACGACTTGGGCGAGCATTTAAATGTCGTGCTTTTAAGCGTAACTGAGGGCGATGACAAGCCAGCCAAATACCCTGTAATGTTTCGCAAGGCTGATTTAGTCATCATCTCAAAGGCTGATTTAGCCGCTCACTTTGATTTTGATACGGAAAAAGCCACAAAAGAGTGCAAAAAACTCAATCCAAAAGTAGATATCATCGTTTTAGATGTAAAAAGTGGCACAAATTTAGAGCTGTGGCTTAAATTTTTGCAGCTTAAAAAGGAGCTTTGCTGATGTGCCTTTCAATCCCGTCTGAAATTTTAGAAATCGATGAGCTAAACAACGCTTTGGTGCAAACTTTGGGCGTGAAAAGGCGCGTGAGTTTGGACTTGATAAGCGAGCCTTGTAAGGTTGGGGATTTCGTGCTTATCCACGTGGGCGTGGCTATGGAAAAAATCGACAAGGAATTCGCGCTTGAAAGCATAAAAACTTACAAGGGCATAGTTGAGGCTATGCAAAATGGCGACATAGCCGAAAACGAGGGCGATTTGGGCTTAAATGCGTTGAGTAAGGGCTGAATTTTGCGTGAATTTTTTGTAAAAATTCATAAATTTTTTATTTTTGAGGTTTGAATTGAATTTTTTGTATTTTGTTTGTAAATTTGTGGTGTAATTTTAAATTATAAAATTTTAAAAATTCACGGCTTTTTGATAATCTACAATAAAATTGTGATTAAATTAAGTGCAAAAATTATATTAGAGATAAAAAAAGGATAAGTATGCCCTACAATGATTTTTTGGAGCGTTTTAAACTCTTACTTGACAAAAGAAGAGATTTGATTATAAACACACTTTCAAATATCTTTACTATGCGACTTGTCGGCAACAAAACACACGGCGACTTAGCAGAGATAGGCATTACCGAGTTTGTTAATCAATTTATGTATGATTTTAACGCCAAACACACGGGCAAGGATTTGTTTCGTGCCAAAGAACACGAAGAGGATATTGTCATCATTAATGAACTGACAAAGATACAAATTCCTGTTAGTCTTAAAGCATACGGTGATGGACCTTTGCAACTTTCTACTGACAAAGATGGCTTAATGTTTCCAAAGTTATCAAAATATGGTAAGAGTATCATTTCTCCAAAAGAGATAAAAGAAATTTTAAATTCAAAAGAATTTTCATCTTTAAATTCGTTAAATTTAATGCCACTTATCTATCGCGAAGCCCTAAAAGAGTGCAATATAATGGTATTTGATTTTGAAAAAATGCACCAAAACACAACACAAATTTTACGCATAGATGAGGGATATAAATACGATAGCACAAGCAAAAGCATTGTCGAAGGAAAGGGTCGCAAACACCCTATTTATATATTTATCGATAAAGATGGAAATTATATTTGCGAGGTGCGTTATGGCGGTGCGGCGGCAAATGCGCTACAAAGAGGCTTTTGGACACATACTATTCACGCAAATACTTATTTTAAAAGCCTTACAGGTTGGCTTTCTTATGAACATAATGTTGCGCTACTAAAACTCTTTTGTTTAGCTTTAAACAGCACTAAAAAGGGACACGAACAAGCAAATTTGATTTTACAAAACGATATTGACGACTTGAAACGAGGCAAAAATGTCTAGCACACAGCAAAAATCAATTTTAATGCGTGTGCAAACTCCGCAAACAAGTCTTTTTGATGATTTACAAGTGCCACAAACTGAGGGCATAAAATATGTTGGCTCAAAATTAAAAATTCTACCGCACATTATCCAAATCATCAATGGACTCAAAATTCGCACAGCACTTGATGCTTTTAGTGGCACAACGCGTGTAGCACAAGCATTTTCTCAACTTGGCTTTGATACAAGTGCAAATGACATAGCAGAGTATTCGGAAATTTTTGGACATTGTTATTTGCTTTCAACAAAACCAAATGAGTTTTATCAAAAATTCATAGATGAACTTAATTCGCTAAAAGGCACTTTTGGCTGGTTTTCACAGCATTATGGTGGAGAAAATGAGGCTGGCAAACGACCATTTCAACTTAAAAACACGATGAAACTTGACGCTATTCGCGACAAAATTGATGAATTTGACCTAAATTTCACAGACAAAGCCGTGCTTTTAACAAGCCTTATTTTAGCACTTGATTGTGTGGATAACACTTTGGGACATTATGCTTCTTACCTTTCTGGCTGGTGCAAACGCTCTTATAATGACCTTTTTTTAAAACTTCCACGCCGTTTTGCGCCAAAAACTCAAAATCGTGTAATAAAAAGCGATGCTTTTAAAACTATAACAAACTTTTATGATTTAGTGTATTTTGACCCGCCTTATGGTTCAAATAATGAAAAAATGCCCCCTAGCCGTGTGCGTTATAAGGCATATTATCATTTTTATAAAAGTGTGATTTTAAACGATAAACCACGCGTTTTTGGTAAGGCAAATCGCCGTGAAGACTCACGAGATACAGCATTTCCGTGTATATTTGAAGAATTTAAAAGAGACGAAAGTAATAAATTTATCGCTATGAGGGCGATTGAGCGGCTTATTGCTAACACAAATGCACGCTATATCTTGCTCTCATATAGCTCTGGTGGGCGTGCAAGCAAACAAGAACTGCAAGAAATTATTAGCCTAAATGGGCGACTTTTAGATGCGCGCGAGATTGATTATAAAAAAAATGTGATGAGTGCGATGCGGTGGAGCTATGAGTGGGTAAATGATGACAACACACACAAAGAGTATTTATTTTTGTTAGAAAGATAAACTACAAATCCGCGAATTTTGAGTAAATTTTAAAATCCATACTAAAAATTTGTAGATTTATCTAAAAACACAAAGAGAAGTTATGCTTTGTCAAAAGTGTGTAAAATTTATACCAAAATACAAAATAAAGGCAAAAAATGAATTTTATCAATGAATTTAGGGACAAGGATACCATTTTAGCCTACGCAAGGCTTATCGAAAAAGAAGCGCAAAGCCCCATAAACATAATGGAAATTTGCGGCGGACACACGCACAGCATTATGAAATTTGCCCTGCCGTCCATCTTGCCAAAAAGCGTGAATTTGATACACGGACCGGGCTGCCCTGTGTGCGTGATGCCACGCGCTCGCATTGATATGGCGATAAAGCTTGCAAGTATGCCAAACACCATTTTTTGCACGCTTGGAGACTTGTTGAGAGTGCCAGGAAGCACCATCTCACTGCTTGAACTGCGCGCCAAAGGTGCTGATGTGCGCGCCCTTTACTCGCCCCTTGAAGTGCTAGAAATCGCCACGCAAAATGCTGATAAAAACATAATTTTTTACGCCATAGGCTTTGAAACTACCACGCCGATGAGCGCGCTTTTGCTTGAAAAGGTGCTTGAAATGGGGCTAAAAAATGTCTTTTTTCATATCAACCACATAGTTGTGCCAGAGCCTATAAATACGATAATGCAAAGCGGTGAGGCAAAGATAAATGCCTTTTTAGGACCATCTCATGTAAGCGTCATCACAGGATACAAGATATACGAGCCTTTGGCGGCTAAATTCAAAACGCCCATTGTGGTGAGCGGTTTTGAGCCTGTGGATATTATGCAAAGCGTGTTAGAATGCGTTAGGCAGTGCAACGAGGGCAAATTTGAGGTTGTCAATCAATACTCCCGTGCCGTTACCAAAGAGGGCAACAAAAAGGCGCAAGCTATGGTGAATAGGTATTTTGAGCCTTGTGATTTTGAATTTCGCGGGCTTGGATTTATCAAAAATGGTGGGCTGAGATTAAGGGCTGAATTTGACGAGCTAAATGCCGAAAAACGCTTTGACTGCGCTGTTGTAAGCAAAGGCGAAAGCAAGGTTTGTATATGCGCTCAAATTTTAAAAGGGCTTGCAAAGCCCTATGAATGCAAGGTTTTTGGCAAGGCTTGCACGCCCAAAAGCCCCATAGGCAGCTGTATGGTATCAGGCGAGGGAGCTTGCGCGGCTTATTATAAATATGCGAAAGTGAATTGAAAAAAATGCTAAATTTTTTGTTTTATTAACTGAAATTATGCTATGATTTGTCATCACAAACTTAAAAGGAGCAAAAATGCCAAAAATTTTTCGTAAAGAAAAGATAGGAAATCGCCGAATTTTTTATCTTTTTGACAAAAAGATACTCTCGTATAGTGGGGGGGGGGTATCGCCTTTCTAGGATAGAAACTAAACTCGCGGTTTTAGATGCTAAAATCAGTAGGATTGATGCGAAAACTGAAATCACATTTCAAAGCGCGTTTTCCAATCTCCATCACCACCCCAAATCCTACTCACAGCTCGGTGCGGATTTAGTTGCTTATGCTATTCACAATGGCAAAAAAGATGGCTTTTATGTTGATATTGGCGCAAATGATGGTGTTAATATTTCTAATACGCTATTATTTGAAAATATCGGTTGGCAAGGTTTTTGTGTGGAAGCAAACCCAAAAACCTTTGAAAAGCTACGCAGAAATCGAAAGTGCAATTGTTATAATTTAGCGGTTTTTTCTAAAAATATAGGAAAAACAAGAATGGCGATTACAAGTTGCGATGGGCTTGATAGTTTAGAGATAAATTTGACCGACAATCACCGCAATAGAATGCAATATGAAGGTGGGCGCAATGAGGAACTGCAATATGTCGATGTGCAAACAGCTACATTTGGCGAGATTATGGCAAATTATCCAAGCATTACACATATTGATTTTATGAGTATGGATATTGAGGGAGGCGAGCTTGAAGCGTTGCAAGGCATAGACTTCGACAAATATACTTTTTCGCTAATGGCAATCGAGCATAATAATGTAGCAGAAGCGAGTGAGAAAATCATAGCATTGCTTGAATCAAAAGGCTATAAATTATTATTTTTTAATGCTTGGGACTTCTTCTTTGTGCCTAATGATAGGTTAGGCTGGGAACGACCTTATGAGTTAAAATTATAAAAGAGCCACACAAAAACTAAATTTTAGGGGCTAGCAGCAAGTTGCTTATACTTAACGACCGCACGCAACAGCGCACAAACAAAGCCCGTAAAGCCCCTAAAAAGCACGCAAATAAAGCTTACAAATCTTATCCAGCTCGTGCGTTTTGAGCTAGGCTTTGATGATGAGTTGCGCGACTTTGCTAGCGTGGCAAATTCGCGCTTACGAGCTGTTTAAGAGACGCCAAATCCAAAGAGGCGTGAATTTTAACCCCGCTTAGCTTGAATTTTTAAGCCAGATAAAAGACTATATCATCGCAAACGCCTATCTAGCAAATGATGACTTGCAAGGCTTTAACGATGCTTGCGGGGACACAAACGGCGTTTTTGTCGCCAAAGCACTTTTTGGCAAAGATTTAGATATTTTTTGATAGAGTTTGGTAACTAAAGTAGAAAACATATAGTATAATTACAAAGTATAAAGTCTAAAAAGGATTAAATTTTGAAACACACTTATACCAAATACAACAAAGATAAGGTTGAATTTGAAATTTTACTTGATAATTGGCTCGTTAATTTTAATAAAGAATTATTTGATAACTATGCAATATTATCCATCGCTAATGATTTTGAAAGTAATAAATGGAGAATTAATAAATTTGAAAATTTTATTTTAAATCATATACAAGAAACAGCATTAACCAAAAAGGAAATTGAGGCACTTGATGGAAAACATTGGAGTATAATTAAAAAATCTATTTCCAATTTAAAAATTGACGAAAATATATCAGAATTGGGAGAAATATTTTTATATGGCGTTTTAAAAGAATATTACAATGCCTTGCCGATTGTTCCAAAAATATTTTATAAGCAAAACAAGAATGATTATGTAAAAGGTGCAGATGGTGTTCATATAACTTTGTGTAGTAGCGGAAAATATCATTTATGGCTTGGAGAGTCTAAATTTTATAGTGATTTAGATAGTGCTATAAATTCAGCGTGTAATTCAGTTTTTGAAATGTTACAAGATGAAAAATTAAGAAAAGAAAATTCCATTATTACAAATTTAAATGACATAAAAGATTTTTTAGGTGATAACTCAGAATCCTTTATAAAAATGCTTTCAGATAGGGTTTCATTAGATGAGATAAAAAAAATTCTTCATATACCTATTTCTATTATTTATGAGTGTGAATATACACAAGCTCATTTAAGAAAACAGCCTGTTGAGTTTGATTCGACTTATAAAAACATACTTATTAACAAACATAAAGAAAAGTGCGAGATAATGTCTCAAAAATTAAATAACAAACTAAAAAATATCCCCTTTATAGAAAAGATAAAATTTCATATTATTGTGTTTCCTATTCCAAACAAACAAGAAATAATTCAGCAAATAAGAAATAAATTTAAGGATTTTCAATGACTTATGAACAAATTTTTGATGAATGCCAAAGAATTTTTAACATTGACAATCAACAAGATAGAGCAAATGAACTTTTTAAATTGCTTGATAAAATAGGAAATAAAAAAAAATATATTCCAGTTTTAAACCACTTAATACGAGAGATCGGTATATATCCTTATATTAATATAGATACCGCTATATTTAATGATAAATTAGTATGTGAATGTTTTAAAACTAATGTTGGAGAACGAGAACCAAAAGTTTTGCATAGGGAACAATTAAAAATTTTGACAATACTATTGAGTGGAGAAAATTTAATCCTCTCAGCACCTACAAGCTTTGGCAAAAGTTTTATTATAGATGCTCTAATTGCCACAAAAAAACCTTTAAATGTCCTTATTATTGTCCCTACAATATCTTTAATGGATGAGACAAGAAGGCGTTTAACTAGAAAATTTGGAGACAAATATCATATTGTTACTACCTCAAAGTCACAGTTGCAAGAAAAAAATATAATAATCTTTCCACAAGAAAGAGCTCTTGAATATTTTGAAAATTTACATAAAGAATTTAAGTTCGATTTTTTTATTGTGGACGAGTTTTATAAAGTTTCGTCTAAATATGATAAAGATAGAGCGTCAATTTTACAGCATGCTATATTAAAATACTCCAAAATATCTAAACAAAGATATTATCTGTGTCCAAATATTGATAAATTTGAACAAGATGATAACTTATGTAAAGGTATGCGGTTTATGCAAATGACAAATAATACTGTATTTATTGATATTATTGAAAGCTATGAAGAAAAAAAATTTAGCAAGGACATAAAACTCGTAGAGATACTTAGTCAAAATAACAAAACTCTTATTTATACAAAAAGCCAAAATGAAATAAGAAATGTTTGCGATATAATTATTCGCTCATCTTTTAATATTAGTAAATTTCCAAAATTCCTAGAATATTTTTGTCTATGGATATCAAAACATTATGGAGAATTTTATTTAATAGATGCTTTAAAAAAAGCTGTAGGAATTCATCATGGAAAACTTCATCGATGTTTATCACAAATACAAGTTAAATTGTTTGAAGAACCTAATGGACTTCAAACTATTATATCGACTTCATCTTTAATTGAAGGCATTAACATTCCAGCTAAAAGTCTTATATTGTGGAATAATAAGAAAGCTACTTCAAATTTGGATAGTTTTACTTATAAAAACATTTTAGGAAGAAGTGGCAGAATGTTTCAATATTTTGTTGGAAAGGTATTTTTATTAGAAAAACCACCAAGAGAAAATGAAGAAGTATTAGAAATAGAGATAAACATCGATTCTATGATTGGAGATGAAGATATTCAACAAGAATTACCAAGCGATAAACAAGAAGAAATTCAAAATTTCAAAACTCAACTAATAAAAATTATAGGCACAGAATCTTACGAAAAATTAAGAAAATTTTCAAAATTTAAAAATAATAAAAATATCATAATTGAAATAGCTAAATTGTTAGTCGATTCCAATTTAGATTCTAATGCTTTCTCTTATTTATTAGATAACAAACCCGATCAATGGTTTTTATTAAAAACTATGGCAAATATATCGCAATTTCATATACGAAGTGGTTTATCGCAACTAAATATGGTTGATTTGATTAAACAAATGTCATTGAATTGGCAAAAAGATATCCCAACATTATTACAAGAAATGAATGTTTCGTTAGAAAGCTTTTTTGAAATTGAAAGCCATATATCATTTAAAATCTCATCATTGTTTGCTGATATGAATATATTAGCTCAGGTCTTGTACTCAAGTGTTGATATATCTCCTTTTGTTACAAAACTATCAAATGCTTTTTTACCTTCCGTTGTTTTTACGCTTGAAGAATTTGGATTTCCTAGAATGCTATCTAAAAAATTACATAAATACAAATTTATTAATTTTGAAAATAATGAGTTGTGTATTGATGATGTTTTGGCATATTTTATCAAACAAGGAATTGAAAGTATAATAAATATTTTAAAAGAAAATGATGATTTTGACGAATTTGATGAGTATGTTTTAAAATATTTTTATGATGGTTTAAACTAAAAATTTAGTATTTTTAACAAGGCAAAAAATGAAAGAAATTCAACTAGCCCACGGTGGGGGCGGCGAGGAAATG